>PLQW01000115.1 GCA_003160215.1 Acidobacteriaceae bacterium
AGAGTTTCACCACAGGCTGCTAAGGATGGGCACGAGGTTTTCTCACAGGCGCAACTATGAATCGGTTCGCGAACCGTATAGTTACTCGGCCGGATTAGGCAACCTGAAAATCACATTGTCTTTCTCCGCCGGGGGAAATACAAGGATGTGTTACCAATCTTCAAGAACCGGGTGCCTAACTCATTCCCGATGATTGCGAATGAGCTTATTGATGGGGCAAATGCCTCAAACGATTCTGTCCAGGTGACTGACCACCGAACATTATCGGCTTGTTCCATTCGACGATACGTCCAGAATTCTAGGTACGTGGTGAACGGCACAAGGCCACCTTCTCTCGCCATTCTTAACAAAACGGGCAAGAAAAAGGAAAGCGCTCCTGGTTCTGGCGAACCACACCGCAGCATGGTAGGACGAAAACAATTACAATAAACATTCCATGAATTCGACTGTCGCTGACGTGTAATTGCTCCGAACGGGGTGGTAAGCTACGGGGACGGCAGATGGAACTACTCCTTAATCTGATTTGGATATCGCTGACTGTCGTGGCCCTTCTAGGGTTCCTGCGAAGCCGTCGCCCGTCCGGTCACCTTACTCGGATTCCCTATCGCAAGTCGCTGTTGGCGCTCGCCTGCGGGGCGGTACTGCTTTTCCCTGTCGTTTCGGCCAGTGACGACCTCCATCCAACGCAGGCCGTCATGGAGGAGGCCTCGAAGAGAGTACAGCTCTCGATTGCCCCTCTGCACCTCAGGCCCGCGGGCCTTCCACTGTTCATGTTGCCGGCGACACTGGCACTCTGCCTGATGTGCTCGCTGGTTGCCTTGCAGCTATTGCATCCTCTGGCTTTGAAAACTTTTCCCCTTAGTGGGGCGATTGTCCCATCCGCCGGACGCGCTCCTCCCTCCTGCTGGAACTGATTCGGCGCAGGTGCCCGCCTCGATTGGCACAAATCATTCGTACAAATTTCCCATTTGTAGGTCTGGTACGCATCCGTTAGCGGATAATTCCGCTCGTCCAGACCGGCTATGCCGGGACCAAGAAGAGAGACGTCTGAATGAAGAACCGCATTAGCCTGCGGGGGCGAGCGCTGGCACATGCCGGCGGACTGCTCCCATTGCTGCTGGTCGCTGTGATGTTGTCGGCCTGCTCGAAGACCAAGGCCGAACCGTCGGCTGGCGCTGTCGTGGAGACCAATACCGACCCCAATGTCTTCACGATGCAGAATCCCCGGCAATTTCCGCTGGCCACGGTGGAAGTCCGCAAAGTGAGCGACGAGATACACCTCAACGGCGCCATTGCTCCGGATGTGAATCGCTCGGTGCCGGTGGTGTCGCTAGGCGGCGGCCGCGTAGTTGAGATCGAGGCCAAACTTGGCGATTACGTGCAAAAGGGCCAGGTTCTATTGCTCATCAACAGTCCCGATCTGTCGGCGGCGTTCTCCGATTACCAGAAGTTCAAGGCCGATGAGCAACTGGCCGACAAGCAACTGGCGCGCGCCAAGCTGCTCTACGACAAGGGCGCCATCGCGCTGGCCGATCTGGAAAACGCTGAAGACGTCCACGCCAAGGCCACTGCCGACCTCAACGCAACGATCCAGCGGGTGCATGTACTGGGTAGCGACGTGAACAATCCTTCTCCGTTGCTGCCGTTGCGCGCGCCGATTTCGGGGACGATCGTCGATCAGCAGATTACTGGGGGCACGGGCGTTCGCTCGCTCGACAATCAGCAGGCCCTGTTCACCATCGCAGACCTGTCGGTAGTCTGGGTGATCTGCGATGTGTACCAGGACATGCTGCCGCGCGTGCATGTGGGCGACATCGCCGAAATCAACTTGAATGGCTACGCCGAAAGGTTTCCCGGCAAGGTCATCAACATCAGCCAGGTGCTGGACCCGGCGACGCGAACCGCAAAGGTTCGAATCGAGCTGCCCAATCCACATGGCATCATGCGCGCGGGCATGTTCGTGACGGCGACGTTTCGCGCCAGCCAACTGGTGGAGCGCGTCGTAGTACCGGCATCGGCGGTCGTCCATCTGCACGACAAGGACTGGGTATTCCTTCCGGCGGGACAAAACCAGTTCCGGCGCGTGGCGGTGCAGCTTGGGGCGCAGGAAAAGGATGGATCGCAGCAGGTTATCAGCGGATTGAAAGCGGGCGATCAGGTCGTGACCAATGGGCTCCAGTTTTCCAGCGCGGCGGAGGAATAAAGCGGCATGATCCGGTACCTGGTTGATTTTGCGCTGCGCAACCGCATGCTCGTGCTGGCCATGGGGTTGCTGCTGCTCATCTGGGGAATCATCTCCTTCCACAATCTGCCCATCGAAGCCTATCCCGATGTGGCCGACAAGTATGTTTGGGTCATCACGCAGTGGCCGGGACGCGCGGCGGAAGAGGTGGAACAACAGGTCACGATTCCAATCGAGACACAGTTGAATGGTGTCGGACACCTTACCCATTTGCGCTCGACCTCGCTGGCAGGGCTTTCGTTCATTACCGTCCTGTTCGATGACGAGTCCGACAATCTGCAGAACCGGCAGCAGGTGCTGGAAAAGCTCACGCTGGTAAGTCTGCCGCCGGGTTTGAATCCGCAGATCGGTCCCGACTTCAGTCCTGCGGGCCAGATCTATTTCTATACCCTGCAAAGCACGAACCCGCAGTACGACATTATGGATTTGAAGGCGCTGCAGGACTGGGTAGTTTTCAAGCACCTGATGTCGGTGCCTAATGTTGCGTCGGTGTCCATTTTCGGTGGCGAGACGCGTGAGTACCAGGTGCAGGTCGATCCCGACAAACTGGTCTCGTATGGGCTGGCGATGGCACAGGTGGAGCAGGCGCTCGCGGCGAACAATCTAAACGGTGGCGGCAGCTTCATCGAGAAAGGACAGCAGGCTTATAACGTCCGCGCGATTGGCCTGATGCAAAACACGGATGACATCGGGGCCACTGTACTGAAGGTGCAGAATGGCACGCCGGTGCGCGTGCGGGATGTCGCCATCGTGACCCAGGGACCGAAGATTCGTCTGGGCAAGCTGGGGAAAGCCATTCGTCACGCCGATGGCAAGGTCATCGACAACGATGACGTAGTCGAAGGCATCGTGCAAATGCGCAAGGGGGCCGAGGCCGAAGCGGTGCTGCGCGACATCGACGTCAAAGTTGACTTCCTCAACAAGCACGTGCTGCCACCCGGCGTGAAAATTGTTCCCCACATTGACCGTGACGATTTGGTCCACCTGACCACACACACGGTACTGCACAACCTCACGGAAGGCATCCTGCTGGTTGTCCTGGTGCTGTTCTTTTTCCTGGGGAATGTTCGCTCGGCCCTAATCGTCGCCATCACCATTCCGTTCTCACTGTTCTTCGCGGCCATCCTGCTAGACCTGCGCCACATTCCCGCCAACCTGCTCTCCCTGGGCGCACTCGACTTCGGCATGATCGTGGAAGGTGCCGCCGTGATGGTCGAGAATATCCAGCGACGTCTGGAGAACCGCGCACAGTCCAGTACCACCATCGACGAAAGCATCCGATCGGCGGCGCACGAAGTGCAGCGCCCAGTTTTCTACGCGATTGCAATCATCATCATCACCTACTTGCCCATCTTTACTCTGCAGCGGGTCGAAGGCCGGTTGTTCAGGCCCATGGCGTGGACCGTTGCTTTTGCCCTGCTGGGAGCGCTCGTCTTCTCTATTCTGCTGGCGCCAGTGCTGTCCAGCCTTGTTTTCCGCAAGGGAGTAAAAGCCTGGGGGAATCCGGTCGTGGCGTGGATCACCGCGCGGTATGAGCAGACGCTGACGTGGATTCTGGCGCGGCGCATGGTCGCCCTCGGAGCTGCGCTTTTCGTTTTCGCGTTGACCGCGTATCTCAGCTTCGGAGGTGTGATTGGCTCGGAGTTTCTGCCGCATCTCGATGAAGGATCCATCTGGGCGCGGGGGACCCTGTCTCCCAGCACGGGTCCGACCGAAGGCCAGCGCATCATGGACCACGCGCGCCTGATCTTTGCCAGTTTTCCCGAGGTGACGCAGGTGGTGTCGCAAGTGGGACGCTCTGACGATGGAACGGACGCAACCGGCTTCTTCAACACCGAGTACTTCGTTGACCTGAAGCCACGCGACCAATGGCGGTCGCAATTTCACGGACGGAAAGAGTTGCTGATCGAAGCTATGGACAAAAGGGTCGAGGAGATTCCGGGCGTAGAGTGGGGGTTTTCACAGCCTATCGCTGACAACATGGAGGAAGCGGTCAGTGGTGTAAAGGGCGAGCTCGCGGTGAAGATCTTCGGCTCCGACTTGCACGATCTGGAACAGAAGGGCGAAGAAATAATGACCGCGATGAAGGGCGTGCCCGGCGTTGCCGACCTGGGACTCTTCCGCGTGCTCGGCCAGCCCAATGTCGACATCAAGATCGATCGGGCCAAGGCTGACCGCTACGGCATCAACGTCGCGGATGTTCAGGACGCAATCCAGACCGCGGTCGGAGGAAATCCGGTGAGCCAGATCCTGATCGGGGAACAGCGCTTCGATCTGGTGCCTCGCTACCAGGAACAGTTTCGCCAGAGCGTCGACGACATCGCGAACATTCGCATCCTTGCTCCTACTGGCGAGCGTGTCTCGCTGGGCGAACTGTGCGACATCACGGTGGACAATGGCGCCTCGATGATCTATCGGGAAGGCAACCAGCGTTACATCGCTATCAAGTACAGTGTCCGGGGCCGCGACTTGGGCAGTACCGTCGAAGAAGCCATGAACAAGGTGAATCGCGAGGTGAAGCTGCCGCAAGGATACACGCTGGATTGGGCGGGCGAATACGAAAGCCAACAGCGTGCTAACCACCGATTGGCAATCGTGGTACCGGTCACCATCCTGGTGATCATGCTGGTGCTGTATTCCATGTTCCGCTCTTTCAAGTGGGGCTTTCTGGTGTTGTTGAACCTTGGACTCGCGCCACTCGGCGGCCTGCTCGCGCTGTTGATTACCGGCACGCACTTCAGTGTTTCCACCGGCGTCGGACTGCTGGCGCTGTTCGGGGTTTCGGTGCAAACGGGAGTGATCATGATTGAGTACATCAACCAACTGCGCGGTCGCGGGCACAGCGTGCAGGAAGCCGTCTTGCTCGGTGCCACGCGTCGTTTGCGGCCAATCATGATGACCATGCTGGTGGCGTCGTTGGGGCTGGTTCCTGCGGCGTTGTCGCACGGTATCGGCTCCGACTCGCAGCGTCCTTTCGCCATCGTAATCGTGGGTGGCTTGTTGACCGAGTTGGCCCTGAGCCTGGTGCTGCTGCCCGCCTTCTACGCATGGATGGCAGGACCGAACGACGTCCTGCCAGACGAAGAGGAGGCGGTCACCGAATGAGGAACTTCTTCTCCCGCAGGTTGTATTGCATTCCGATTGTGCTGGCAGGCCTGCTGGTGCTGGCGCAGTCATGTCCGTCGTCCGCGCAAATGCTGCCGCAGACGACGGACACCACGCAGGTACCCGGTGTTCCGCAACTACCAGCAGCAGGGGCTCCGCAGACGCCAGCAGTGCTCATCACCATCGAGCAGGCGATCGAACTGGCAAAGAAGAACAATCCCACGCTGCAAGCCAACCGCACGCTGATCTCGCAGAACAAGGAGCAGGAAGTCACGGCCAATCTGCGGCCCAATCCGCTGTTGTCGTGGGACGCGCAATATCTTCCGCTATTTACTCCCGACCTGTGGTCGACCAACTACATCGAAAGCACGGCGCAATTCGATGTGGGAGTGGGGTACCTCTTCGAGCGCGGAAGGAAGCGCCAACACCGTTTGCAAGCAGCCCAGGACGTGACCTCCGTAACCGAGGCACAGGTGGCGGATGCGGAGCGCACCACGGTGGAGAATACGGCCCAGCAGTTCATCGCCGCTCTGCTGGCAAAGGCAAATCTGGAGTTTGCCACTCAACTGCTCAACAGCTACCAGCACACCATAAATATCAGCCAGGAGCGGTACAAGGCCGGGGGAATGAGCAAGGTCGATCTGTTCAAAATTCAGTTGCAGACCCTGCAATTCCAGAGCGACGTGAGCGCGGCCCGCATTGCCAAGGCGCAAGCGTTAGGCTCGTTGCGGCAGGCAATGGGATTCGATTCCGTCCCTCGCGACTACGATGTCGCCGGCGACCTCGCTTACCAACCTTTGTCCCTACGAGTGGAGGACTTGCAGGCCCGCGCTCTTACCTTGCGTCCCGACCTCCAGGCCGCTCGGCGCAGCGTCACCTCCGCCACAAGTCAGATCGGTCTGGCCAAAGCCAATGCCAAACAAGACTTAAACGTTACTTTTGACTATTCGCACGTTAGTACTTCGAATCTAGGCGCCTTTTACTTCAACATCCCGCTGCCGATTTTCAACCGCAACCAGGGCGAGGTGGCCCGGACTTACTTCGTACTGACCCAGTCGCAGTTTCAGGAAAGGGCTGCCGAGCAGCAGGTCTTGACCGATGTTAGGAACGCTTACGAGGCACTGCGCAATAGCGCAGACGTAGTCGAGCTATATAACGGAGGCTACCTGCAACAGGCGCAACAATCGCTTGAGATCACGCAGTTTTCCTACCAGCATGGTGCGGCGTCGCTGCTGGACTTCCTGGATGCCGAGCGTAGCTATCGCGCGACCGAGTTGAGCTATCGCCAGGCGCTCGCGACTTATATGAGTGCGTTAGAGCAGCTGCGGCAGGCGGTGGGCAGGCGCGAGTTGCGGTAGCACAGGGCCCTTTGGCGGGCTCCTTGAGGATGTTCCAAGTGACCAATTGCTGCCGCACAGCAAAGAGGAGTTGAAATGAAGCGTAAAACCCTGTTTGGGATGGTTTTGTTACGGCTACTTACATGCTTCCTTGTTACTACAGCAACGCACCCTCCAATTTTTGCGCAAGACAAGACCAAACCAGACACAAATCCGAGACTCGCGGAGTCCTAATTGATACCAGCCCGCATCAGAAAAACGTGATCGAGTTTGAACGAGAAGTTGTTAGTTCGATCACTGACCGCCTTGATGGCTTTGGGGCGGAGAGTTTCGTCATTGGCTATGCCAACGAAGTGAATTTATTGCAAGACTGGTCTCCACTCGAAACTGGTCTCAAAAAAGCCTCTACGCAAATCGACTTGGAGGTCGAGGGTGGTGAGAACGGACGAACTCTACTTAATGACGCGCTCAAAGCTGCGCTGCTGAAGCTTGAGGCGAGAAATGGTTCCGATTCCAAAGCTCTGATTGTCATCGGGGAAGGGAATGATTTGGGTAGTACGACGAAATATTCTCAAGTTAAGAAGCTGGCAAGATCCGGTCATGTTCAGTGCTTTGCGTTGCTGGTCGCAAGTCATGACCTCATAGGAGGCCGAGTCAGACATTTTGGATTTGACCTTTATGATCTGGCGGGTGCTACCAAAGGAAATGCTTACGATGTCGGCGCCAGTCGTACGCATTTGGACAAGGCAGTAAATGACATGCTCAAGAGGGTCATTAGTTCCATAAGGCTCTCGTCCTCGCCAGCAGACAATCAGAGCGTGCTCAATGAATCAAGTGGTTTTGGGACTGCTTACTCAGAAGTGCCGCTGGTCTAGCCACCGTTACTGGAGATCGGTTCGGTCGGACAAAAGAACGCCGTTGCGCGCGTAGCTGTCGCGGGGCACCTCAACGAAGGCTATAGTAAGCTTTTCCGGCTTGACATTGAGTTCTTCGCGCAGCACTTCTGTCACGCGCTTCGCCGCGCGGCGTTTTTGTTCGATGGTGCGCCCTACGAGCATCGTGATCTGCACATGCGCCATGCAACCCCTCCTCCAAGATTTCGCGCAGCTTTGGCCCGCGCGGATTCCGAGCAGACTGTTTACCCGGAATTTTCTCTTGACTTTGAAACCGGAGACATTTTACGCGCAAATCGCCACCCCGATGTTGTTGAGACGATTTCATCCGCGGATGCCCTCGATCGGCTTGCGATCCGTACCAGCACCGCAAAAAATTGCCTCCAGTAGAACAGCGGCAAGGCGTCGCCAACACTTCGCAAATGAGATCTCATGTCCAGGGTTTCCGCAAGCCTCGGTGATTTCGCTTTTTGAGGGTGGTAGTTTTCGGGCAGTTATGGCCTGAACCAAAAAATGAAACACTTGCCATTGCGACACTTCGCAGTTACGCAGCGCATTATATTCGTCTTTCATTCGCCACTTGAAATGTAGACGATTTTGTGACGGTTAGGACACTGTAGTTCGCCGCAATTCAACAATTTTCAACAACCTGCCTCCAATTAAGGACGACACGAAGCCCCCGGCTGCGAACACGAGCTATTTCTTCCGTGAGTACGAGCGATCCCGACCGGCAGGCCAGGCGAGGGGCGAGTCGAACTTCATCCGCAAGATGGGCGCCCTTGAAGAGTATCATCGCAGCGGCGGCGCTACGAAGCGCTGAGGCATTCCGAACTTCTACGTCCTCACCGTGACGCCAACGCACGAGCGGGCGGCGAATCTTTGCCGTAGCATGGTGGACGCCGACCCGCCCCTTGCTTCCAAGCGGTTCTGGTTTACGGACGCGAGTCACCTTTCGCTCAACCATCCCGAGGCGGTCCTAGAGGAGATCTTCTTCACGCCGAAGGACTGCGCTCAAGGCATTTCGTATAGCCTTCGTACTTGACCCCCTACAGGTATTTTGACGGTCTTTTGACAGCCCGGTGACAATCTCGTGACAACTTCCTGCCCACGGGGCGTTAGGCTTGCGGTCAGATACGCCTTCGACTGTCGCTCGTGGTTCGGGGGCGATCAAGTTAATCAGGAGGAAAGCATATGTACGCCACGACATTGAACCGCGCTTCGTTGTTGATTGTCTCAATCCTACTCATCGCTTCCCAGCAGGCGGCCGCACAGGCTGGCCACCTCGATCTGACATTTGGCAATGGAGGCATTGTAACCACGGACTTCGGGGATCAAGGCAACTCCAACAAGGCCAGTCCGAACGCGGTCACCATCCAGCCGGACGGCAAGATCGTGGTCTGCGGTGGGGTTCCCAGCCACACCGGTTTCCCCGTCCCTGCGGTAGCCCGCTACAACACCAATGGCAGCTTGGATACAAGCTTTGGAACCTCGGGCATTGTGTCCATACCGAGCATAGAGGACGTCCCCCTTACGGCGATCACCCTGCAGACCGATGGTGCGATTGTAGCCACCGGTTCGAATATTGTGGTGCGGTACCTCTCTACTGGGGTTCTTGACTCCACGTTTGGAACCGGGGGAATTGTGTCGCTCGGTAATGATTTCCCTGGCGAACCGACAACCGGTGTGCTTGTTCAACCGGACGGCAAGATTTTGGTGGCCAACCGTTACCTGCTACGTTTTCTGTCCGACGGCCAGTTTGACAACAGCTTTGGGACCGGAGGCACGGCGAGGACTGCTGGTTTTCCGGCCACTGGGCTGGCCCTTCTTCCTAATGGAAAGATCCTGGTGGCATCTTCCTTTTCGGGAGAAAGCGGCTTTATCTCTCAATATGACTCGAACGGTAGTCTCGACACCACCTTCGGAATTGGCGGCCAATTGGCCAGCCCCGGAACTGCAGCCGGTCTAGTTCTTCTCGGAACAGGGGATTTTCTTTCAGGCGGGAGTCTGACCAACAACTCTGTTCTACCGGTCGGCGGCATTGCGGCCTCTAGCTTTGCGGTATCTCGCTACCTGGGCGTGGGAAGTACGGACGCAAGCTTCGGCACCAACGGCGGTACAGTAACTTCTGTTCCCGGTTTTACAGCTATAGCAACTTCGGGTTTAGCGGTGCAGCCGAGCGGTGACATTGTGATGTTGGGTACAGCTTCCCACCTCCCGCTGACGGCGTTTGCGCTGGCTCGATACACCCCGACCGGCCAGCTCGATACTACATTCGGCAGCAATGGCACCGTCGTTACCTCGTTCGGACTTGGCGCCTCCGTCAGTGCTAACGGCCTGGCAATTCAATCCGACGGCAAGATCGTCGCGGTCGGGAGTTACTTACTAACGGTCCCCCATGGTCTTTTCGACACCGCGTTTAAGGTAGCCCGCTACCTGGGTCAATAGACGGTGTGCTGGCAGGAACTCTGGCAGTTCCTGTCACGCCCAGCCAAGACGGGGACCCCTTTGGCCGACGCGCCGGATGGCGCGCACCGTTTTTGACAAGCCGCACCGCCCGTGCCACAGTACCGCAGCCGCCTTCACTCTTACGCTCTTCGCCGGAACCGCAAGCGCGCACTGCAATGTCAGGACGTAAAGCAATAATTTCGACAAAATGTGCCTCATCCGAACCGCTGCTTTCATACAATCCTCGCGCAATCGGACCACTCAACCCGGTTAGCTCGAAGACCGATCCAGGATATCCTTAGCGGAAGGTTCCGAGATGCCGAGGGCCGGTGATATAACCAGGGCCATGATTGCAGCGAAGCCACGCTGGAATCTTGCACGCTTGTATGTGCATCTTTGCGCCGCTTCAGCGACCGTATTACCGTGCGAAGAAGATAGAGACAACAGAGGTGTTGAGCCGACGCTCAGGGTTTCGCGCGGCGATATTCGATCGTAAAGAACGAATCGCCCGGACGGGACGAAAAGTCCTGCGGCCGAGGTTTGCCGGGCAGTCCGTTGCCGCGCAAACGAAGCTTGTCACCTTCGAAGCTATAGATCCATTGTGCGGGGACTTGTGGCAGATCGCCATCGCCGCCGACCATCGCAGTCGTGTCGAGCGTCTTGGGCGATTGGGTGGGACCAAGGGTTAGAAATCCGCGTTCGACCACCGTGCCATTGTTCACCAGCACATAGCGATCATTCTTGATGAGCAGCATCCGGCCCGCGACTTCATCGGCTGGAACGGGCTTCCCATCGCGTGTTGCGGCGGTCGCCATCCACTTGCCCTGAAGGCGCTGTAAGTCAGACTGCTTATCGGCGCAATTCGCGGCAAGCGAAATTACGCCAAACAGGATGAGCAGGAAGAAGCGGTGCATCTTGAACTCGGAGTCAACCATGCCGCCCCAGCCGCGTGGCCGAGGCGGCGTCTTGAGTAACTGCAAAGGGCCTAGTCCTGTGGTATCTGGGCTCCCTTCGGCGGTACGGAGAGGTCTTTCGGCAGCTCCGGCAGCGCCTCCCAAAAGACTTCACCGTCGAGGCCGAGGAAGCGGTTGGGATATTCCTTCATTTCCGCAAACGTCTGCTTCAACACCATGCCCAGCGCAGGCATGATCCAACCGTGGTCGTGCAAGGGGCTTCGGCCGGGAGAGGTCTTCATGGCGTCGGACATGGGGGCAGAGCCCATGAATACGATGTCGTGCAATTCAAAGGGATCGATGAGCACGTCATACAGGGATGCGGCCGTCTGGTTGCGGTTCACGCCCAACCATGAATCATGGGAGTTGTACGTCAACTTCCAGCGGCCTTGGCGCACCGCGATGCCGCCACTGGCACTGAAGAACAGGACGGTGTCACGCTTTCCGGGTCCCTTGCCGAGGATGACATCCGATTGATCGAGGCCATCGAAGACGATGGGTGTGCCCGAGTTGTCCACCCAGTGCCGGGGCGGCGCGGGCAGACCGGCAATCACCGACAGAGTGGGAAACCAATCCATGCAGGAGAAGATGTCGTGACTTACCACGCCGGCGGGAACGTGTCCGGGCCAGCGCACCATGGCTGGGACTTTGAAGCCGCCCTCAAACGTGCTGCTCTTCTCACCGCGCCAGGGAGTGTTGCCGGAGTCCGGCCAGGTGTCGATCCAGGCGCCGTTATCGGTGGTCCAGACGACGATGGTGTTGTCATCGATGCCGGCTTCCTTCAGCGCGGCCATGACCTGCCCGACCTGCCGGTCGAGAATCATCAGGCCGTCGGTATAGGGATACTGGCCGGGTGACTTGCGCACATCCTCATCGGGAATGACCGATGGGTTGTGCATGCGCATGAAGTTCAGGTCGATGAAGAAGGGCTCGGGGTCCTTGGCATGCTGCTTGATCCATTTGGTGACATATTCGGTTTGCCATTGGTCCACCAGCTTCAACTCCGCGGTGCGGAATTCACGGCCGTCGAGCATGGCGGTGGCATCCTTGTCCCCGGGATTCTGCTCCCACATCTTGAGATTCATTTTGCCCCAATACGCCATGAACTGCGGATCGTTGCTGGGGAAATCGGGATAGAAGCTGGTGTCGTCGTAGGTATACACGTTGCCGTAGTACGGCAACATGTAGTGCATCTCGTCGAACCCGTGTTGGGTGGGATAGTACTGCACCTTGTCGCCGAGGTGCCACTTGCCCGTCTGCATGGTATGGTAGCCGGCCTTCTTCAGGTACTGAGGCAGGGTTATGTCTGACTTGCTGATCCCGTTGGGGTCACCGGGTATGAAGACGTTCAGGATCCCGGCACGAACCGGCTCACGGCCGATCATGACCGCAAGACGTCCCAGCGTGCAGGTGGGCTGGGCATAGTACTGGGTAAAGCGCATGCCTTCGGCGGCAACGCGGTCCATGTTGGGCGTGGGCGCGCCACGGTCCACACCCCCGCCGTACACCCCTAAGTCCATCCAGCCGACGTCGTCGGTCATAAGGATGATGATGTTCGGCTTTTTCGCCTGGGCGAACCCGGGCAGTTTGCTGGCCAGTACAACTAGAATAAGCAGGGCCAGTGTCCACCAGTTGGAAATCCTCGTGAATCGAACTGCTCTCATGTTGTCTCCTTCTTTCTGTTGATGGTTTGCGCGGTGGCGGCCCGCGCCGATAAAACTGGTTAATCAACCCATGCAGCAAGCTGGCGGCGTTGGATTGGAAATGCTGCGCTGACTGGCCGAATAAACGAGCAGCCGGTTCAAGACCAAGGTAGCCTCCTCAGAACGGTCCGCCTAAAGCGAGATAGAG
Source organism: Acidobacteriaceae bacterium (assembly GCA_003160215.1). Classification (GTDB taxonomy): domain Bacteria; phylum Acidobacteriota; class Terriglobia; order Terriglobales; family Acidobacteriaceae; genus Bog-257. Next base: position 12,827 of record PLQW01000115.1, read on the forward strand.
GTCAATACGGTTGGCAATGAGGTCGTATTGAATAGTTGTCGTCGCCATCTCGGTCCCTAACACCACATTCTCCAATTGCAGCACCGGCGACAGGTCGGTCTGCCCCACGTCGTATTTCACCCTCCCCAGGGTCAGCGCGTCCTGGATGCTGTTTAGGGCGCCCTGAGCGTCCTTGGCCTCGTCCTTCAAATAGCGCTCATTGGTCAGCGTGACCTCGACATCGTCAAAGGCTTGCAATATGGTCTGTCCATAGAGCGCCAGGGCCGCTTTTTGGTTTTCGTCAGCGGTCTTTACGCGGGCTTGCAACAAGCCGCCCGTATAGATGGGAGCGAGAAGGTTTCCCGCCACCGTCCAAACCCAGGGCCGGAAGGCAAGGGCCTGGTAGATTTCATTGGTCAAATAGCCGCCAGCGCCGGTGAGCGCCAGCGAAGGCAGTTGTGCCGCTTTGGCGCTCTGCACCAGATGGAAAGCAGCATCGAAATTGTGTTCCGCAGCCGCCACATCCGGACGACGTTCCAGCAACTGGACCGGCAGCCCCGCAGGCACGGGAGGCGGCAGGGCAGCCAGGGCGCTGGCGGTTTGGATCTCGCCTGCGGGGTAGCGGCCCAGAAGCACTTCCAGCGCTCGAACCACTTGCAGATGGGCGTTGCTGACATTGGCCAGTTGGGCCTGGGATTGCGCCAGTTGCGCCTGCGCGAAGTCAACTTGCTGTTGCTCGGCATTTCCAACCTGGAATTGGGCGACGGTCACGTCCAGTAGTTGCTGGTCGATGGCTACGTTCTGCTCGGCATATTTCTCGAGCATCAAGGTGTAGGTTACGAGGTACCACACCTTGGCGGTCGCCGCCGCCAGCGACATCCGGGCCCACTGGTAGTCCAATTCAGTTGCGGCAAGCCCCTGCTTGGCAGCCGCCACCTGGGAACGAATCTTTGCCCAAAGGTCGACTTCCCACGACACCCCGCCCAGAAGGCTCGACGCATTGAAGACGCCCTTGCGCTGTCCGGTGGATTTTTTCTGATTGTAGCGGCCAAGATACTGGGCGGCGCCGACGACACCAACCATCGGCATCATCTGAGCATGCACCTCGGTGACAAGGTTCGCCGCTACCTGGACGCGGGTGGCCGCTGCCTGCAGATCGAGGTTGTTCTTAAGGGCCTCGGCCACAATGGCTTCCATTTGGGGATCGTTGAAGCTCTTCAGCCATCCGGTTTCAACGGGAGCGGCGCTGGTTCCCTGAGCCGTCCATTGCTCTGGGATTTTCGTTGTCGGAGGCAGGGCATTGTTCATGGTCTGCGTTGTGGAAGGCGGCTTCTTGACGGCACAGGCAGAAAGCAGCAGCAGAATAACGCCGCCGGCGCCTGCTAAGAACCTCCTGGATTTGCTGCCGTTTGTATTCACCCTATTCTCCCGGCTCAGTAGCCCGTGAAGACGTAGTTGGTCCATGTGTACCAGCGCATGATGACCTGCCGGATAATGAAGAGGTCCTTCCAGTCCTCACCCCGAATTGAGACCCAGCCGTTGGTGCCGATCGGTATGACGATGTCCTTCAAATCGTCTTCCAGATTGAGCACGACGTACATACGATCGGGGATCGCGGGCTCGTAGGCTCGCTTCAGCCGGCCCTCGGGATACAGAGCGCCGGAGCCGGTCGCCTTTTCTATCCCAAGTACTTTTGCATGCAATATCTTGCCCGGTAGCGCGGGTATGGCCACCTCGGCTTCGGCCCCGGGTTTCACTACATTTACATAATTTTGCATCACAGTCGCAACCAGCAGCGGATTGCTTCGCTGATTGACGAAAACCATGACCGGCCCGATGGACACCATAGTTCCCGGCCGCAGAGTCACCTGAGTCACGTAACCGTCGTCGGGTGCGACTACGGTGGTTTGGTCCACACTCCACTGGGCGCCGGTAACTTCAGCCTTCGCTGCCGCCAGGATTTCCGGTTGGATCTTGATGGCTTCCTGGAGTGCCGTTTGTGCCTGAACCAGTTGGGCCTGGGCGGCAACCAATTGTTGTTTCTGGGCGGCCATCTGCTGGTTCTGCGCGAGTACCTGGTCGGTCAGCGCCTTGACGTCGGTCTCGTACTTCTCCACTTCGAAGAGGCTGCCAGCGTTCTTGCTCTTCAGTTCCGTATATTCCTTCAGTCGGGTCTTGGCCAAGTTGAGTTGCGACTGGGTGGCGCCGATTGCGGCCTGGGTCGCCGAGATTTCCGCCTGCAAAGCCTGGGTCTGCGCTGTCGCAGAGTTCACCGTCTGAGTGTCTTGCAGAATGGCGGTCGAAGTCCGGATCTCACTCTCGGCATACGACGCTTGCGAGTGCTGCAACTGGTCTGCATAGGGCTGGGGATCCATCTTGAACAACACGTCGCCCTTTTTCACGAAGCGGTCGTCTTTGACGTCCACTTCGATTACCTTGCCCGGCACTCGCGCCTCGATCTGCGTTGTCACGCCTGAGACGGTAGTGCCAATGGAAAACGGCTGGGTGTAGTTCATACCGAACAGGACAATTAGCAGGCCAATGAAGCCTACGGCGCCCACGAGGACCTGCGCCAGCAGATTGAACGGCAGCCAGCGAAACTTGATGAAGATGAGGTAGAGGCCAATGCAATAGACGGCGGCGAGAAAGGCAATCACGGAGTCACCCCCAGGCGCTGCACCAGCTCGCGATATTGGCCTTCAACCACGGCTAGCCGCTCCGAGGTTTCCGCCAAAGCCTTCTTGATGGTCGCGTAGTCTGCCGGTCCCGATGGCACAGAGAGCCCAGCTTTCAGGCGGTCTTTCTCCCGGTTCTTCTGGTCGAGGTATCGCAAGACCAGCACGTAGCCGATAACAAGTATCGCCACTAACATGGCTATGCTCCTTCTGCGCGAGAGGGCACTACCTTCGGAAGCACAGTTCGCAACCCGTTTTCCAGATTGTTGAGGCGCTCCGAAATCGACGAAATGGTTGCAGCCAATTCAGCCGTCTCAGCTTCGCTGATCGCGATCGCGGCGCCTTCGCCGGTGCGCGGGCGAATGAATGCCGCAGCCAGCGCCAGTATCCAGATGGGGAACACCAGAATGCCGACCCATCCTGCGATGTTGACAGCTTCGGCCCATGGACTGCGGCGTTTCCTGGCAATGGCGCCCGGAGTGTAGGCAAGGAGCAAGATCAAGCACACTGCCCCAAGAATCAGGCCAAGCAGTATCAGCAGGGAAAAAACATCGAGAAAACCCATAGTACGCTCCGGAAAAAAGGCTCGTTACACCTTGACTACCGGTTGATTTGTACCCAGTTTTGCCGCAAACTCTGTGCTCGCTTCTCTTCAGTCCTATCGTTGAGTTCTACAATTTATCTCGTCGGAGCGAGATCGCATCACATAGTACTCGCCGAACCCTACAGACAAAAGAAGTTTCCATCGGATGTTTTAGGCCGGTGCGCCGCCCGACGACGCACTCTCGGATTGTCTTCACTCTTCCATTTCTCCTTTTGAGTGCAATGGTGTTGAGATCTCAATCACCTGAGGGACGATGAGGGCTGCCTTCGTTCGTTTGCCGCCACAGTGGGAAAAAAAGTCAAACGACCCTTGCGATCTTCCCGTGGTCATCCGCTTCGGGCGAGGGTCGCGATGAGTGGGTTTTACCAACGTTCATGTGAAATGGACCGTTCAACCATTCCAACCTCCGCTATTGTCGGATCATTTCTCCCAAGCGAAAATCCGCTTCCAGTCGTTCTTCATGCTGATGACGAACCAACCCTTCGACTTGGCTTCGTCGTACAGTGCCTGAGTGAAGGCGCCGACCTTGGTATCAGGCAGTCCCTGGGCCGGACCGTAGGCATACTCGCGCTGTGCGTCATCGTGCAGCACAATCATCATCAAGGGTGCTCCGCCGCCCGCCTGGGTGTACTCCAGCATCTGTTGGTCGCCGGTTGAGTTGCCAAACGCCGCCTTGGAGTGGCGGCCGGTAAAGAGATAAATGTCTTCCGGCTTGCCGGAAAAATTGTCGTTCAGCAGCAGCTTCGGGGGACGCATCAGGACCCCTTCGCCTTGCTTGCTATAGGTATATTGCGTCTCGAGGGCAGAGCCGATGACCTGTTCCGGCGGGACACCATACACTTGCTCGGCATAGACGCGAACGAAGTCCTGCCCGCCGCCGGTGACGATGTAGGTCTTGTAGCCGTTGGCGCGGAGATACTGCATCGCCTCCAGCATGGGCTGGTAAGTGAGGCCGGTATAAGGCCGGTCCCAGCGCTTGTCCATCGCCTTCGCCAGCCAGTCTTTTACGATGCCATGGAACTGATCTACCGTCATGCCGGTGTGGGTGGCAATCATGATGGTCTCCACGTCTTTCATGGTGAGCTTCGTCAGCGCGGCCTTGTCGCCAGAAAGCACGGTCTGAAATGGCTGCGTGGTCTTCCATTCCGGGTGCTGCGGCGCCAGCTCGGCGACCCGCTCAAAGGCAAATACGAACTGCGTGTACATGGGGTGTTCGACCCACGTGGTGCCGTCCTGGTCGAAGGTGGCGATGCGCTGCCCCGGTGGGACGAAGTTCGGACTCGCTGGGTCGGTCGTGACCTTCACGAAGTTAAGGATCGCCTGCTTCGCCGGCCCGGCATTCCACGACGGCAGCGGGTCCTGCGCCTGCGCGACCGCGGAGGCAATCAGTATCAAGCAAGACAATATGGAGGTATAAAAAGACGACCGTGTCCTCATGCTTTGGTCTCCCGGGTTGCGGCTAGCGGCCATTTCCGCGTCAAAGATTATGAAGTTCCTGCAAACCGTTGCAGCTTTCGCTGGCGATCTTCATCAGTCTGTTTTCAGCAATGTGACTTTTCAGTAATGTAACCTGTCCGGTGGAGCAGATGCGACAATTCCGCAGCTCAAACTGCGAGTAGCAGAGCGCATCTCCTCTACCCGTCAACGGATGTACCCCGTGAATGCGTAAATCGTGCCCGTTCCCAAGCAGATGCGGGCAGTCCGTGGTTCGCCTTGCGGGTTGCGGAATGTGGAGTAACATCCGGCAATTCCGGATTTTCATGGGAAGGCCTCAACACAGTACTTTTCGCCTTGGTGCCTGGAAAAGCTGTACCTAACGAGAGAGAACGTAACTCACGAAATTCAATGGCATGGCTCCCAGCATCGCTAGCAGCCACACTCCAAGGCCGCGTACCGTCCAGAACTCATGCTCATGTCCGTGCATGGACTCATCCACCGCGAGGATAGTAGGCCGAGGAGTGTTTGGGATTCCATAAGATTCACGTCGCTTCCAATATCTTGCTGCAAAGATCAATGTGTCACTCCGCGAGTCTAAAGCAGTGCACGATGCCCGTGGTACTCAAATATTTCGTCCGATCTGTAACCCTGACGAAAGGTTCAGACCTGTGGCGTGCGATACCCCGGCTGTTGCCGTTAGGATGGCGGCTCCAGAGTCGCACAGTTGGAAGCGGATTTGCCGGAATAGTTGTCCTTCTTCCGCTTCCCCCGACACCTGTGGAAGAAGCTGCGCACCACCAATATCATCGAATGCAGTTTCGCGGAGGTTCGCCGTCGTACTCGGCCCATGGTCCGCTTCGTGAACGCGCAGAGCGTGGATCGCATCATCTACTCCATCTTTCCAGCGCTTCAACCTGGAATGGAAACTCCGCACCCTCCGCGTTTTTACACAAGCAGCTTGACGTCACCTTTTTATGGAATCCAACGTGCAACAAAGTGGCTCCGAGTCTATAATGAGCGCAAGTACCACCCCGGCAAGGTGGCTCAGCGTTCGGCACTGGAGTTTTCCATGAAGTCACGCCCTCTCGCCGTTGCAACCGCAATGCTGCTGAGTGTCCTCCTGGCTCTTCCTTCGTTCGCGCAGGACACCACGCAAACTCAGGCACCATCAGCGCAGTCACCAAGCAATCCACAAGACCAAACTCAACCTGCGGCAGGCACGAGCTCTGACACGACTGCTCCCGCCGGCAGCGCGTCGACGCCGGCATCGACGCAGGACGCACCCAAAGCCACCCACGATAAGGGCAAGAATGACATCGATGACATCGGTAATCGCAAGGTCGGCTCAGGCAAGGGTATCGGGGACTGGTATGGGTACGACACCGAGATCAAGATGGGCAAGCAGTACGCCATGATGATCGAGTCGAGTGCGCGGATGATCCAGGATCCGGTCATTGTTGAGTACGTGAACCGCATCGGCCAGAACCTGGTGCGCAACTCCGACGCCAAGGTGCCCTTCACCATCAAGGTTATCGACTCCGACGACATCAACGCCTTCGCCTTGCCAGGCGGTTTCTTCTACGTCAACAGCGGCCTCGTCCTTGCCGCGGACGATGAAGCCGAACTGGCGGGGGTGATGGCGCATGAGATCGCGCACGTTGCGGCCCGGCACGCGACTCGCGAGATGACGCGCGCCAACTACGCGAGCATGGCTTCGATTCCGCTGATCTTCGTGGGAAGTTGGGGCGTGTATGAAGCCGCGAGTATGGCCTTGAACCTGGCGTTGCCGCTGACCTTTATGAAATTTACGCGCGGCTTCGAAGCGGAAGCCGATTACCTGGGCGTGCAGTACATGTACAAGGCCGGTTACGATCCGCAGGCCTTCGTCTCTTTCTTTGAGAAGATCAAGGCGCAGGAAAAGAAGAAGCCGGGCACCTTGGCCAAGGCCTTCGCTTCTCATCCGCCGACTCCCGATCGAATTCTCAAGACCCAGGAAGAGATACGCGCAGTCCTTCCGGCACGTCCGGAATACATTGTCAACACTTCTGAGTTCAACGATGTGAAGGCCCGCTTGGCCGCGCTGGAAAACCGCAAGAAGGGCATCGAACAGAAGGACACCACCAAGCCCTCGCTACGGCGCACTCAAACCGCGGACAGCGACAAGGGCCAGCCTGGCAACGATGGCGACGATCGCCCGACCTTGCAACGGCGCGATGACGACTTCATCGCCAGCGCAGGTCAATGGTAGCATCGCCCGAATCTAGCTCTGCCGGCGGCCGCGTGCCGCCGGTTTGCTATTTGCGGATCATGTTCGAGCCAGATTCAGTTTGAGCGCTCATCTTGTCTGTCGGCAAACGATCACCTTTCTGTCAGCTCGAATACCGGATAGTTTGCAGCGAGGCTCGCAAAAACCTGGACGGCTGAACCGGCGGGGACGGGGAAGTAGCGCTGCACGGTGGTCTTGAAGCTATCCAGGTAAGCTTTCAGCAGTTCGGGTTTTTCTGGATCGGCAACCGGCTGCAAGCGATAGCTCTGGCGCGACCGTCCCTTCTTCAGCGTAACCTCACCTGCCGCTTCCGCGTTGCGGACCCACTGCGTGCGGCCGCGTGGCGCCACCAGAAACCGTTTGCCGCCAATCTCCAGCAGATCAATCGGAGTGGAGCACAGCCGTCCGCTTTTCCGCCCTCGGACCTGAAGCAGGTAATTGTGTTTCAGTCCAAAGCCGAGGCCCACCAGGAATCCGAACAAACGGTTGAACGCGCGTTCCATCGCGGTCGGTCGCCGGAAGACAGGCGTGCTGGAGTTGGTCGCCATAAACCTATTTTACGCAGCTTCTTGCCCGAAGGTTGGAGAGTGCCGGGCCGTACTCCGCGGAATTCGCGCGGGCCAACCCGAATACAAAAGGGCGTTCGAATGAGCGCCCTTCTAATTTGCGAACGAATATTCCCGCAGGTACGAATCGGCTGGCTCACGCCGGCAACTAGGCCGCCTTCCTGCCCGGCGCGATGGCGATCGGGCTGGGAGCCGGCGAACTCTGCGGCTTAGAGCGAACCAGCTTCATTTCCGTCCAGTCGTAAGGAAATTCCCTGCCACAATCCAGGCACACGACATAGGTTCCGGTGACTGAGGCGGCTACGCTGCGCCGAAGTTTTCCTTTCACCGTGATGGGAAAGCTGCAACGTTGGTGCGAACAACCGAAGACCAGATCGAACAGACTCATAAGCCGCCTCTCGCCCCCCAGCAAAGGAGAACCAGGGGACTGCGCCCGAATCACGGCGCGAAGTTGGGTCAAGCCTCTTGCGCAAGATAACCCGTTTCTGGATCTTTAGATTCGAAGGCTACGGAAAAGGTTTGACGGAACCAACCAAGCGTTCCCGTTTCGACAACCTTAAGATTACTAAAGTGCCTTCTCTAAAGTGCTATTGCAAAGCTGAGGGCCACACTAGATATCGGCAAGTTGGGAGACGAAATGAGTTGCATGCTGTGCAAAGCTGGCATCGGCTTACAGGGAAGTTGATTATGAGCGCTAGGTGCCCCAAAGACCGGAGATCAGGCGCAACCGCAGGCTGGCACGCTCCGTTGGAATGGATGCCGTTAGGAACGAGCTACTTGGTAGTAGGAGAGTCGCTCTGTCCCTGAGGATCGCTGGCTTGGCTCTTGTGGCATTCGCACTTGGAGACGATAGCCGTCCGCAGCCGGGTGCGAAGGTCGTCGGGAAGTTCGTACAAGTGGGAGTCGCGGTAGATCTCGATAGTCATCTTGGTGGTATTGCAGACCACGTAGCAGTTGTGACACCACTGAAGATGGTCCTCCAATTCGGCTCGCGTTTGAGCGTCCATCGAGTCGTCAAGGTAGTCGGTGAGCTCTTTCAGAAAATCAGAGCAGGTCACTGTTTGCCATCTCCACCAGTACGATTTTTGAAATACTTGCTCAACCGTTCACGCAACTGCAGCCGGGCCCGAAGCAGGCGGGACTTGACCGCGGGAATACTCAAATCCAAGGCATCCGCCGTCTCTTCGGTGGAGAGCCCCTCAACGTCGCGCAAGACAAACACCGTGCGAAAGCTTGGCGGCAACCCTTGTATCGTCTTGCCCAGGATCTCTTTCAACTCACCCTGGTTGTAAAGCTGTTCCGGATTCGGAGACCAGTCCGCGACTTCGCGCGGCATGGAATCTTCTTCGGTCTTGATGTCCTCATCGAGCGACACCATGCGCTCGGGACGCCGGCGGCGCAAGCGCATGAGCGCTTCGTTCACCGCGATCCGTACCAGCCAGGTGTAAAACTTCGACTGCTCCTGGAAGTTCGCCAGGTTCTGGTACGCCTTCAGGAAAGCGTCCTGCACCACGTCTTCCGCGTCTTCGCGGTTCTGCGTGATGTGCTGCGCAATCCGGAACACGTTGCGGTCATACCGCTTCACCAGCTCTTCGAAAGCGCTGATGTCGCCGGCCTTGGCCGCGTGGACTAGCGTAAGTTCATCGCCAGCCGCTTCTACCTTTGGTTGGATGGTTCCCATGTTTGCAAGATTCAGGATTTTAATCCAGGGCCCCCAAGGCGCGCTGCTTTTGCGCGGCTTGGGGTGGTTTACGCCCCAGCACAAAAATCCCGAAAGCCATTGTACCTATACCGCCGAGGATTCGGGAAAGCCGGAGAAACAAAATTTTACTGGTCGAGCTACCGCTGCCTGCTCCGTTGACTCACGGGTCTGGTGGAAATACGTCTATTGTACGGACGCGCGAGTCCAACAGATGTCACTGGCGGGAACCCATTTCGTAAATGAATTGTTTCGGCCCGGGCTGGAAGGAATCGCGCTAAACTGAATCCAGTGAGTCCTCAAAGTCGCTTCCACGTCGTTTTTCTGGCCCTTGTGCTGGCCTTGCTGGGCAATGGAGTGCTTGCGCAAGAGACCTCCTCCGCCCACAAGAAAAAGCCTGGCTCCAGTACCAGCACCCATAAATCAACAAAGTCGGCGAGCAAAAAGTCGGCGTCTGCCCAGCATCACGCGCCGCGTAAGAAAGTAACGGCTGCCCGCGCCCACAGCATGAAGCGGACCTTCGTGGCCTCCAGCGACTTACGTCCGATGGCGCGGCAGCTCGTGGAATTTCGCACTCCCGTTGCCTATGCCGGGGTCGAAACGTACGCCCACGCCCATGCTGGAATGGAGGCTGGAGCGCTGGCCTGGTTCGCCATCGGATACGCGCACTACCTCGACGCGCAGTATCCGGCGGCGATCGCCGCCATGCAGAAGGCGCAACCTCAGATCGGCGAATTGAAGGATTACACGGCGTTCTTTATCGGCAACTCGTACGTGCTCAGCAACAATCCCGAGGACTCGTTTGCGTATCTGCGGGACTTCGCTATTCGCTTTCCGGATTCGCTCTACGCACACGATGCGTTGATTGCTTACGCCAGGGCGCTACTGGCGACCAATCGGCCGGCGGAAGCGGTGCGCACGCTTCAAGCGCATCGCACGCCCGCCAGCGCCGAGACGGAATACTTCCTGGGCAAAGCGGAGGTGCAGAATGGACAGGACCGAGCTGGGGAGGAGATCCTGCGTCACGTTTACTACAACTATGCCACCAATTACACCGCCGATAATGCAGCCGCGGATTTGAAGAGGATTCCGGAGGTGGCTTCGCTTCCGCCGGTGACCTACGCCGAGCACCTGAAGCGCGCTGAGGCGCTCTACAAGGCGCGTCGCTATCCCGCAGCGGCCGACGAGTATCGCACCCTGGCGGATCTCGCTCCGCCGGGAGAGCAATCCGCAGCGCTGATTCAGCTCGCCAATTCCTACATGCACGATGGCAATACCCGCGATGCCCGCGCCGCTCTCGATCGCATTCCCGACGATGGCAGCGAAGCCAGCGCCGAGAAGTGGTACCAGCGTGCCGAGATTGCCCGCAATGCCAATGACGAAGCCGCCCTGACCACCATCCTGGAGCACATGCGCAGCACCACTCCCAAGTCGCCGTGGCTGGAATCGGCTTTGTTTACCGCGGGAAACATGTACTTGCTACGCAAGGATTATGACCGCGCCATTGACTATTACCGCGAGCTTCATGAGCGGTTCCCGTCGGGAACGAAAGCGGCGTACGCGCATTGGAAGTGCGCCTGGCTCACCTACCGCCAGAACCGCAAGGAGCAAGCCAGGAAATATTTCGACGAGCAGATTGAGTTTTATCCCGACACCAACGAAGTTCCGAATGCCATGTACTGGCGGGGGCGCATGGCGGAGGACGAGAGTCAGTATGGCGCGGCCCGGGCGTACTACCAGAAGCTTGCGGAGCGTTATCGCAACTACTACTACGGCGTGCTGGCGCGCAAGCGGTTGGCGGTCTTGCCTGCGGCTCCCTCGGTAATTGTGGCGTCGCTGCAGCACATCGGTTCGGCGCCGGCGTACGATGCCGAATCAAAAGTCACCGACCCACCCGAGGACGACCTTCACTACATGCGCGCCCGGCTGCTGGAAAATGCTGGCGTGACTGACCTGGCGGTTCGGGAATTGCAAGCCGGCAGCTCGACCGGTCCGTCGTGGGAGATGCTGGAAATTGCGCACATCTATTCCAGCGGGGGCGAGTACTTCCGTGCGCTACAGGCGTTGAAGCGCGCCATCGCGGGATATTTTGCCATGGATGTAGACGCGCTCCCCGCGCCCTACTGGCACGGACTATTCCCGCGCCCCTATTGGGATGCACTGCGGCGCTACTCGGACGAGAACGGAATCGATCCTTACCTGGTGGCATCGCTGATTCGGCAGGAATCGGAGTTCAACCCCAGCGCCATCTCCCATGCCAACGCTTACGGGCTGATGCAACTGTTGCCCAAGACGGGGAAGGGCGAGGCCAAAAAAGCGGGACTGCAGCACTACAATACCGACTCGCTGCTCGATCCGACTACAAATATTGAACTGGGAACCCGCTACTTCCGCCAGATGATTGACCACTTCGGCGGACAGACGGAGTACGCCCTGGCTGCTTATAACGCTGGCGCCGAGCGCGTCGAGGATTGGCGCGCGTCGGGCAACTTCCGCGACGTGGAGGAGTTCGTCGAGTCCATCCCGTTCACCGAAACCCGCGAATACGTGCAGGCCATCGTGCGTAACGCCGAGGTGTACAAACGGGTGTACGGGACACCATAAGACACTGCTCTTGGCACCCAGTAGCGCAGAGAGCGCTTGGCTTGATCGGGGTTCAGCCCAAGGCACTGAGCGCAACGGGTGGATCGTGATTCATGAATTGTCATTACGAGCAACGGACCTGCTGGGCAGGTTGAAACAGGAATGACAACTCTGCAAGATCGTCCGGCTAAGTCCTTTGTTTGCGTTGTTGTCATTGGGAGCGCCAGCTTTTGGCGCGAGGAATCTGCTTTTTCCATAACCACACAAAAGCGTATCCCTCGCTCCTCCACCCCGGCGAGTGCAAAACCGGCACTCGCCGGGGATCCCGGCTGCGCTCGTGACGACAACATCCGACGTAGAAGGTAGTTACATTCCTTTGAGGTTCGCAGAATTTGGCGTGGAGGCGGCGACATCGCTCGTCTCTGGATTCTTCTCCGAGTTCCCGATGGCGAATGCAGGATTCCAGCCGCGATGCAGCAGCCATGGTTTGAATCGTGGGAACTCCGTTACAATCGGAGATGGCGCATTGCGCCGCGCACGAATGGAGGAGATTGATGGCACAAGTGAAAATCACGGTCCGCAGGAATGGGCCGTTCCGCGTGGAGGCGCCCGAGGGCACGATCGAATTGGTGGATGCCGAGGGCAATCCGTACGACTTGACCGGCAAGACAGCGTTTTCTCTGTGCCGCTGTGGCGGATCGGTGAACAAACCCTTCTGCGACGGGACCCATTCCAAGATTGGCTTCCAGGCCGCGGAAGCCGCAGTGCAAAAGGCCGATGAGACGGTGCCCCAAGAGGAGCCGAAACCTGGCGCCTAGCAAAGATTGGTAATCAGTTCTAGAGTTTAGCACGCGAAGGGCCGCTGACCGGCGGTCCTTTTTGTGTAGTTGGCGGGATCGGTGAATGAATGACGGTGCCGGTCAAGTGCTGACCACTAACCACTGACCACTGCCTCAATGCACCGTCTTGGTCTTCCTTGACATGTAGTCCATCAGCAGATACTGGCCCAGGGTGTAGGGGGTGGTGAAGTAGGCTTTGCCGCGGCACATTTCCGTCACCTTCTGCACGAACTGGATGAGCCCATAGTCCGAGGCAAGCATGAAGATATTGATCAGGATTCCCGCGCGCTTGCACTTAGAAACTTCTTTCAGGGTCTCGCTCACCACCAGCGGATCCAGTCCGAAGGCGTTCTTGTAGATGCGGCCATCCTCCAGGGTGAGCGCCGAGGGTTTGCCATCGGTGATCATCACGATCTGCTTCATGTCTTTGCGCTGGCGTTGCAAGATGCGCTGCGCCATGCGCAGACCTTCGCGTGTATTGGTGTAGTACGGTCCGACCTTGACACGCGCCAGTTGCGACAGCGGCAGCTCCTCCGCCGAGTCGTGAAACAGCACCAGCGACAGCGAATCGCCCGGGTATTGCGTGCGGATGAGATGCGAGAGCGCCATGGCAACTTTCTTGGCCGGCGTGAAGCGGTCCTCGCCATACAGGATCATGGAGTGCGAGCAGTCGAGCATGAGCACGGTCGCGCACGACGATTGGTACTCGCACTGATGCACCTGGAGATCGCTGTACTCGATGTTCAGTGGCAGGTGCAGGCCTTCGCGCTGGATCGCACTCGACAACGTCGCGGTGATGTCCAGGTTCAGGGTGTCGCCGAATTCGTAGGTCTTCGACGCGCCGCTGGCCTCGATGCCAGTGGCAGTGTCGCGCGTGTCGTGGCGGCCGAAGTTCGATTTGCCGAGCGAGCCCAGCAGATCGCGCAGCGCGCGGAAGCCCAGAAAGTCCAGTCCCTTGTCGGTGATCTCGAAGCGCGCCTGTGATTGGGCGTCACCGACTTGGCCGCCTGCGGTCGAGCTGCGCGAAGGATCGTGCGGCTGATCGACGTTGATGTAGTTTTCCTGCTCCATGCGGTCGATGACCTGCTCGATCAACTCTTCCATCTGCTCGGGGCTCATGTTCTCGATCTGCTCGCGCATCTGCTGGTCGAGCATGTCGCTGTTGAGCAGCGCCTCGGCGATGGCCTGGCGCAGGTCTTCGAGCGTCTGCTCGGCGTCTTTGAGATCGTAGAAGTCCTGGTATTGTTGCTGGAACCCGCTCTGCAGCAGGTAGTCGGAGAGCGCGCTGAGCAGGTCCTCCATGCTCATCTCGGAGGCGGGCTCGGGAACGTATTTTTTGTAGCGAATAAATCGGGCCATTAGCTTTTAGCTCTTAGCGTTTAGCCGTTAGCAACTAGCAATCGCGGACGGAGGCGCTGGATCGCTGAAGCTTTTCCCAGCCCCTAACACCTGGCCCCTAATTGAACGGCCTTCTCTGTCTGCGAAACTCGCGCTCCTCGTCGTCCTCATCGCGGATGGGCCGCTTCTCACGCGGCGGCTGCTTCTCGCCCGCGGTGAACATTCGCTCCTCGCTGCGCCCAATTTTCTTGTGCGCGTACAGGCCTTCGAGAATGAACTCAGCGCCCGAGACCAGCACCTCCGACGGCTCTTTTCCGCTCAAGCCCAGGCCACTCAATTTGTCCAGCAATCCCTGGATGCCGCGCAGCTTGTGCAGCATTTCCTGCGCGCTGGCGGAGTCACGCATCTGGATCTCGCCGCCGAGATCGAACCACTGCACTACCTGGCTCATGTTGCTGTTGCCGTGGAAATATTTGTCGTAGGTGCGAGCGATGGCGGCGCGAATGATCTCGCGCACCACGTTGTCGGCGCCCTTCAGTTCGCCTTCGTATTCCAGTTCGAGTTTGCCGGTCATCGCGGGCAGGGCGGCGTAAATGTCGCCGATGCGCGGGACCACCAGCTTCTCGCCGGAACGAATGGCGCGCCGCTCGGCGTTGGAGATGACGTTTTCCGTGGCGCTGATGGGCAGCCGCTGGCTTACTCCGGAGCGCTTGTCGACGCGCTTATCTTCGCGGGCGATGAACGCAATCTGCTCGATCACCTGGCTCACGAACTCGGGAACTTGCAGTTGCAAGCCGTTGCGCGCCGTCCACGCTTCCTGCGCGGTGATGGCAATGCCTTCTTCGATGGTCACCGGATAATGCGTGCGAATCTCGGAGCCGATGCGGTCCTTCAGCGGCGTAATGATCTTGCCGCGTGCGGTGTAATCCTCAGGATTGGCGCTGAAGACCAGAGCCACATCGAGCGGCATGCGCACCGGGTAGCCCTTAATCTGCACATCGCCTTCCTGCATGATGTTGAACAGACCCACCTGGATCTTGCCGGCGAGATCGGGCAGCTCGTTGATAGCGAAGATGCCGCGATTGGCGCGCGGCAACAGTCCGTAGTGAACCGTGTACTCGCTGCCCAGTTCGTGGCCGCCCTTGGCCGCCTTGATGGGATCGATGTCGCCGATCAGGTCGGCGATGGTGACGTCCGGGGTCGCCAGCTTCTCCACGTAGCGATCGTCCGCAGCCAGGTAAGAAATTTGCGCGTCGTCGGGATTGTTGGCCAGCAATTCGCGGCAGCGGCGGCAAATCGGCGCGTAGGGATTGTCGTGGATTTCGCAGCCGCTCAGGTAGGGTAACTGCGGATCGAGTAGCCCCGCAAGTGCGCGCAGGATGCGGCTCTTCGCCTGTCCGCGCAATCCGAGAAGAATGAAATTATGGCGGGACAATACCGCGTTCACGATTTGCGGCACTACCGTATCGTCGTAGCCGACGATGCCGGGGAAGATGGGCCCACTTCTGCGCAAGCGCGCGATGAGGTTGTCGCGCATTTCGTCCTTGACGCGGCGATAGCGCACCCGTTGCTCGGAAAACTGCGAGCTGCTGCGAAGCTCGCCCAGGGTCTGCGGAAGTTTGCTCAAGGGCTGGATACCTCCAGGGTCACGGCCGCCCTCCTCGCACAGCGGACCGAATGATGCCGAATGTTCGTATTCTACGCCAGCGACGATCGCACCCGCGCTCGACGGTCGTAAACGCAAGTTGGATTGTCGCAGCAGGAAAGAGGAGCGGTGGGTTTCGTAAGCCGGAGACGGAAGATGACGTGTTGCGGGGTCATTCTCCGGCGACCGGACTCTTGCTGCGGCTCCCCAGTTCAACGTCCGCATCGTTTTCCGCGAAGACAGACTTTGCCCCATTGCCTGCCAACAGCCCAGCCGCGGTTGGATCCACCCCGCGCAGGTGAAGATCGCGTTGTGGGAAGGGAATCTCGATGCCCGCCTCGGAGAGCAGCCGCATGACCTCGAGCGCAACCTCGCTCTTCACCTTTACAACGTTGCTCTCCTGCATCACCCAGAACTGAAGCTCGAAGTTTAGCGCGCTGTCGCCGAACTCCTTGAAAAAGACGGCGGGTTCGGGCGAGGTGAGGACGTCGGGATGCTGTACCGCGGGCCGCTCCATCAGGTCCTTCACCAGCTTGGGATCGGTGCCGTACGCCACGCCAACCGGCAGCTCCAGCCGGCGCCTGGCCTCGGAGAGCGTCCAGTTGGTCACGTTGCTGGAGATGAAGGTTGCATTGGGAATGATAATCTCGGCGCCCTGGACGGTCTGGACGGTGCTGGCGCGGATGCCGATGCGGGTTATGGTACCGGTCAGGCCAGCCTGAATTTCCACGACATCGCCCACGCGGATGGGCCGCTCGAATTGCAGGATCAGCCCGGAGACGAAGTTGTTGATGATGTTTTGCAGGCCAAAGCCGACGCCGACCCCCAGGGCGCCGGTGATCACGGTGAACTTGTTCAGGGCCACGCCACCCGCGTTCACGGCGAAGAGGAAGACCAGCAGCAGAAGCAAATAGTGCAGAGTGGTCGAAATCAGCTCCGGGATACCGCGCTTCAAGTGCAGGCGCTTGAGCACCTCTTCCCGCAACAGGAAGCGCAGCGAGGTGGAAAATGCAAACCCGGCCAGCAGGATCACCCAAAAACTGAGCACGCCGCCCAGGGTGATGTTGCCGGAGCCGCCGACGATATTGAAGTTGAACAGCGCAACGATCTGCTGGTTGACCCATGTGCGCACGTTCATCAGGTCCAGCGTGGCGCCGAGCCACACCAGGGCGCCGGCCCATTGCAACACGCGCGGCACCCAGCGGGCGATGGCCGCACGGTGCAGGCGCACCACCGCCAACCGCTCAGCCGAAGGCGCTTCGATAGCGGCCAGCAACAGCAGAGTGAAGACGCGTAGTGCAGTGAATGCCGCAAGGGCGATAAAGGTGCTGTAGACGCACAGCGTGGTCAGAAACTGCGTGAGCTGGTAGTACCCAAATAGGTTTGTCAACTGCGCCAGGGCCAGGACCGCGATGGCCACCCGCGACCCGAAGATAAGGAGCCTTTGCGGGTCGCTCCGTTTCTCCGCCTCGGCCATGCGCTTAGGCCTGAAGAGATAGGCGAAGAGCACGACCGCCACCGAGGAGCCGAGGAACTGCACCTCGCGCTTGGCGGCGGACGAGAGCGTGACCCAATTGAGGACAGCGTTGAAGGCGTAAACTCCCGCTACCCAGTACAGTGGCATGCGGAAACGAGGTTCGATCAGCGGCGGCAACAACACCAGGATGGAAAAAAACGAGAGCAGGATAGCGAGGCCGATCAGCGGCAGAGGCGCCTGACTCGCCAGCAGGATTGCCAGGAGCAAGGGCGGCAAGAGTCCGAGCGCAAACCAATGCCGCGTGATCCCCAGCGCCCTTGCCTGCGGTTCTCCGGCCGGCTGAATTCCGCGGGTCCTGACCGACAACCGGTAGGCGCCGAAGAGCGACAGCAGCAGCAGCACGGCAAGCGTGGAGAATATCCCTGAGTTCTCCTGCGCAAACGACTTAATGCCGATGACACGTGCGCCGGCGTTGCGAAAGAAATCGGACAGCGGCTCACCCTGCTGCCGGCGCAGGAAAATCTGCCACAGCGGCAGGCTGTCGCGTTGCAACACGCGGTCTTTCAGTTGCGCGCGCGATTTCGCCAGCCCGTCCATCATCTCGAGCGCCAATTGGTGCTGATTGGCGGCGATCACCTGCAGGTTGACGATCACTCGCAACAGGTCCTGCGCCTGGGACTGTGTCGTCTGAATGCCTTTGACGGCGTCCCGGATCACGTCGAGCGTGGGCCCGAGGTCGGGGGTCTTCTTGTTTCCCTCCAGGGTCGCTGTCCATTGCGGCTGCAAGCCCTGCAGTTGCTGCACCGCCGACTGCGCGGCATTGGCCCAATCCAGCAGTTGCCGTCGTGTGGTGGCGCCTTCGGTGGAGAAGGCGTGCCAGTACGTTTCCTGCTCCCGCAGCTCCAGCGAACTGGGAGATCCAGCCAGCAACGCCTCAACTTCTTTCTTTTTGGCCTGCAACGTGGCATCGCGTTCCGTCAGCGTGGCTTTCACGGCATCGAGTTGCTCGCGCGTGGGTAGCTGGCTAACGAGATCGCGCAGCAGGCGCATCAAATCTTCAGCACGGGTTGCGACATCGGGCAGCGGGATGGCTGTAGGAGGCAGCGCCTCGCCGGGCGGAGGGGGCGCAGGAGTGGATTGGCTGGCTGGCGAAGCGGTCTTGTTGCCTAGGAGCGAGCTCAGAGGGTTGCTTGCCAAGGAGCCGCCCGGCTGGGCCACTGCCGATGCCGTGAGGCACAGCAGGATCGCCAACAGGATTAGGCTAGCTGCGTGCGCGGCCCTTGCGCTACTGCGCACCACACTTGCCAATGAAATTTGCTGAAACATGCTTTCGCCCATTATCGCTTATCGCCTGACATGGATGCCCGCGAGAGACAGGATCGCGCCTTTTCCACGACGTGTCTCAGCTTGGGTCTTAATGGAATGGCCCGCTCTTCCCGAACAATGGCAAACTGAGACATTACCGAGGGCACGCGTCATTTGCTTGTCCAGTTTCACTTACCCTGTGATGGCCCGGGCCCGGACAGGCGGTGGGTAAGATAGATCGGGTATGCGCTCTTCTCAGCTCCCCATGAAGGTAGCCGCGCTGTTGCTGGCGATTGCGTTGGCGGCGCCGCAAACCGTGGAGGCGCGCTTCAAGCCGTCCACCAGCTCCGACGCGTTCGCGCGCGACCAGGAGATCCAAATCGGACAACAGGTGGCGGCTGAAACCAACAAGAAGCTACCGCTTCTGCCCGATAGCGATCCCATCACCAAATATGTGCAACAGTTGGGCGCGAAGTTGGTGGTGCATGCTCCCGGGGAGAAGTGGCCGTACACCTTCCATGTGATCAATCAGAAGGAGACCAATGCTTTTGCGATTCCCGGTGGTCCCATCTGTATCAACCTGGGAACCATTCAGGCAGCCGATAATGAAGCGCAACTAGCTGGCGTGATTTCGCATGAAACTTCTCACATCGTGCTGCGCCATGGCACCCGCGCGGCAACGAAGCAGATGGAGGCGCAACTGCCATTGCAGATTTTGGGCGCTCTCATCGGTGGTTCCGGAATCCTGGCTCAATTGACGCTGATGGGCATTAGCTTCGGCGTTGGGTCGTATTTTCTGCACAATTCCCGGCAATCTGAGAACGAAGCCGACCTGATGGGCACCGACATCATGTACGACACCGAATACGATCCCAGACAGATGGCCGAGTTCTTCCGCAAGCTTGAGGCGCAAGGCAACGCAGGCATTCAGTTCCTCAGCGATCACCCCAATCCAGGGAATCGCGTTCAGTCCGTGAACAACGAGGTCGCCACCCTCCCGCCGAAGCACTTGGTCGAAAACACGCCGGAGTTCAAGCGCGTAAAACAGCTTGCGATGGCGCGGCATCCGCTGACGGCGGAGCAGATCGAGGAGGGCCAGGGAGTAGCGCCAGGCCAGTCAACCGTCGCAATTAGCGGCTCGATTCCCGCGCCCAACGGCGACCTCCAGACCTTGAGCAATATTGCCTTCGAAATAGGCTATCCCTCGAACTGGAAAGTGTACGGCGATCCGTCGTCCTCGGTGACCATCGCGCCGGATGGCGGAGTGGCGCAGAATGCGGTGGCTTACGGGGTCATCATCGACGATTTCCAGCCCGAGACCAACCTGTCACTCGACGCGGCCACACATCAATTGATTACCAACCTGCGGCAGTCGAATCCCGGCCTGCGAACTGTGGGCAGCGATGAAAGCATTCGCGTGAACGGCGTGCCGGGCCGCTCGCAAGAGATGATCGGGACTTCGCCCATCAAGCAAGGCAATCAGGCTTTGCAGGAGCGCGACTGGCTGGTGACCACGCAGCGCGCGGACGGAATAGTGATCTACCTGGTATTCATCGCACCCGAGAAGGACTTCTCGAAGCTGCGCCCAACGTTCGAGCAGATGCTGCGAAGCTTTAAGGAAAAATAGTTTCGAGTTTCAAGTTTCCAGTTTCAAGTGGACGGATGAACTTGGCTGGTGACCATCAGCCGGGTATGCGGGGAAAATCCTCTAGGCTCAAAGACGTGACAGAGGTGGGTTCAGGAATGGAGGAAAGGCGAAAATCAGGCCCCTCGACTCGCGCCACGACCGCGTCAAATGCGGTCGCGGCGCTCCCTCGGGATGAAAGATTCATGAAACGAGTTCTACGCAATGAACACTTGAAACTCGAAACTGGAAACTATTTCTACTACTGCGGCGGCGATTGCGGTGGCGGGGCCGTCGTTCCTGGGCTGCCCGGCGGCGGCTGATCGGGCGTCAGGGGTTGCACCTCGGCCCTTTGCGGAGGCAGCGGGTAGTAGCCGTGCTTGGCGAAGACCTCCAGCCCGGGACGCCTCACCCGCACTTCGATGTCGCGGTAGTTGCTGGAGGGTTTTTGCGCCGTGTTATAGCCCAGCGTGTACTGATTGCGAGCTTCCAAGGTAATGCGCTGATAGGCGCTCTCGATGGACTCCTTGGAGAACTCGTCCAGCACGTCGCCGCCGGTGGCGTTGGCGTATCGCGGAAGGATGTTGCTGTATCCGAAGCCTGGAATCCGGGCCTTCTCGATCTTGTTATAGAGCGGCATGGCGGCTGAGTCCACGCCGATGGCATAGACCGCGATTTCATCCGTCAGCAGCACCTTCAACACCTGGGCATAGCTGGCGCGGCTGCCATATTCCTTGCCATCGCTGATTACGAAGATGATCTTGCGGTTCTGGCGCGGACGGTGGGACAGGTTCTGGGCTGCTGCCAGGATCGCATCGTTCAGCACATGCGACTCCTTTTCGGGAGTGTATACCTGCTTACTGCCCGGCATGGGCTTGCTATTGGTCACCGGACCTGCCCCAAAGGGCCCGCCCACCAGCGGTGCGCCGGCATTTTCGCCATGCTCATCCTTAATCCGCTGCAGAGCAATCTCCATGCGAGTCGCGTTGCCAAAATCGGACCGTTGGTTGACCGTATTGCCATACGTGAATACGGCCACCTCGTCGAATGGGCCGAACGATCCACCGAGAGCGGAGAATGTCTGGTTCACCTTCTTCAGGGTCAGGTCCGACATGCCCTGGTCAATGATCAGCGCGGCGGAAAGCGGGAACGGATCGCTGGTAAAGAGCTTGATCTGCTGCTTGACGCCCTCTTCGTAAATGCTGAAGTCGCTCTGCAGCAGTCCATCCACCAGCTTGCCGTCGTTGTCCTTCACCGTGACCGGAACGGTGACGAAACTGACCGTCCGCTGCAGCCGGAACAACTCATCGCGGCCGCTCTCTCCGGCGTTGGAAGCGCTGCCGGCAGGCACCGTCTTGATTCCCATGAAACCCGGAGGCGGAGCTTCCGGGTTCGCCGGCTCTGGAAACGGCTGCTGGCCGCTGCGAGTATTTGGCGGCGCTTCTGGGTTTCCACTCGAAGATGAAGAACCCTGGTCGTCAGGTGTCCCCTGGGATGGCAGGTTGACACTGGGAGCGGGCGCATTGTTCTGCGGCGTAGGAGCGTCGGGCAATTTCTGCTGTTGCGATATCGCGTAGCTTGCAGCGAAACTTACGACCGCCACCATCATGACGGATTGGATCCACGGGCTCAATCGGCGATTGAACATGTATCTCTGTTGTCTCCCAGATTGCCGGAACTCTGGACAGTATACCTGCACTAAGACGACTCGGCAGCCCTCATCGCTGCAGAATCGTATTGCGCTGCACTACAATGGATGCATAGCACAGGAAAGAGAAGCATATGTTGCTCCACCGATTTCGCCAGTTCGCTGCCGTCCTAGGCCTCATTCTGGTCTCCAGCCTGGGGATCGCGGCCCAGTCGCAAAATCCGCCGCCGCAGCCGCTGGCTCAAGATCAGCAGTCACAGGCGCCCGCCGAGGACGATAACCTGCAGACCTTCAAGGCGCAGGTGAACGTCGTCAACCTGTTCTTCAACGTGAAGGACAAACACGGCATGCTGATTCCCAACCTCACCAAGGCTGACTTCGAGGTGCTGGAGGACGGGAAGCCGCAAACCATCAAATATTTCTCGGCGGAATCGAACCAGCCGTTGACCTTGGGTATCATGATTGACACCAGCGCCAGCCAGACCCGCGTTTTGGACATTGAGCAGACGTCCTGCGCCGAGTTTCTGCACAGCGTTCTGCGCAACAAGGACTTGGCCTTTGTCATCAACTTCGACGTGGATGTGGACCTCGATCAGGATTTCACCAACAACGTGCACGATCTGACCAGGGCACTTAACAGGATGCAAATCAATGCCGGGATGGGCGGAGGTCCGCCGGGATTGGGCGGTGGCCCGATTCCAACTACCCCGCGGGGCACGCTTCTGTATGACGCCATCTACCTCGGCGCCAACGACAAGTTGAAGAACGAAGTTGGACGCAAGGCCATGATTGTGTTTACCGATGGCGAGGACCAGGGTAGCCGCTTGCGAATTCAGGACGCCATCGAAGCCGCGCAAAAAGCCGACACCATTTGCTACGTGATCCTGATTGCCGATCGCGGATTCTACGGCGGCTTCGGTTACAGTGGCGACTACGACATGAAGAAGCTGGCCGAACAAACCGGCGGCCGTGTCATCGAGGTTGGCAACAAGCAGGAGAAGCTGCGCCAGGCCTTCGACCAGATCCAGAACGAATTGCGCAGCCAGTACAACATTGGCTACACACCAACCAATAATAAGCTCGACGGCAGCTATCGCAAGATCCAGGTTCGTGCCAAGGGCGGGGAGTATAAGGTGCAGGCCCGCCAGGGCTACTACGCTATGGCCAAGGACTGAAAAGCAGGGGTTAGGGCTAGGGGTCAGTGATTAGTGGATAGCCGGTGGCGGATAGTCGTTGTGGAGCCATCAGCATCTATAGATCGCAGGGTAAGTAATGTCCCATGTGGCGTGTTGGGAATTCGATTCGTATGTGGAATTGTCATTACGAGCGAAGCGAGGAATGTGCTGTTGTTTGCGGCTGGAACGACGGCTGCGGGGAAAGCAGGTCCCTCACGGCCTAAGGCCGTTCGTGATGACAACTCAGAAATCGCGAAACCGGACATTATTTGTGCAGCACTCAATAACCCCGTCGATACTTAGCCATAGCATTCGTTTCCCAGATTTCGATCGTCATCCTGAGTTCGGTAGTGCCGACCTTCGTCCGCGTATCTCCACCCTGTCTCGGTTTGTCACAGCTATAAGAAGCACGCAAAGATCAGCCCCGAATGGGGCGAAAGAGCTTAGCCCAGCGCGTTAGCGCTGGGTGAACTGGGAAATAAGACCGAGTCCCGCAGGGACGGCACACGTTTCGCGAGTGAGACGAGCCTTTTATTCCGAGGGATCGGGAAGATTTCCGTTGTCTGTCGCGGTTGACTCGTCCAGCCTCTGCCGGATGTAGCTCCAGTCTGGAATGAATTGTTTTCTCTCTTCGCGGGCCGCCTGCTCGTCCTTCCGCTCCAGAAAGCTGGCCCTCCACCAAAGCAGAATCGAAAGCAATAACAGGAAGACAGGCAAGTAATAACTGGGGAAGCCGACATAGGCGCTGAAGGCGGCCAAGCACATCACCAGCCACGAGCCGAGATAATTCTTATAGCGTTTCTCCGCCTTGCGTCTCAGTTCGTCGATCTGGTTCCACTCCCAAAACTGAGCCTTGGCCATTTCCATGGCCAGCTTCTCTGCGTCCCCAGGGCTGAGCGGGATGGGAGCAGTCAGGTACTCACCCGCCGACGACAACAACAACGTGGTTTCGTCCAGGCCGAGATCGAGCCCGCGAACTTCCGTGCGTATCACGCTGCCTCTGCTGGACATGTGCTCCTCGTGGGATCGAGTCAGACTCCGCCAGTATTAACTCAGGCATGGAGCGGCCCCTCGCGGCGGCATGCTCTTTCAGCTTTCGGTACAGAGACGCCGGAATATCCACCGTGGTCTGAATCGATTCCTGTTTCATGATAATGAGTTTTTTTCATAAGCAATCATTGGCCCGCTGACTGCTGACTGCTGACTGCTGATTGCTGATTGCCAACTGCTAGCTACAGGTCCTTCTTTCCCACCACCGCAATCCCCAACTCCTTCAACTGACGCTCGCTCACCGGAGTCGGAGCGTCCACCATCAGGTCGATCGCCTTCGCCGTTTTGGGGAAGGGAATCACCTCGCGCAGGCTTTCCGCGCCCGCCAGGATCATCACGATACGGTCCAGCCCCAGCGCGATGCCGCCGTGCGGCGGAGTGCCGTATTGCAGTGCCTCGAGGAAGAAGCCGAAGCGCGCCTGTTGCTCCTCGGGAGACATGCCCATTGCCTTGAAGATTTTGCTCTGGATGTCCTGGCGGTGAATACGAATCGAGCCTGAGCCCAGTTCAGTTCCGTTGAGCACCACGTCGTAGGCCAACGCACGCACGCCGCCCGGATCGCTCTCCAGCTTGTCCATGTCCTGCTCGTGCGGCGAGGTGAAGGGATGGTGCGCCGCGTTCCAGCGCTGCTCCGTTTCGTCCCATTCGAACATGGGGAAGTCGGTCACCCACAGCAGTCGGAAGTTGCCATGCTTGTAAGCGCCGTGGCGCTCGGCATACCTCTGCCCCAGCGCGAGACGAAGTTGTCCCGCGGCGGAATAGACTCCATAGGCCTGTTGCCCTGACTTCACGGCGCTTGCTGGTTCAGTGCGCTTTGCACCGGCCACAATAACCACCAGGTCTTCGGGATTCGGTTTCGCAAGCTCGCGAATCTTTGCTACTGCCTCGGGGAAGGATTTCTCCAGCCGCTTGAGGTCCTCGAAGACTTTGGCGTCCTTGCGATCGCCAAACATCGCCTTGATCTCGTCGCGCTCCTTGCGCGAAAGCTCGCCCACTTTCGGGATGACGATCGCGACAACCGGTAGCTCGGAATCGACGTGCAGCGTCTCCAGGTTCTCCGCCGCGAACGCCTCGCGCACGTGGGTCATCGCGGGCAAGCGCAGGTCGGGCTTGTCGATGCCATACAGCCGGATCGCCTGGTCGTAGCTCGTCTGCGGAAACGGCGTTGCCAGATCGACGCCGATGGTCGCAAATGCCGCCTTCAGAAAACCTTCGACCGTGTGGAAGACGATCTCCGGCCGCGCAAAGCTGATCTCCAAATCGATCTGGGTGAACTCTGGCTGGCGGTCGGCGCGCAGGTCTTCGTCGCGGAAGCAGCGCACGATCTGGAAGTATTTATCGAAGCCCGAGATCATCAGGATCTGTTTGAACAACTGCGGCGACTGCGGCAGCGCGTAGAACTTCCCGGCATGCACGCGGCTGGGCACCAGATAGTCGCGCGCGCCTTCGGGCGTGGAGCGGGTCATGAACGGCGTCTCGATTTCGTAGAAGCCCTGCGCGTTCAGATGGTCGCGAATGGCGATGGCAACCTGGTGGCGCAGTTCGATGTTGCGATGCAGCTCGGGCCGGCGCAGGTCGATATAGCGATACTTGAGACGCACCTCTTCGTTGGCCAGCACCGCATCGCTGGGCGAAAACGGCAGCGGCTTGCAGTCGTTCAGCACGCGTAACTCGTCGGCAATCACCTCGATCTCGCCCGTCGGAATGTTCTTGTTTACGGTGTTTGCGTCGCGTAGCTTCACGTGGCCCAGGACGGCAACCACAAACTCGGAGCGCACCGCGGTCGCCCGGTCGTGGACTTCGGCGCCGGCATCGGCGGTGATAACAACCTGCGTAACGCCGCTGCGGTCGCGCAGATCGAGGAAGATGAGATTGCCGAGATCGCGCCGCCGGTTCACCCATCCCATGAGCACAACTTTGGAGCCGGCGTCGGAAGCGCGCAACTCGCCACACATATGAGTACGTTTCAGGTTACCTAGAAAATCGAGCATGATTGTCCTTGTGATAAGAATACGCGTTGAGATAAGAATACGAGTCTGGATAAGAACACGTGTTTGAAGAGGCACGGCTTTGAAGCCGTGCCCTTTTAAACCTTGCGCAGGTCCAAGGGTTTATCGTTAGTTCTGTCGCAGGTGTTTCGTCAATTCCGCGCGTGGCACTTGCACCTGCTGCCCGCTCGCCAGGTCTTTCACCGCGAACTGCTCCGCCGCCACTTCGTTTTCTCCGACAATGACAATGAATCGCGCCCCGGCCTTCTCGGCGTTCTCGAATGATTTCTTCAGCCGGAATGTTTCGTCGCCGATATCAGCGCTGATACCCGCTCG
Organism: Acidobacteriaceae bacterium; assembly: GCA_003160215.1. Classification (GTDB taxonomy): domain Bacteria; phylum Acidobacteriota; class Terriglobia; order Terriglobales; family Acidobacteriaceae; genus Bog-257. The sequence continues at coordinate 39,061 of PLQW01000115.1, forward strand.
CCGCAACTCTCGCGCCAGTTTGAGAGCATGTCCATTCATCCCCGCGCCCAGAGGAGCGACGTAAGCCTGCACCTTCTCCGCCGGCTTTTCGCCCTGCGATTGCAATGCGAGCACCAGCCGGTCTTCCCCGATGGCGAATCCGATGCCCGGCGCCTTCGGCCCTTCCAGCGATTCCGAAAGTCCATCGTAGCGCCCACCGCCCAGCACCGCGCTTTGCGCGCCCAGTCCGCCGTGGGTGAACTCGAACGTGGTGCGCGTGTAGTAGTCCAGCCCGCGGACCATGCGGTCGTTGATCGTGTACGTAACCCCGGCCGCATCGAGCATCGATCGCACCGCGGCGAAATGTTCACGGCAAGGCTCGTCAAGATACTCGCTGATCTTGGGTAGCTTCTCGATGATCGGCTGGTCTTCCGGCACTTTGCAGTCCAGCACCCGCAGCGGATTCGTCTCCGTTCGTCGCTGGCAATCGGTGCACATCAGGTGCACTACGGGCTGCAAAGCCTCGCGCAGCGCCTGGTTGTAGCGCGCGCGATCTTCGGCGCAGCCCACCGAATTCAACTGCAACTGCCAATCGCGCAATCCGACTTCGTCGAGCAGCGTGGCCAGCATCTCCAGCACTTCGGCATCGCGCAACGGCGACTCACTGCCCGCGCTCGGCGGCCCGATGATCTCCGCGCCAATCTGGTAGAACTGGCGATAACGCCCCTTCTGCGGTCGCTCGCGCCGGAACTGCGGCCCAATGTAATACAGCTTCTGCAGCGTGCCCTTCTTGTCGAGACCATGCTCGATGTACGCGCGCACCACACCGGCGGTGTTCTCGGGACGCAACGTCAGCGACTGCGGCTTCTCGCTTTGGGCGCGGGCCTTGTCCTCCCAAGTGAACATCTCTTTGGAAACGATGTCGGTCTCTTCGCCCACGCTGCGCGAGAACAGTTGCGTGTCTTCGAAAATCGGCGTCCGGATCTCGTGATAGTTGTAGCGCGCGAAGACGTCGCGCACCTTCGCGTCCACCCGGTTCCATAGGTCGGTGTCGGGCGGGAGAAGATCGCGAGTTCCACGGACTGCCTTGATCATAGAGAACAGTTTCTAGTTTCTAGTTTCTAGTTGGCCTTGGAAAGTCTCTCGCCACGACCGCCGCCGCTCCCTTGGCGGTTAATGCGGTTCTGTTTCGGCTAGACGAACCGCCGATCGGTCTTGAAACTTGAAACTATTTTCTCCTCTCCGCCAGATAATTTTCCTTGTAGCCCAAATAATTGCGGGCATAGCGCAGGATCGTCTCCTGGTCCGCGTCGCTCAACTGCTTGCGCACCTTGCCGGGAACACCCATCACCAGCGAGCCAGGCTCGATGACAGTCCCCTCGGGAATCACCGTGCCGGCCGCAATAATTGATCCTGCTCCGATGCGCGCTCCATTTAGGATGACGACGCCCATCCCGATCAGGCAGCGGTCTTCGACGACGCAGCCGTGCAGCGTGACCGAATGCCCCACCGTCACCCAATCGCCGACGATCACGGGCCACTGGTTCAGCATGCCGTGCAGCACGCTGCAATCCTGGATGTTGCTGTTGGCGCCCACCCGAATGAAATGTACGTCGCCGCGTAGCACTGCGTTCATCCAGACGCTGGCGTTCTCGCCCAGCACCACGTCGCCGATCAACTGGGCCGACTCGTCGACGTAGCACGACGGCGGGATAGTTGGGCTGATTCCTTTGTAGGAGCGGATCATATTTACATTTACACCAGTTTAGGTCGCACCGTTTCGCTGAACAGACTGCCGAAAAAAGCGACACTCGGGTAGAGCGGGCCTTCAGGGCCGCCTCCAAGCTATTCATTTTTGTCATCTCGAGCCGGCTTTAGTCCGCGAGAGATCTGCTTTTCCGACCCTTTCCGCACCCTGTAGAGCCAGTTCAGCCTATAACATTGCGCCCAGCAGCGAGCGGCGGCCTGAACGCAGACGAGCCATCACCCACCGGAGGCCATGTCATTGAGCCTGCAAGTCTTTGAAAATACCACGCCGCAAGCGTGAAGCGAAATGAAAGCCAGCCGCGTCTGATACCAGTCGTAGCTTGTTGGGGGGTTTGTATGGGGTTCTTCCAGTCAAACTCTGATTTTCATGCGGTGCAAATCAGAGGCCCTTCGGTTGCACCGTCGCCAAAAGTAGCACGACTTTGATACCAGAAACCGGATCGTCGACGATGCTAAGTCCTTACGCACCAGTCACCTGAAAGTCGTCTACGACGTTTTCGGCATGGGCAAAACTATGATCTTGGGATACAACACCGCTAGCGTCTCTTCCGCCGTTGATACAGCAACAACTTTGTTCACTGGCCTAACCTTGAAACTGAACGGCAGCACCGGCGGCAGTTTGCATTTGAGAATCGACTCCACGCTGGAAGAATCGGAGACTTGGATGAACGCAGTCCGCCAGAAAACGGTGCTCTGTGTTGACGACGAGGCCATTGGTCTGCGAGTGCGAAAGATCATGCTGGAGAACCATGGTTTCCAGGTGCTCACCGCCAGCGATGGGCAACAAGGGATAGCTCTCTTCGAGCAGAACGCTGTTGACTTGGTCGTGCTCGACTTCTACATGCCGGGCCTCAGCGGGAGGCAGGTAGCTGCCGAAATGCGCCGCCGCCGGCCCACCGTTCCTATCATTTTTCTGTCGGCGTACTTCTCCCTGCCGTCCGATGCGCTAGAGATGGCCGACGCGTTCATTACCAAGGGCGAACTGCCCGAGGTGCTCATCGAAAAAATTGAGCAACTCCTGTGAAGGGAAGGGCAGGCGATTCCCGAACTGCCTGCCACTGCAACCAGCCTTACTCGCCCTTCCACTGATAGGCGTCGGGTTGCGGCAGTCCCACATGCGCCAGCACGCGGTTGACGAACTCGCGTGCGATCTCCTCGGTCGAGACCGGGCGGAAATAAAACGCTGGGATGACCGGAAAGATGGTCGCTCCCGCTTCCGCGGCGAGCGTCATGTTGCGCAGGTGGATAAGATTGAACGGCGTTTCGCGCACACACAAGATCAACGCCCGGCGCTCCTTCAGACAGACATCGGCGGCGCGCTCGATGAGCTGGATCGCCATTCCATTGGCGATGCGCGCCAGTGATCCTACGCTGCAAGGCAGCACGATCATGGCGTCGGTCCGGTAGGAACCACTGGCCACGTTGGCCCCGATATCCGCATTGTTCTGCTGGCGGATTTTCTGCGAAGCTCGCCCCAGCAGCTTGTCGATCAACTGGTTGCGGCCGGATAGCTGAAGTTCTTGGGCCATCACCCGCAAGCCGCTGTCGGAGAGAATAAGATTGACGGTTGCGACGCGCTCGTCGCGGTCCAGCGCATCCAGCAGGTGCTTAGCAAAGATGGAGCCGCTGGCGCCAGTGACGGCCACGGTCAAGGTTCGCGGTGCAATAGCGGTCTGAGCGTGCATCTAAGCTTCACATCGTACCACTCGGTCGTGGTCGGTTTCGGCAACGAGACGGGTGGCACATGCGTTCCCTTGTCAGGACTTGCATCTTGAGTCTCGAAACTTGAAACTAGAAACTCGAAACTATTCACTAACCCCTAGCCCCTAGTCCCTAACTTTCATGACTTCCGACGCCATCAAGAAACTGTTCGACCAGGTAAAGCGAGGCAAGCTCTCTCCCGACGAAGCGGTGCAGCGGCTGCGGCATCTTCCTTTCGAGGACCTGGGCTTCGCCAATGTAGACCATCACCGAACGTTGCGTGTAGGCATGCCCGAAGTCATCTTCGGACCAGGAAAAACTCCGCGGCAGTTCGCGGAGATTTTCGCGCGCCTCGCGCAACCCGGCCACAACGTGCTGGCGACCCGCGTTTCGCCCGAGCAGTTTCGCGCGGTGAAGCGCAAGTTTCGCAAGGCCACATTCCACGAGCTGGCGCGCGCCATCACGCTGACCCAGGACGAGACTGTTTACGGCAAAGGAACAATCGTCGTGGTTTCTGCCGGGACCAGCGACATTCCGGTTGCCGAGGAAGCGGTGGTCACCGCGCAAGCCATGGGCAACGAGGTGCAGCACGTGTACGACGTGGGAGTCGCCGGCATCCATCGGCTGCTGGCCCGCCGTGAAGCGCTGACGCGGGCGCGCGTGGTGATCGTCTGCGCCGGAATGGAAGGGGCGCTGCCCAGCGTGGTTGGCGGCCTCGTTGGTGTGCCGGTGATTGCGGTGCCCACCAGCGTCGGTTATGGCGCGTCGTATAAGGGAATCGCAGCGCTGCTCGGCATGTTGAACTCCTGCGCGTCAAATGTCAGCGTGGTGAACATTGACAATGGCTTCGGCGCAGGCTACGTCGCCTCCATCATCAATCGGCTGGAGTAGTTCAGTTGGCGGTAGCCAGTAGCCAGTAGCCAGCAGCCGGTTGCCAGTTGCCGAACCGGACGCGTCCGCCGTACCCGGGTAGTGCGTGCTTAAAAGGGCGTGTGAGAACCCTAACCCCTAGCCCCTAACCTCTAGCCCCTGCTCCCTGCCTTCTCCCCGAACACCCGCGTAAAGATCTTGTCCACATTGCGCAGCGGCCGCTGCAGATCGAAGGCGTGCTCCAGCGTCTCGCGCTTTACCTTCGACGTGATCTCCGGATCGTTCAGGATGAGCTCGCGAAAGTTCAGGTCTTCCTTCCACGCCTTCATGGCATTCGACTGCACCAGCCGATACGCGTCCTCGCGCAGCACCCCGGCTTCGACCAGGTCGAGCAGCAACTGTCCGCTGAACACCAGGCCGCCGGTGGACTCCAGGTTCTTCAACATGCGCTTGGGATAGACCAGCAGCGTATCAATCAGAGTGGTCGTCGTGCTCAGCAAGTAATCCGCCAGGATGGTCGAGTCCGGCAGGATGATGCGCTCGACCGAAGAGTGCGAGATGTCGCGCTCGTGCCACAGCGCGACGTTCTCCAGCGCCGCCTGCGCATTCGCACGCACCACCCGCGCCAGTCCGCTGATCTGCTCGCAGGTGACCGGGTTGCGCTTGTGCGGCATGGCCGACGAGCCCTTCTGCTTCTCGCTGAAATATTCTTCCGCCTCGCGCACTTCGGTGCGCTGAAGGTGGCGAATCTCGGTGGCGATCTTGTCCAGCGTCGAGGCAATCACCGCCAGGGTTGCAACGTAAAACGCGTGGCGATCGCGCTGAATTACTTGCGAGGAAACTGCCGCGACGTTCAGTCCCAGGCGCTGGCAAATCTTCTCTTCGTATTCCGGCTCCAGGTGGGCCGCGTTGCCCACCGCTCCCGAGAGTTTGCCCACGCGCATCTGCTCGGCCGCCATTTCAAAGCGCTCAATGTTGCGCTGCATCTCCGAATACCAATTCGCCAGCTTCAGTCCGAAAGTCACGGGCTCGGCGTGAATGCCGTGGGTGCGGCCGATCGCCGGCGTGCCCTTGAACTCCCAGGCGCGGCGCTTTAACACCTCACGCAGTTTCTTCAGGTCCTCGCCGATAATGGCGGACGCCTGCTTCAGCAGCAGAGCCTGAGCCGTGTCTACCACGTCGTTGGAGGTCAGCCCATAATGCAGCCAGCGCGATTCCGGGCCCACCCTTTCCGCCACGGCGGTGGTGAAGGCGATGACGTCGTGCTTCACTTCGGCTTCGATCTGGTTGATGCGCGCCAGGTCGAAGCCGCCCTTTTCGCGAATGGCCTTGGCTGCCGCCTGAGGAACGATTCCGGCTTCGGCCAGCGTTTCCGTGGCGGCGACTTCCACCTCCAGCCACGTCCGGAACTTGTTTTCGTCACTCCAGATGTGCCCCATCTCGGGACGGGTATAGCGAGCGATCAAGCGAGCTCCTTCACAGCCAGCAATGTTGGACAGAAGAAGACTCTTTATTGTAACTGCTGGCACAAAGTGCGTTTCAGTTTTCGAACAAAACTAAAGGCTGCCGGAGATCTTGCCGATAACTTCGGAATGAGGAACACGATCGCGCAAAACTTTACAGCGCTAACAGCCGGACTTCTTCCGTGCGAGCGGCGCAGGGGAGACCGGATAGTGGTCCACATGCCCGTGCGGATCAGCGGCCAGGGTTTACTGGATAAGGTTTCTCAAGATGGGACCTGCACCGACATCAGCGAAGCCGGCATCGGTTTCGAGACCGATGCCGATTTGTATGTTGGGGAAATCGTGGACCTGGAATTCCCTCGCCATGACGGGGACCCCTTCCGCTTCCAGGCAAGGCTGCTCTACAAGATGGGGAACCGCTATGGCGCCTATCTTCTATCGCCTGGTTCCTGATCAGCCCTCGTCCATTATTCCCAGAAGCTTACTGATTTCTTCGTACAGAAACCCTTCGCCCGGACGATAAGGCTGCACCCAGCGGCCATCGATGACGAACTGCGGGACGGCGCGCTTGCCGGCGTGACGAATGACCTCGTCAGCGGCGCCGGGCGTGGCTTCAATATCGATGTCGGTGTAGGAAATGTTGTGCTTGTCGAGGAAGCGCTTGGCGGTGCGGCAATCGGGGCACCATGAGGACGAATAAACCAACAAAGCCATATTGCAATGGATGAAAATCGCGGGTCCAGGCTGCAGGAAGTGGGTGGTACCTCGGGGAGGCAATGGAGACAGAGCAAAACAAGAGGGGAAGCGTTTCCGCTCCCCCTTTGCTTTGCACACTGCTCTGACTCTAGTTGCTGTACAGCAGCACGCCCTCGGTCTTCTCCTCGCCGACGGGGCGATAGAAGAGCTGGTTGGTCTCCAGGTACACCTCGATGAACGTGGGCCGCTGGGCGAACGTCCCCTGGATGAGCGCTTCCGACAGCGGGTCCTCGATGTACTTCTGCAGCGCACGGCGCAACGGACGCGCGCCGTAGCTGCGATCCACAATCGTCTGGTCGAGGATCCACTTGCGGGCCTCTTCCGCCACCGTGACCGTGATGGCGCGCTGCGCCAGGTTCTGGTTCAGTTGCTGCACCATCAACTCCACGATCTGGATCAGGTCTGCCTCGCTGAGCGCGTTGAAAATGATGACCTCGTCGAGACGGTTGAGGAACTCGGGGTTGAAGGTGCGCTTCACCTCGCTCTTCACCATGTCCTCGACCTTGGTGGAGATCGTCTCTTCGTGCTCCGACTGGAAGCCCATGCCGGTGCGCTTCTGCAAGTGACGCGCGCCGATGTTCGAGGTCATGATGATGATGGTGTTCTTGAAGTCCACCGTATTGCCCAGACCGTCGGTGAGCTGGCCGTCCTCAAACACCTGCAACAGGATGTTGAACAGATCAGGGTGCGCCTTCTCCACTTCGTCGAGCAGCACCACGGAGTACGGCGCGCGCTTCACGCGCTCGGTCAACTGGCCGCCTTCTTCATAGCCGACATATCCTGGAGGCGATCCGATCAGTTTCGATACGGAATGTTTCTCCATGAACTCCGACATGTCGAAGCGCACCAGCGACTTCTCGCTGCCGAACATGAACTGCGCCAGGGTGCGTGCGACCTCGGTCTTGCCGACGCCCGTCGGCCCCAGGAAGAGGAACGAGCCGATAGGACGGTTCGGGCTCTTCAAGCCGGCACGCGAGCGGCGGATGGCGCGAGACAGCGCTGAAATCGCGCGGTCCTGCGAGATCACGCGCCGGTGCAGCTCTTCTTCGATGCGCAGCAGTTTCTGGCTTTCTTCTTCCTTGATGGAAGCGATGGGAACGCCAGTCCAGCGCGAGACTACATCTTCGATGTCTTCGCGTCCCACGACCCCGGTGGTCGACTCGTCGAGGTGATACTTCTCGCGCAAGGCGCGCAGGTTCTCGCGCTCTTTGCGCTCCNNCGGTGCACGATGAACTTGATCCGCTTCTGTACCTCGGTGATGTCTTCGGGCAGCGAAGTCTGGCGCAGCTTCACGCGGGCGCCCGCCTCGTCAATCAGATCGATCGCCTTGTCCGGCAGGAAGCGATCGGGCAGGTAGCGGTTGGAATGCGACACCGAAAACGTGATGGCGTCGTCGGTGTAGGTGACGGCGTGGAACTTCTCGTAACGTTCCTTGATGCCGAACAGAATCTTGACGGCGTCCACTTCGTTGGGAGGCGGAACCTTGACGGCCTGGAAGCGCCGCTCCAGCGAGCGGTCTTTTTCGATGGACTTGCGATACTCGGCCGGAGTGGTGGCGCCGATGCACTGGATTTCGCCGCGTGACAACGCGGGCTTTAGGATGTTGGCGGCGTCCAGCGAGCCTTCCGCCGAACCCGCGCCCACCAGGGTATGCAGCTCGTCGATAAAGATGATGGAATTCTGCGACTCCATCAGTTCCTTCATGATGGTCTTGAGGCGCTCTTCAAACTGACCGCGATACTTGGTGCCGGCAACAATCAGCGAGAGATCGAGACCGAGGATGCGCTTGTCCGCCAGGAACGACGGCACCTCGCCGTCGGCAATGCGTTGCGCCAGGCCTTCGACGATGGCCGTCTTGCCCACGCCCGGCTCGCCGATCAGCACCGGATTGTTCTTGGTGCGGCGGCACAGAATCTGGACGACGCGTTCCAGTTCGGCATCGCGCCCCACCAGCGGATCGAGCTGGTTGTCCATGGCCGACTGGGTGAGGTCGCGGGAAAACTCCGACAGCAGAGACGACTCGCGCGAACGTTGCGAGGGCTGCGCCTTCTCCTGCGAGGTGCGCGCCAGTTCCTCGCGAATGGTCGACAGGCGCAGTCCGCGCTCGTGCAGAATTTCAGCCGCGAAGCATTTCTCTTCGCGCAACAACCCCAGCAGCAGGTGCTCGGTACCGATGTGCTTGTGCGACAGCCGCTCAGCTTCCTCCGCGGCGTAGGCGAGCACGCGTTTGCACTCGTTGCTTAAGGGCAGGTCCACGGAGGTCGAGACCTTCTCTCGAATGGTCGTGTGACCCTCGATCTGTTTACGAATGGATTCCACCGAAGCGTGGGACCGAAGGAACCGATTGGTGAGCGCTTTGTCTTCGCGCAACAGACCCAGCAGCAGGTGCTCCGTTTCGATGTAGGGAGAACCGAACTGACTGGCTTCGTAGCGCGCGAAGAAAATTACTCGCCGGGCCTTTTCCGTGTACCGTTCAAACATTGAGCCTCTCCAAGGACCCTCCGGAAACGTTCCCCTCTCAGCTCACGAAGGAAGCGTTGCTCGCAGCGTCCCGTTGCCTGCCGCACCCCAGATCGTCGGCCGTCAAAGTACGGCGGCCGATTGCTAAGGACCTCGCCGGTCCTTTACTTATACTTGCTACCTACAAACCCGTCTTTCGCCTGCTGGTTGCATCACGCCGATAACGACTGCGGCGACACCTCGACGACTCGCCCGCGCTCCAACCGCAGCACACGGTCGCAACGGCGCGCAAACCCAAGATTATGAGTAACGATGAGCGAGGTCAGACGATAGTCGCGATGTAGCCTGGCGATCAAATTAAAAACCACGTCCGCTGTCCGGTTGTCCAAGTCACCTGTTGGCTCGTCGGCCATCAGGATCTTCGGTCTGGTGATCAGAGCGCGGGCCAGCGCCACCCGTTGTTGCTCTCCACCCGACAACTCACCGGATCGATGGCTCGCACGGTCCATCAAACCAACCTCCTGCAACCAGTGCAGGGCTTGCTGCTCGGCTTCCCGCCGGTTCCCGCCGCGCATCAGCAGCGGCATGGCCACATTCTCGACCGCAGTAAACTCCGGCAACAAATAATGAAACTGCCAGACAAATCCAAGTTCACGGCTGCGGAACTCCGCCGCCTCTTCTTCCGAGAGCTTCCCCAAATCGAGTTGGGCGAAGTATACGTCACCTTCAGAAGCCCTATCAAGCACTCCGAGGATGTGCAGCAAGGTACTTTTCCCGGCACCAGACTCGCCAACAATGGCCAGCATCTCGCCGGTCTGCACCTGGAACGACAGGTTTTCAAAGAGCACTAAATCGGAGTCGCCCGAGCGGAAGACTTTCTTCAGGTTTTGCGCTCGTAACAGCACGTCTTGAACGATTGGATGCAGGCGCTCTCCTGCGCGTCACAAATTCCGGCCAAGTCGCTGCAACCAAGCCCGTTTCGGAACTCAGTGTGCCAACCCACGGCCCAGGAGAATTAGAACACGTCCGAGCCGCGAAGTCAGTGACTCTGCAACGGAAGGGGTAGAGAGCCGGTTCCGCCTCGGAGTCCTCGAATCAGAGTTCCCGAAGCGGCACCTGGCCGGCGAACCAACGGCTGGGCTGAGCTCCCGACCAACCCCGCTCAATCTCGAGCCTCCAGGCCGACCGCAGGCAAGCGAACCTGAAACCTAGTATCGCCCGGAGTTGAGGTCACATTGATCGACCCTCGGTGCTTGCGCACGATTCGCAGCGTCGTATCCAGCCCCAAACCCGTGCCTTCTCCGACTCCCTTGGTGGTGAAGAACGGTTCGAAGATGCGTGACTGAATCTCCGGCGGAATGCCCGGCCCCGAATCTCCGATCTCCACCACGGCACAGTCTCCTTCCAGAAAGGTTTTGATTCGCAGTTCACCCTCCCCGTGCATGGCATCGACGGCGTTGTCGATGATGTTGGTCCATACCTGGTTGAGCTCGCTGCCATAGGAGTTAACCAGCAAGGGTGTGGGATGGTAATCGCGCTTGATGGTCACGCCTTTTTTTAGCTTGTGGGCCATGATGATCAAAGTATTTTCCAGGCCTTTGGTCAGGTCGACGTCTTGTACCGGCGCCTGGTCCATGTACGAGTACTCTTTAATCGCGCGAACCAGATCGGAGATCTTGGACGTGCTGTCCTCTAGTTCGGCAAGCAGGTCATTGATCTCCACCAGCGCCGACACCTGCTTCAGCGCAGGCTCAGCCACTTCGCCTCGCACACCGCTGAGCATGGCGTTAAGCGGGCCGGCTTGGACCCCGGACTCCACCAGCGCCGAGGCATACTGCCAGCCATCTCGGATTCCATGCTGATGCAGGACTGCCTCGATCTTATCCTCAAGCTGGCTTGCCTTGAGCACGTCCGTCTCGGGCGCTTCCAGGCAGCACGTGGATTCGAATGTCTCGATGATCGACCTCTCGCTCTCGGTGAGCTGGACCGCTTGCAGCTTGTTGGCCGAGCCTCGAAACTCAGTCACCGCGCTGCGCAGTCGTTCGGCAGCGCGACGGGCCGCAGCCGCCGGATTGTTCAACTCGTGAGCCAGACCGGCTGAGAGCTTGCCCAGCGCGGCCAACCGATCGCGCTGCTGCTCGCCTCGCGTGGTTTCGCGCGTCCTGTCCACCATGGTCGCCACCAAGCGGCGGCCCAGTTCGGGCAGGTGGCTGAGCAGGTCATCGAACTCGGCAGCCGGGAATATCAGGATTCGCGAAGGCTGGACTGCCCTGCCGGTGCCGGGAAAGACCTTCATTCGTGAGTACGGCAGCACGCCGGAAACGGTTCCAGCATGGGTGGTAAACACGTTCTCGTTTGCTCCCTCAAATCGCGCCTGCAGCTCGCCTTCCAGGACCACAATCATTTTGTCCGCAATATCGCCCGCGCGAACATAAATCTCGCCGGGTTGCATGCGGACCTCGGTCGCATGTTCGAGGAACCAGTCCAGTTGCTCGTCAGGAAGATCGTGGAATACCTCCACGGTGCGAAGCTCTTCTCTGGTGACGTTAGACATTGGCTACACCTTCGCCATATAACGGTGGATGAACTGCACGGCAATTGCTCCCTCGCCTACCGCCGAGGCAACACGCTTGATGGAACCGTGCCGAACGTCCCCCACTACAAACACGCCCGGCACGCTGCTCTCCAGCAGAAACGGATCGCGGTCGAGCTTCCAGTCAGCGGGAAGCTTTCCGTCCTTCAGCAGGTCCGGCCCCGCCAGAACAAATCCCCGCTCATCGCGGGCAACGATCCCTTCGAGCCAGTCCGTCCGGGGCAGTGCACCGATGTAGATGTACATGGAGCTGGCTGGCACTCGTTCCACGGTGTTGGTGTCGGAACATTGCACCGAAATCTCCTCCAGGTGCGTCTCTCCGTGAACTTCGATCACGGCTGCATGAGTCCACACTTGAATCTTGGCTGTCTTTTCGATCTGGTCGATAAGGTAGCGCGACATGGTTGCCGCGAGCGAGTCGCCTCGGACCAGCATCACCACTTTCTCTGCATACTGCCCAAAATTTATCGCGGCCTGTCCGGCGGAATTTGCGCCACCCACGACGTACACGGTTTCACCTTTGCAAGAGATCGCCTCCTGACTACCGCCGCCGTAATAAACCCCCGCGCCCTGCATCCGGTCCATTCCCGGAACCTCAAGCTTTCGCCATTGAACTCCGGTAGCGATGAGCACGGCATGGCAGGAAATTTCATTGCCGTCGCCGAGTTTCAAGATACGGTATGGACCCTCCGCGCGCAGTTCCACAACTTCTTGCGGCGCCAGGATCTCCACACCGAATCGTTGCGCCTGCATGACCGCTCTGCGCGCCAGATCGCCGCCACTCAGGCCTGCCGGAAACCCGAGGTAGTTTTCGATCCGGGAACTGAGGCCGGCTTGTCCGCCGGGGGCCTCGCGGTCGATCATCACTGTCTTCAGTCCTTCAGACGCTCCATACACCGCTGCCGCCAGACCCCCAGGACCGCCCCCGACGATTGCGAAGTCATAGAACTGGGTGTCAGCCCGCGTCTTCAGGCCAATCTTGTCGGCAAGCTCGGCCGGACTCGACTGAAACATACGCGTGCCATCGGGAAACAAGGTCAGCGGCAACTTTGCGGCGTCATCGCCGATGGAAGCAATGAGCTGCTTCACCTCCGGATCTTCGGCCGAAAGCTCAACATCGATCCACTGATACGGAACGTGGTTCCTTGCCAGAAAATCTCGCACCTCGTACGCCTTCGAGGACCAGCGCGTGCCCAATACGCGGATTCCCTCGTAGGCCGGTCGGTACGACGCTGTCCAGTCTTCCAGCAGGTCGTCGATGACCGGATACAGATGCTGGCTCGGCGGGTCCCAAGGCTTCAGGAAGAAGTAATGAACGTTGACCTCGTTAATGGCGTTGATAGCGGCGCCGGTGTCAGCGTACGCGGTTAGCAGGGCCCGCTTGGCGTCGGGATAAACCTTGCGCGCCTCGTTGAGGAAACCAATGCCATCCATCTGCGGCATGCGCTGATCGGCCAGCAGCAGCGCGACGGCGTCGTTGCGGACTCTGAGTTCGCGCAGTATTTCCAGGCCCGCATCGCCAGAGTTCGCGCGCAGCACGCGATATTTCGCGCCGTATCGAGCCCGCAGGTCCCTCTCAATCGCCTTCAACACGTTGGGATCGTCGTCAACAGTCAGCAGTGTCGGTTTGGCCATGCGTTATACACCTTCCTCCGTTTACCGGCAGCCTTGCTTTTTTGTTAGATAAGAAAATGGGGTCGCTCGACTCTGTACGGAGAGCGGGCAAAATGAAATTATTTCCGAGACTACGGTTTCATGGACCGCGATTCCGCGGGATGACTCGCCTTGGGCGTCTATAATGCCAGCCATGTTCCCCTATGATCCGACTCTGCTCGCGGCCGTCAGGACCAACCCTCAATCCATCGAGATGTTCTACAAACTATGCAGATCATCAATGACACCTGCATAGACGGGGACGGCCTGAAGTGGTTCAACGAAATCTACCTTCAAGTGACCCAGGCCGTCCAAAACCGCCAGCCTGCCGTAGCCTGAAGAGGCTACTGAAAAAGCCGGAAACGCAGATCTCTCGCGGGCTGAAGCCCGCTCGAGATGACAAAAAAAGGTCTTTTTAGCGGCGCACCTGAAGGTGCGCTTCAAGTTGTAGCGGACACGAGTTTGTCAGTAGCTGTAAAGCCCGTGCCCTTTCAAGTCCTGTGACTCTGGTCGATAATCCGGGCAAAGAGCTCCTCAAGTTTTGCCACCGGCGCTCACCTCCATGAACCTTCGCGCTATTGTCGATCTCGTCGCTTTGCTGGCCTGCTCGGTGTACGGCACCATTCCCCTGTTCTGGTTTGTAGTGCATCCATTTGTGGCGCGCTGGCGCGCCAGTGGGCGGCGCGCTTACGCTGGCATCGTACCGGTGTGGGGCGGATTTATCGCCATCGCTTTCCTGTTGATGTGGCCATTTCGCGCGACCCACTTTCATACGAATTGGTTTGCGTGGGCGCCTGCGGCCATCTTTTTCCTCGTGGGATTTTCGATTTACCGGGCGGCGTTCCACAGATTCGACCGCGCCCAGGTTTCTGGCTTGGCCGAACTTGAGCCGCACCGCCATCGCCAGCAACTGGTCACTTCGGGTATCCGCGCGCGCGTGCGCCATCCTATTTACCTGGGTCATCTTTGCGAGATCGCCGGCTGGTGCATCGGAACAGGATTGGTCGCGCTCTATGCGCTGGCAGCTTTCGCCGTAATCACCGGAGCGGTGATGATTCGCATGGAAGACCGCGAACTGGAAGCGCGCTTCGGAGAAGCGTATCGAAGTTACAGACGAAGGGTACCAGCAGTGATCCCGCTTCTGAAATAACGTGGCGTACCATATTTCCGATGGATAGCAACATTATTCAGGACGCCATCGAATCGGGCGATCCATCTGCCGCCTCAGAGGCAATCCGCGAGATTGATTCACGGGTTCAGCGGCTCACGAGTAGTGAAGAAAAGGCAGGATTACTCCTGAATACGGCAGTCTTGCTCGCATTACGCCAGGCTGGCAAAACCCGACTAGAAAGCAGTCGTCGAGAAGCCCGATCTCAATCCATGTTCATCCCTATAGGCCAGTGGCCAACCGCCTTTCGCTACAATGAACCTTCGCTGAGCTCTCCGCATGCAATTTGAACTCTTTGTCGCGGCGCGTTATTTGCGGGCCAAACGGCGCCAGGCCGTCATCGGGGTCATCACCGTCATCTCAATTGTCGGAGTTGCCGCGGGCGTGGCCTCGCTCATCATCGCGCTGGCCATCAACAACGGATTTCGCCAGGACTTGCAGGAGCGGCTGCTCGGCTCGACTTCGCACATCAACTTGCTGCGCGTCGAAAGCGATGGCATCCGCGACTGGCAAGACTTACTCGCGCGACTGCAGAAGCAGCCGCACGTTCTCGCCGGTGCGCCCGCGATTTACGAGCAGGTGTTGATCTCGCGCGGGGCCCGCGCCCAAGGGGCGATTCTCAAGGGCATCCTGCCGCAAGACGAGCGCAGGGTCAGCGACATTCTCGATACCATCAGGAGCGGTTCAGCCGACAGCCTCGAGGTCCGAAAGGAAGATCAGGGCGCAACATCGCCTCCGGACTCCGACGAACCCAATCCGCTGTCGGCGCGCATCACCGGCTCCCTGCCGCCGATTATTCTAGGCAAAGACATGGCCGACCAATTGGGCGCGACCGTTGGGTCGCTGGTGACCGTGACCAGCCCGCAGGGCGAGCTGACGCCATTCGGCATTGTCCCCAAGTACAAGCGCTTCAAGGTGACGGGAATTTTCTCGTCGAGTTTCTATGAGTACGACAGCTCCTGGGCCTTCATCCCGCTTGCTGACGCACAGAAACTCTTCGACCTGGGCGATGTCGTCTCCGTGCTGGAATTCAAGATCGACGATATCTACCAGGCGCCGGAAATCGCGCAGAAGCTGGAAACCGCGGCTGGCAAGGGTTTCATGTCAACCAACTGGATGGAGCAGAACCGCGCCATCTTCCACGCCCTGCGGCTGGAGCGGGTGGTTACGTTTATCACCATCGGCCTGATTGTGTTTGTGGCCGCGCTGAACATCTTGATCTCGCTGATCATGATGGTGATGGAGAAGACGCGCGACATCGCGGTGCTGGTCTCGATGGGCGCCAAGAAGCGGCAGATCCGGCGCATCTTTATCTATCAAGGGATCCTGATCGGCGTAATCGGAACGGTGCTGGGGCTGATCGCGGGGTATCTACTCTCCTGGGCAGCCGGGCACTACCACCTGGTATCGCTATCCGCTGAAGTTTATTCCATCGATTACGTGCCGTTCGCCCCCCGCGCCCTCGATGGAGTTCTGGTGGCGATTGTCGCTATCGGTGTCTCGTTCATTGCGACTTTGTATCCGTCATGGTCGGCCGCCAGCGTTCTGCCCGCCGAAGCGTTGCGGTATGAATAATGGCGCAAAGGGCATCTGGAGACCCAAACCCTGGGGCAATAATATACTTAACAACTCCATCTCTTTTGACCAATATTTAGGCATGGAACAGGAACCGAAAACCCTTCAGGAAGCCGTGATTTACTTCTCGAATCCCGTCATCCGCCGCGAGTACGCAGTTACTTGGATAAATACTCGACGATTCTCGATGCCGCCGATTTCATCGTGCCCGGTACGGGCCACGACGAGGATTAGGGTACTCCGAGCGAAGTCCGCTTAGCCTGCTCAACCAGCGTCAAGGCTATAGGGCATTCCATCCGAACAGCACAAGCTTATCGGCGTTCTATGGCAGGCTGCTAGAATGTCTGGTACGCTTAGGTTTCAAAAAGCCGTCGGTAAACGACAAGCGTTCCTCCAGCTATAAGGAAAATACGAAGAGCGGCTCGGGTACTAGATTGCAGCGGCTCTGAGGCGGAGACTGGCCACGAACTTATCCTGGCGCCGAGGCGCGATTTGAACAGGGACTCAAATGAAGAAACTGCAGAGGGTAGCTATCGTTGGCGGATGCGGGCATGTGGGGCTTCCGCTGGGTATCGTATTGGCAAGCAAAGCGGGCTTGCAAGTTAATCTATTGGATATCGACCCACGAAAAGTCGAACTCATCAATGCCGGCACTATGCCCTTTATGGAGCGAGGGGCGGACGAACTCTTGCGCAGGGTACTGGGGAAGTCCTTATCAGCCACGCTCGATCCATCCTGCATCAGGGAAGCCGACGCTGTCGTTACGGTTGTCGGCACGCCAGTTGACCGGCATCTTAATCCGACGGTAGGCGATATTTACAAGAGCGTTGACGCTCTGCTGAATCACATGCAAGACGGCACCTTGCTGGTACTTCGCAGCACTATCTACCCCGGCGTGACAAAACTGGTTCACGAGCGGCTTCGAAGACTGAACCGGAAAATCTTGGTTGCTTTCTGTCCGGAGCGTATCGCCGAAGGAAATGCCATCGAGGAATTGACCAAACTGCCGCAGATCGTCTCGGGATTCGAACCGGAAGCGATCGCCGCGGCCAAGCGGCTGTTTGCAATGATCGCGCCCACGTTGATCGAGCTGACTCCGCTAGAGGCGGAACTTGCGAAGCTTTTCACGAATGCATGGAGGTACGCGAACTTCGCTGTATCGAACCAGTTCTATATGCTCGCCGAAAGCTGCGGTTTGGATTTTTACCGGATCCATGATGCGGTAACGCGTGATTATCCGCGTATGCGCAGCTTTGCCAAGGCAGGATTTGCGGCTGGGCCATGTTTGTTGAAAGACACTCTCCAACTGGCCGCGTTTTCACAAAACAATTTTTTCCTCGGCCACGCCGCCATGTTGATCAATGAAGGGCTGCCGATGTTTCTAGTGGAACAGCTTCGCCGCCATGACTTGTCGAACAAGCGAGTGGCGATACTGGGAATGGCATTCAAGGCGGAATCCGATGACAAGCGCGACAGCCTCTCCTACAAGTTGAAGAAGTTGCTTGAGGTGGAAGCCCTCGAAGTGCTGTGTACGGACCCATATGTTCGCGATTCATCGTTCGTCCCATTGGAGACCGCGATCCGGAACGCCGACATCCTTATCATTGGCGCCCCGCACGCCGTCTATCGGGAGATCGAGATCGGGGGCGAGAAGATCGTTATCGATCCGTGGAACTTTTTTCCTGCCAGGGAATTCGCATCGGCGAGCGCCTGAGGGACAGAAAGTCGCAAAGCATGAAAATACTCGCGATCGGTTCAGCCGGTTTCGTTAACGGTTATCCGTGGCATCGTTGCCGGCTAGCCGGCAACGCCTGGATCGGCGTTCCCTTCGTCGAGCATAATGAGCCCATGCGATTCCGCCAGTAATCGCAGATTGCGAACGTCCCTGACTGGGCGCCTTGCATCGTCGTTCCGGGGGGCCATTCCGATGGAGGACCACGACCAATGAAGCGAGCGCTGGATACCAACGAAGTAACCCTCTCGATTGCAGTTTTTGGCCTTGGTTACGTAGGTTGCGTAACGGCCGCATGCTTCGCCGAGCTTGGTTATCGAGTCATTGGAGTGGATATTGATGCCAGGAAAGTCCGAGCGGTACAGGATGGACAGGCACCTTTCTACGAGCCCGGCCTGGAGGCGCTCATCCAGTCCAATCTTCGGAACGGAAGGTTGTCAGCCACAACCTCTACCGCCGACGCTCTGCGGGACGCCGACTTCGCCTTCCTTTGCGTGGGCACGCCGTCGGCAAGCAATGGAAATTTGAATCTTGACCCGTTGCGACGTGTCACCGCGGACATCGCCTGCCATCTGTCTGGGCGCGCGCGGCCGCTGACGGTCGTCGTTCGGAGCACGGTATTTCCCGGAACGTGTGACGAAGTGGTGGCGCCGTTGAGCGAACATGCGCCTGCGATGGCGCTGGTTGCGAATCCGGAATTCCTGCGCGAAGGAAGCGCAGTCAAGGATTTCATGCAGCCATCCCTCGTGGTCGTAGGCAGTCACGATCCTTTGGCCGCACAAAGAGTCGCGTCTCTTTATGCTTCACTTCCGGTCGAGATTTCCGTGGTCGCGCTTCGAACCGCGGAGTTAATCAAGTATGCCTGTAACGGATTTCACGCTTTGAAAATTGCGTTCGCGAATGAAATCGGAACCATTGCAACGGCTCTCGGGTTAGAGGGCGACGAGGTCATGCGGACAGTTTGCCACGATACCAAGCTCAACATTTCACCTGCCTATCTAAGACCAGGATTCGCCTTTGGCGGATCGTGTTTGCCGAAAGACCTGCGGGCGCTAAACTACCGGGCTCGGCAACTTGACGTTGAACTGCCTCTGCTGAACTCTGTGTTGCCCAGTAATGAAGCCCATATCGCGCGCGCTTTCCGGCGTGTGCTGGAAACAGGGTCCCGAAAACTCGGGATCTATGGACTAGCTTTCAAGCCGAATACGGATGATCTTCGCGAGAGTCCGGGAGTCGCCCTGATTGAAAGACTGATTGGCAAGGGATGCGATGTAAGGATCTACGACCCTCACATCCAACTCGAATCCATTTACGGAAGCAACCAAACATTCCTGTTAAGTTCGCTACCGCACATCGGGCGATGTATGGAGAAAAGTCTCGAGGCGGTTTTAGATTGGGCCGAGGTGATCGTGATTACCCAGGAGATGACTTCTCTGGCGAGGGAAACCATTTCCAGGTACGCTCTTCCGGTCATTGATGTAACGCGCTCGTCCGAGGGGGGCCTTGTAGCGAAGATGGCGGGGTGTGAACTGCGCGTTCCGCACAACTGAGATATCCACACGTTGCGGGCAAGACTTGCCTCAATGCGATGGTAGTGCGTCTCGTTGGCAGGCTGTTACACTTCTTCCGAGCTGGCAGACTAGATGCGAACGGTAACGATCATTTGATCATTGCTGAGTGTCGTTAATTACATCGCCAAACGGGAAGATCAGCTAAGCGAAATGCGAAGCTACAAAGAACTGTTGTTCCGTCTCCGGCAGGAGACGGCGAATGCTGTTATTTATTTTATTCCGCGCCAGCGAGAGCTTCGCGCTACGGCGCCGCTGGACCTGCTCCCTTCGCCAATCGCCATAGCAAGGACGACCTGCAGCACCCCCTATGAGGTCGATCTGGTGCGGTTGGCCGACCAAATCTTGCTAGGCCGAATCCCAGTGTTCGGTACAGAAATCGACTTCGGCGCTGCCGTGGCATGGCGGCGCGACCCACTACGAGATATTGAAACTTCAAGAAAGTATTTCCGATTTATACCCTACCTCGATCGCCTCGCGTGCGGCGATCACAAATGGATCTGGGAGGTGAACCGTCATCAGCATTTGGTATTGCTTGCCCAGGCATTTGCTGTAACCGGCAGGACCGCTTATTTCGATGAAGTTGTTCGCCAATTGGAACATTGGTGGACGGAGAACCCATTCCAACGAGGAATCAACTGGACTAGCGCGCTTGAGGTTGCGTTTCGCGCGCTGTCGTGGATTTGGATATGGCATTTGCTCGGCGCCACCATGTCCGCAGAATTTCGGCGGCGGTTTCTGGCTGAGGTTTACCGTCACGGACTACATCTTCAGTACAACCTTTCGACTTACTTTTCACCCAATACGCACTTGCTGGGTGAGGCTGTCGCACTTCATGCCATCGGCCGCTTATTCCCGGAATTTCCCAGGTCAGAATATCGGCGAGAACTTGGCCGCAAAATCGTGCGGGATCAAATGACCGCCCAGGTGCGGCGAGACGGAAGCCATTTCGAGCAGTCAACCTACTATCACGTTTATGCCCTGGATTTGTTTCTGTTCCATGCGGTCCTCGAGGATACTACGGACGAGTATCGTGACGGATTATCTAGGATGACCGACTTTCTAGCGTCCGTGGTCCAGGCCAACGGGGACCTTCCTTTGCTCGGAGACGATGACGGAGGGCGGGTGTTCCATCCGTACGGCGAGCGCGCTCAGGTTGCTCGCGCTACACTCGCGACGGCTTCTCTGATTCTAAACAAGTCGGTATTTCCTTTTTCCGAACACGATGTAGAGGAAGTTGCACTATGGTGGCTTGGTCCGGAGAAGTGCAGGATTGTCAGGTTGCCAAACATCCACCGCCAATCCCGAGTGTTTGCTGATTCTGGACTCGTCGTGATGCGGCGCGGTGAAGTTTCTGCGTTGTTCGACGCGGGCCCCTTTGGACCTTGGAGCGCCGGCCACAGTCACGCAGACACCCTGTCCCTTGTCGTGTCTAGCGGCGGGGAAGAGGTCCTTATCGATCCGGGCACGTACACATACATGGATCCGGACTGGCGAGATGCCTTTCGGGGTACTGCCGCCCATAACACGGTTCGCATTGACGGGAGGAATCAAGCCGTCCCAGGAGGACCATTTCGATGGATGAATAAGCCCGAAGTGCGCCTGGTTCATTTTTCCAGTACTCCCGAGCAGGACTGTGCCGTTGCGATCTGCCACTACGGTGATTTTACCCATAAGCGAACAGTACAGTTCCTTGATGGTAATACGTTCAACATCCTCGATGAATTGGAAGGGCCACCGGGCGAGCATTTGATTGAACAATTCTGGCATGTTGGGGCGGATGTGCAGCAAGTGGCGCCCGAGGTGTGGCGGATCGGACAGGTAGCTGACCTGGTCGTGGAAGACAGCCAGCACGAGCAGGCTTGGCGATCATGCGTGTTTGGGTCCAAGCAGGCGTCAAGCGTGGTGGTGGTTCGCAAGCGAATCGCCCTGCCTGCCACTCTTCGTGCGGAGCTACGACTGATCAGATAGGCACGCTCCCGTCCCCTGGATCACCCAACAGGTCCCACGGGTTCAATCGCAAGACACACATAATCGCAGGACGATCGCAGGACGATCGCAGGACGAGTCGTTGCCTCCAGAAAAGCCATCAACTATACTGTCTTCGCGGTGACAGGCCCGGAGCCCGAAACATCTCGCGCCTCTTCCATCCTCTCCTACGCAATCTTGCTCGGCGGGATTCTCACCATTGGGGTCGCGCTCTACATGGTGGTGGTCAGCTATTCGAGCCTTCCGTACTGGGACGGTTGGATGGAGGTCGAATATGCTGCATCTGGCGGGAATGTACTCTCTCCTGCCTGGTTGTGGGAGCGGGACAACGAACATCGGCTGATACTCCCAAAGCTGTTTCTAGCCGCTGACCTGCGCCTGTTTCAAGGGCGGCAGATATTTCTGCTGGCCAGCATCTTGGGCATTCAATTGCTGCATCTGGCGTTGTTGAGCTGGAGTATGCGAGTTCTCGGCGGCTGGCGCGGAGCATTGTGGCGCACCGGTACCGGACTGGCGGCATTTTGTCTGTTCTATCCTAGCCAATGGACGAACTTCGTCGTGGGTTTCCAAGTTTGTTTCGTGCTGCCACAATTGCTGGCAACCGTGTCATTCGTGGGGTTGCTCCTCTACTGGAATAAGTCACAACAGCATCCTGAGAAACTGTGGTTAACGTTTCTCGTGCTATCCATTTTGGCAGCGGTGGGAGCTGCCTATTCCCTGGCCAGTGGAAATCTTCTGTGGCCTATACTGATACTCGCGGCTCTCTATCTTCGCTTGCGCCGTGCAGCTGTCCTGAGTTATGCCATTACTGCCGTGGTTAGCACCGGGCTTTATTTCTATCGCTTAAACCTCTCGTCGCGCTGGGATCAGCCTTCAAATACAATCGCCTCGAGGCTGGTCTCCCCGCTTACGTTGCTGAATTACCTCGCAAAGTATTTCATTGGTTCTTCTACCCACCGAGGTATGCATGCCGCAGAATTCATCCTCCTGAGCGGGTTGGCTATCGGTGTCATCGTGCTGTTCCCCGCACTAGCCTACATCCGCAAGCTTCGCGTCTTCGGGATTCAACTCGTCCTGATGATGATGTTCTGGGGGGCGACGGCCATGGTCATGGCGGCGGGAAGAGCGCATCTTGGCATCGGACAGGCGACGGAGCCCCGCTACCAGACGATCGCCCTTCTTTTTTGGTGCTCCGTAGGGTTGCTGTTGCTGGGAGCGACTTTTTTTGCACGCGAACGAAGGCGGTATGGCTTCTTGGTGGCGCAGTTTTGTCTGCTGGTGATCTTTGTGCGTGGGGCCGCAACCGCCTCGCAGCCTATTGGGAAAGCGAGGCAGCACGGCTTTGCGCTTAATGCAGCCGGGGCATCTTTGCTGACAGGTGTGTATGATCCAGCACAGTTGAAACAGGCCACCCCTACAGTCGACAAAACGCCTTGGGAGGCCCGTTATCTGAAGGCGAATCGCTTGTCGGTGTTCGCAGGCACCGTTCCCTCCGAGCTGGGCAAACCCTTGGAAGACGTTTTTCCTGTCACTTCCTCCGGGGACTGTACAGGAGCTTTGGAATCGGTTGCGCCCATCGTCGAGCCGAGCGGGCCGGGGCTTCGCGTTACGGGGTGGGCATGGGACGTCAAGCACCAGCGGCCTCCCTCAGCAATCGTCGTCACAACGAACAGAATCATCACGGGCGTTGGCGCAGTTGGCGGCTGGCGGCCAGATGTAGCCGCCATGCAGCCTGGAATATCAATATCGAAGAGCTACGCTGGATATATCGCTTACCTTCCGGAACCAGAGGGCATCTCGATCGTAAACCTCTATGCCATCCTGCGCGGCAGTCCGCCCACAGCCTGCCGTTTCGCAACGAAGTAGTTCTTACCAATAAACACGAGACAGAGACTTATAGATCCCAGCTCTCATTCGGTTTCTCCGTGCAGACAGTCGCTTCAGCAATATTACGGTATGGGGCGTTGCCGACATCCGCGAAGCTACTTTAGTAGTAACTACGAGTGATGAGCAAGTGGCCCAACTGGTTTCCCCTTTGGGGGGAGGTTTGTTGGCGCAAAACAATGCAGTGTATAGTACAGCTCGGTTGCGAAATCAGGTGAAAGATGCAACGACGGATGATGTCGGGCCAAACCTCGGGGACGATTGCCACTGACATGCCGCGACCGGGGAAGCCGGTCTTGATGCACCGTCTTTTGCGCTGGATGGCAATCGGCGGTGTCATCCTGATCGGGTTGGTGGCAGTAGCCCTGTTCAACAACAATTTTTCCCTCACTCACCGCTCGCGTGTCGCCTTCAACGCCCAGCTGGACGCTGATCTCGACCACGCTATTGGCTGGATCGCCACGCATCCTCGCGACTCGGAAACCAATCCGGCGCTCATGTATATGATCTCAGACATGGAGAGGATGTCGGGCGATACTCGACTCCGAACTCTGCTGAACGATTACGCCAAGCACCTGTCAGCTTCATTTGACCCACTCGATTCCGTCTGGTCTCGTTTGGCCAACCGTGAGGCCGCGGTACCGATGTTAAGCGGTGCTGATTTGCGCGGTGCGGGCTTTGAGCAGAAATGGGATGCTTACGGCATCGCACCCAACAACGTTCAGCTGACTACGGAAGGGCGCGCGGATATGTTTTCCCCGACCAAGTATTACTGGGGGTTGAGACACCATCAACTCCTGGCGCTGGTGATCTATCGTGACTTCAACGGGGGCTCGCCGGACCTGGACCGCACTATGAGCCATCTGTCCGAAAAAATTGCTCGGGACGCGCACTACGATTTCCGGGTCAGCGACTCGTACGTTCAGCGGACCGCCTTTGTTCTGGCCGCAGGACGACCTGATTTGATCCGAGACCGTTGGGTCGAACGCATTCTGGACTATCAAACTTCGGATGGGACATGGAAGTATTGCTGGTATGGCTGGTGTCGCGGAATTTTCGAATTCGAGATGTCGTCTTACTCAGTTCACCCCACTGTCCAGGCGGCCTGGGCTCTTTGCATGTTGAAATACCGTTATCCCGAATGGATCAACGAGCATTACCGATAGGCCGCGCGTTGCCTTAGAATTTGGGCTGCGATTTTTTGCCCCGAAGATTGGGGCGGCGGGAATCCGTAATTGTCTCTGGAGTAATGTGAAGATAGCCTTCGGTTACCGCGCTCGGGGCATAACGGAAGGTGAGCGCATGACGTGCAGCTGAAGGGAACTTCCCGGCGGGGCCCGCCGAATCCGGCGAGCAATAGAAAAGGCTGTGACTTTGGTTATGCTCTAGCCGCCGACTCCTGCGAGGGAGCCGCCAGCGTGGACGCATGTACCGTCACAGCCCTTGGTGCGATCACCGCTTTCGCGGTCCCAAACCCCGGCTGACGCCTCGCAGCGCAGTCGGTTTTTTCGGGTCTGGCGGTTCCGCCGGGTCGCCCCTTGGAACCGATCACCCAGCTTACTTCGGAGTGGCTACTATTATGTTTGCCAGACCTTTTCTGCCGTCGACATGTGTGATCCTACAGCAGCATTGGAAATTGTCAACGCCCAAGGTTGGTGCAAGTGCGGTTTATTTTTGTGTGCGAATCTTTTCGCGCAAGCGATAGAAATCACGTGTGTTTTGGATCGACTCTGCCATTATCCAAGGCCGATTCACATCTTTTTCACAGAGTTGTAGCGTTCATGCGATAGTGTAGGGGAACCAGAGTTGCCTCTTGACCAATCGGACGTGCTGAAGCATCGTATGTACGTAGGAGTGGAATGCCCGATCTCGTAGCTTATGTAGACGGCGGCTCGCACGGAAATCCCGGACCATCCGGGATTGGAGTCGTGATCGAAAGCCCCGACGGCGAAACCATCCGCATCGCCCGGTGGATCGGCCATCAGGACAACAACGTCGCCGAATACGTCGCCCTGCTGGAGGCGTTGCAACACGCCATCACCGTCAAGGCCAAGACACTGCATGTTTATTCGGACTCCGAAGTGGTGGTCAAGCAGATGACGGGCGAGTACTCTTGCCGCAGCTCGCGCCTACATTCTCTGAACTGGACGTGCCGCAAACTGGCGCGAGCCGTTGATTTCTCCATCGAGCACATTCAGCGCGAAGACAATTGCGAGGCCAACCAATTGGCCCACCACGCGGTGCGGCAACGCGAAACTTCTTAAGCGCTAAAGGCTTGATTTCACCTGGACGCCCTTGCCCTTCTTGCCGAAGGTAAACGAGTGGAAGCGAATCAGTGTGACCCCAATCACTGCGTTTTGCGCCCAAAAGCCCCAACATAGCTCTTGGCTTCCGTTGCCCCAAAGGACCTTGCCCATGCTGACCAAGACCATCATCGAACCGTTTCGCATCAAGAGCATCGAACCCATCCGCTGGACCACCCGCGAAGAGCGCGAAGGACTTCTGCGGGCGGCGCACTATAACCTCTTCCTGCTCCCCGCCGACGATGTGCTGATTGACCTGCTTACCGACTCGGGCACCGGCGCCATGTCAACCCAGCAATGGGCCGCGATTATGCTGGGGGATGAGAGCTACGCCGGCAGCCGGAGCTTCGACCATTTCCGCGATTCCGTCCAGGACATCTTCGGCTACCAGCATGTGATCCCGACCCACCAGGGACGAGCGGCCGAACGCATTCTGTTCAGCGTGATGTGCAAGAAAGGCGACGTCGTTCCCAACAACACGCACTTCGACACTACGCGGGCCAACATCGAATTCGTTGGCGCCGAAGCCGTGGATCTCCCGATCCCTGAAGGCCGCCAGCCGGCGACGCGGCTTCCTTTCAAAGGGAACATGGATGTGGCCGCGCTGGAGGATTTGATCGCGCGCGTCGGTCGGGAACGCATCCCGCTGGTCATGCTGACCGTGACCAACAACTCCGGCGGGGGACAGCCGGTCTCGATGGAGAACGCTCGCGCCGTCAGTGCGGTTTGCCGGAAGCACGGCATTCCGCTGTACTTCGACGCCTGCCGCTTCGCCGAGAACGCGTACTTCATCAAACTGCGGGAAGAAGGCTACGCGGCAAAGACTCCCAAGCAAATCGCGCAGGAGATGTTCGCGCTCGGTGACGGCTGTACCATGTCAGCGAAAAAAGATGGTATGGCTAACATCGGCGGCTTCCTTTGCACCAATGACGCGGTCCTCGCCGGCCAGGAAAAAGATCTTCTCATCCTCACCGAGGGTTATCCGACTTATGGGGGACTTGCTGGCCGCGACCTTGAGGCGATTGCCGTCGGCGTGCAGGAATCGCTCGAAGAAGATTATTTGCGATACCGCATCGCTTCCACTGCCTATCTGGGAAACCACATCGCCGACCAGGGCGTTCCCATCGTGCAGCCACCGGGGGGACACGCCATTTATCTCGACGCGCGCGCGTTCCTGCCGCACATTCCCTTGGACCAGTTTCCCGGTGTGGCGCTAGCGGCGGAGTTGTATCTGGAAGGCGGCATCCGCTCCGTGGAGATTGGCACGCTGATGTTTGGAACGGCAGCCACGATGGACCTGGTGCGACTGGCCATCCCGCGTCGCGTTTACACGCAGAGCCACATAGATTACGTGATTGAGGTGATCCTCGCGGTGTGGAAGCGCCGCGAGCGAATCCAGGGCATGCGGCTCACATTTGAGGCGCCGTTCCTGCGGCACTTCACGGCACACCTTGAGCCTGTACGGCCCGGCACATAGTTGACACTTTTGGCCCGGGGTTTTGGGTTTTCTCCCCCGCCAGGGGGAGCATAAATAAATCGCCGCCGTAGTGGGTGGAAATGTGGGAATCGCGCCGCGGTTGCGCGCTTTCCAGGGTCCCGTCATTTCCACCCCCGCTTAATCATGGTCGTCCGCGTCGTCCTCGTCGGGCAGCAGCTCGATGATTAGCTGCTGGCTGTCGAAGCAGGCAATGGGAAAGGCCGCAAACTGTACCAGCCAGTAGCGATCGTCGATGGCTTGCAATCCAATCCGCTCCCCGATCAAGGTCTCGCTGAGAAACACGTCCTGGTGCTTCCAGGAAAATGCGCCGCGCTCCCGCATTGGCTGCGTCGGCGGATTCAAATGGTTGCGTATAGGGCGGCGGCGCTCTGCGCCGCTTGCGGCGCGGGATGGTCAACCCTTCGCGCCGCAGCAACTCGCCGATGGCGCTCGGCACCGGCCACGCCGGCTGGCCGTTTTTCTGCGGCGCATAGGCGTACAGCTTGCGCGCTCCCCAGGTAGGATGCCGCCGGCGCAGCTCCAGCACCTATTGCTCGATCGCTGCGCTCCGTCGAAAATCATTTACCACGGAGACACGGAGGGCACGCAGTCTTAGTTTCTCTCGAGTTTTCTCAGCGATCTCCGTGCCTCCGCGGTCAATTGTCATTCCAATGGGTGGGCCGCTGACCCATGTGACACTCAAAATGAAACCGCTGACCCGACTTTCGAAATTGAATTCCCCTGTGTCTCTGTGCCTCTGTGGTGATCAAACCCTTCAATCCATCGGCTCGGTTGGCTCGGCATGATGCGGCAGCGCCTGCGGCATCTCGGAGACGTTCCAGGCCCACGCTGCCAGAAACGCTGCGCCTTCGTTGATTTGATCGGGAACCACTTTGTCGAAGGTATCGGTCTGGCTGTGATGGGCTTCGCGGTATTGCGCGGGTAGCTGCACGCAGAAGTACGCTGGGACGCCTTTGTTCAGAAAGGGCACGTGGTCCGACGAGCCGAAATAGCGTGTCGACAGAGGCTGAAGATCGAACACCTCCTGTAGCGGCTGGTAAATTTCGTGCATCAGCGCCGCGGTCTCCCACAAGTCGTTCAGCGAGATGCTGAACACCTTGCCCGTGCCCGTGTCGTGGATGAGCACTGCATCGATCGCGGGAATTTCAGCGGCGTGGTTCTTCAGGAAGGTGTCAGCGCCGATCCCTCCCTGTTCCTCGCCAGTAAACAGGATGAAGGTGATGGTGCGTTTGGGCTTCCAACCCAACGCCTGCAACGCTCGTGCCGCCTCAAGTGTGGCCATGGCGCCGGTGCCGTTATCGAGCGCGCCCTGGCCGAGGTCCCAGGAATCGAGATGGCCGCCAACGATGACACGCTCCTCGGGATGCTCGCTGCCCTTGATCTCGGCGACGGTAATGGAGGCTGGTACCGGTTTGTCGCTGAAAGTTTCCTGCAGGTTGGCCGTCATGGTCACGGCTCCGGCCTGAAGCAGGCGATAGATGAGGTCGTAATCCTCGTGCGTGAGGAAAGCCATCGGGGCGTCGCTGGCAGAGTATCTGTTAAATCCGCCGGTCATGTTGAACAGGCTATCGGGCTTGCCACTGTCCATCAGCATTAGCGCTGGCTGTTCCGCGGCGATCTGCTTCATCAGTTGCATGCGACCGCGCCAGCCGCCATTGGCTTGCGGCACGCCGCGGGAGGGTGGAATGACTGCGTCGTACGCGTTCTCGGGATTAGCTTCGGCCTTGGACAGGTCGGCGGGTCTGCGCGTGAGGACGATGGCGCCCTTCAGCTTGCCTTTGTACTGATCGAAGTCGGACGGCTCTTTGATATTCAGCGCCACGACTTTGCCTTGGACCTCTCCATTGGTCGCCTTACTCCAGCCGAACGCATGAATGGCAATGCGCCGCTGGATGGGGCTGGTGATCTCGGCGGTTTCCACGCCGCGCGTCCAACCGTGAGCGATCTCCGCCGTCTCCAGATGTGCCTCAAGGTGGTAATCCTGGAAACGCTTGCGCGTCCACGCAGTGGCCGCCTGCATCTGCGGCGACCCAGTGAGGCGTGGACCAATTTGCGTCGTGAGATATTCGAGGTTCGTCATCAACTCGGAGTGGGCCTTCACCTCGTCAGCAATCTTCTGGTCGGCTTCTTCCATGGCCTTACGATAGGCGTCACGTTGCTCCCGGGTGCGTTCGGAAGCTTGCAGAGCGGTTTGTGTGGGCGCTTGCGGAACTGCTTCCGGGGATTGCGCGAGCAGCAATGGGCAGAACAGGAGTATTGCGACGTAGGCCAAGAACCGGGAGCGAATTCGAATCATTGCACCTTCCTTGTGGAACACCAGCAGAGGTTCGATCATAGCGTTTGTAGTTTGATCGCGCTACTTGGGCCCCAATGTCCTGTATGCTTAAATATCCTGCATGCCCGAGAACCGGTTACCGCGCTCTAAATCATCCCAACTTCTGATGACGCCTTTCTCCGCAATCTTTCTTGTTCTCTTGCTACTCGGCTCGGCATGGCCACAGACCGCGCCCAGCCAGCCGCAATCGAACCCGCCAGCGCAATCGCCGAACCAAGCTGCAACGCCTTCGCAGCCGGCAGCTCCACAGACACCCCCGCAGCCGCCAAATCCATCTGGCGCGACGCAGGTTTCCGGAGCTGGCGTTGCCGTCCAGAACCAGCAGCAGGGAAGCGCGCAATCGCCGGCTGTAGAGCAGCCGGAGCCACAGACTCGCATTACCAAGGCGCAAGCCAAGGAACTCTTCCGCTCGGTGGACGAAATCCTGGACTTCGCCAGCCACGACACCGGCCTGCCGATTAAGCGCAAGGTCAAGCGTAACCTCATCACGCGCGAGTCGATGGAGCGTTATGTTGACAAACGCATGAAGGACGACAAGGACGCGCAGCGGCTGGAGCAGTCGAGGCTCGTGTTGGAGAAATTCGGCCTGCTTCCGCCGGGCTACGACCTGCACTCCGAGTTTCTTCGCCTGCTGGGCGAGCAGGTTGCGGCCTACTACGATCCCAAGTCGAAGAGCGTCAACCTTCTCGACTGGGTGCAGCCGGACATTCAGAAGCCAGTACTGGCGCACGAACTCACTCATGCGCTGCAAGACCAGAAGATCAATCTTGAGAAATGGGAGTTAGCCGGCGGTAAAGAGGACGGGCCCCAGCCCGATCAGCAGGAACAAGTTATAGAAGAAGCGCAGGCCGCGCGCCAGTGCGTTACCGAGGGTCAGGCGATGGTCGTGCTGCTCGACTACACGCTGGCCCCGGCGGGCAAGGACATTCTGACCGCCCCGGAGATCGTGGAGGTCATGCGCGCCAGCATGGCCGACAACAAGGACTCACCGGTGTTCGCGGCTGCTCCCATGTTCCTGCGGGAGTCGTTGCTGATGCCCTACACGTTTGGACTGGAGTTTGTGCGCACTGTGCTCGCCGCCAAAGGGAAGGACGCAACCTACTCTGGCATGTTGGAAAATCCGCCCATAGATACTCGCCAGATCATGCAACCCGAGACTTACCTGCTGAAGCAGGACGTGGCGCCGCTTGCTATTCCCGATCTCGACAAGCTGGTCGCGCCAGACTACGAACGCTTCGACTTTGGCGGGATGGGCGAGTTTGACATCTATCTGCTCGCCAAGCAGTACGCTGGAGACGAGGCTCCCAGGAACTACTATCCGCATTGGCGCGGCGGTTACTACTTCGCAGCCCACACCAAGGCAGCGCCCAAGGACCAGATCGCGATGCTGTACTTCTCGCGATGGGATTCGCCGGAAGCGGCGCACGCTTTTGCCAAACTCTATGCCGACTACCTTCCCAAGCGCTACAAGAAGGCGGTTTTGCAGCAGCCGGAAGCAGCGAGCGGAACGAGTGCACCTGACGCTCAGTCTGCGTTTACATTCGAGACCAACGAGGGCAAAGCCACACTCGAGATTCAGGGCAGCGATCTTCTCATCCTCGAAGGCTACGATGACAAGATTGCGGAGAAGGCGAGCGAGGTGTTACTGCACGGCATGTCCTTACCGCCGTCTACAGGGAAGAGCAGCAAGTAGAATGCTGCCTATCCGGCAAACTCCTCGGGGTGCTGCTGACGTCATAAGCACCAAATCTCGCCGGTTGCCCGAAGAAATTACAGGGTCCTGCCCTTCATTCCCGCGTCACAATCCGGTGTGACAAAAGTATTACAAACAGAACTCTCGTACGTTGTTAGTCTGGGATTGGCTCCTGAAACACATCATAGGGATCCACAAGCGACAACATAGGGGAGACATGGCTGGAGAGAAGAATAATATCAATTGGCTGACCACGGGCTTCATGCTGGCATTTCACATCGGCGCGATCGCGGCCTTGTTTATGTTCAGTTGGAAGGCGCTGATTGTCGGCGTCATTGTGTATTGGATTGCGGGAAGCCTCGGCATCGGCATGGGCTATCACCGGCTACTGACGCATCGCGGATACAAGTGTCCGAAGTGGCTGGAATATGTTCTTACGGTCTGCGCCACGCTAACGCTGGAAGGCGGCCCGATCTTCTGGGTGGCCACGCATCGCGTCCATCATCAGCTCACCGACAAGCCGGGCGATCCGCATTCCCCGCGCGATGGCGGCTTTTGGGCGCACATGGGTTGGATTCTCACCGGGCAGACCTTTCATAACAACAACAGCGCTCTTCTGGCGTATGTCCCCGACCTTCGCAAAGATAAATTTCATCTCTGGATCAGCAAGTATCACTGGGTCCCTTTGACTACGCTGGGCGTGCTCCTTCTGGTCTTCTGCGGTTGGGGAGTGATGTTCTGGGCAATTTTCCTGCGTACCGTATTGCTGCTGCACTCCACTTGGTTTGTGAACTCGGCGACGCACATGTGGGGTTCCAAGCGCTTTGCCACCGATGACGATTCGCGCAATCTGTGGTGGGTCGCCTATCTCAGCTTCGGCGAAGGCTGGCACAACAACCACCACGCACATCCGCAATCGGCGCGTCATGGCCTGGCGTGGTACGAGGTGGATGTGAACTGGTACGGCATCAAGACGCTGGAAGCGCTGGGACTTATCTGGGATGTCAAGCTGCCCAAGCTGGGATCATCCCGGATTAAGCCGGTCGCGGAGCCGGAGGCCGCAGCGCAGCCGCAAAGAGAGCTAGTCGGCGTTTAGTTTCGGAATCAAGCGGTATCGCAAAGGACGGCGTGAGCAGCGCCGTCCTTTTTTTTCTGTCCGTAGCTCTTCATCTGACCAATGCGGCAAAGAGTTAAGATTACAGCGGAGGTGGTGAGCCGATGAATGCTGTTCCTCGGGCTTCCCACATGAGCGTTGCCCGAAGTACCCTGCTTTTGGCTTCTCTGTGTGTCGTGGCAGTCCAGATGTTTGTGATGAGTCCGCTATCCGTTTGGGCGCAGAAGCAAGAGATCGTATGGAGTGCGCAGGAGAAGCCGATCGCCGAGCAGATCCACGGTCTGCGTCAGCTACCCGATGACGTCAGGGCGGGTGTTACGAAGCAGCTCGCGTTGCAGATCAGGCAGTTGCCGGCAACGCCAAACAAGCTTCGGCTGGCCGTCGGCCTGGCGAATCTGTCCACCGAAGGTGATTTCGGGCACGACACGTTGCAGGAAGTGGCCACGACCTTGGCCGACACGCTGCGTCAGCAACCAGTGCCCGACGACCACGGCCAACCGGCCGCGCCTTACGTGGAGCTTGCGCAGTTAGTGCGTTACGAGCATGTGCAGACGTCGTTGGACGTGTCGCAATTCAAGGCTGCCATGGCGAAGCTCGAAGCCGATGACCGGCGCCGCCAGGAAGCCGATTTCACGCTCACCGACCTCCAGGGGAAAACTTGGTCGTTGAGGGAGCTGAAGGGAAAAGTGGTGCTGGTAAACTTCTGGGCCACGTGGTGTCCGCCGTGCCGCAAGGAGATGCCCGATCTCAACACGCTCTACCAGCGATTCAAGGATCAAGGCTTCGTGATCCTGGCAATTTCCGATGAAGAGGTAGGCAAAGTGAAGCCCTTCATCGCGGAGCGGAACATTAGCTATCCGGTCATGCTCGATCCCGGACGAAAAGTTAACGACCTGTTTCAAGTCGAGGGAATTCCGAAAAGCTTTGTTTATGATCGCGAGGGAAAGCTGGTTGCGCAGTCCATCGACATGCGTACGCAAAAGCAATTCTTGGAGATGCTGGGGCAGGCGGGATTGCGATAGGAAAGCGGCCGCCACTGAAGCTATGGCGCGCTGGCAGCATCGGCCGGTGGGTGCCTGAACTAGCGTATTCCCAGGCCATGAAGGTCCAACCTTCGGATTGGGGATATCTACTGCTCGCCCGGGCCTTGGAGTAGAGCGGCGACAACGCCGCCGCCCAGTCGGCCATTCAGCAAGCTAAAAGCCTGACCCGCAATCTTGAAAACGCCCAGCGAGGCGCTGACCGATTACTTGCTCAATAGCTAACGCCTCGGCTGGCAACGGCAGGCCAGGCGCTTCGGCAGTGCTATCCTTTTCTCGTCGCCCCATGCGCATCACCAGCCGCAAAACAACCATCGCGTTCTTTATTACGCTCGGCGTCTGTCTGGCGGCGGCGGCGGCGGTCCTCAGCACCAGTTGGATCATTCTCAACTGGCGCGAGATCGTACCCCTGATTCTGGGCGTGATTTTCTTTGGCTTTATAATCGCCGGGGTCATCCTCAACACCATTTTTCTGGTCCGCGAGATCCGCCGTAACGAGCAGCAAGACAGCTTCCTCAATGCGGTCACCCATGAACTGAAGACGCCGATCACCTCCATCCGCTTGTACCTGGAGACCCTGCAGAAGCACAACGTGGACGAAGAACAGCGCCGCGAGTTCTATCAGGTCATGCTCGACGATACCCAGCGCCTGATGGGCACAGTGGATCAGGTGCTGCGCGCGGCCCGTGTGGTGCAGAAGAACGCTTTGCTTTCGCGCAGCGAAGTTGAAATTGGTCCGCTGGTGCAGGACGCGTTAAATCTGGCGCGCATACGCCATCATTTGTCTCCGGAGGCGATGGACTGGGCGACCGACGGCCGGCCTGCCGAGCGGCTTACCGTCATGGGCGATCGCGACGAACTGGCCACGGCCCTGTCCAACGTGTTCGACAATGCGGTTAAATATTCACCGAAAGACGTACGTATTCGGGTTGAGGTGCTCACCCCCGATCTGCGCCATGTGCAGATTCGAGTGCAGGATAATGGCATCGGAATATCTCGAGGCGAACTGAAGCGCATCTTCAAGCGCTTCTATCGCGTGCTTGCGCCGGCCACGACGCCGGTAAAGGGCAGCGGCTTGGGTCTATTTATTGTGCGCGCCATCGCGCGCCGCCATGGTGGCAACGCCTACGCGGAGAGCGAAGGAGCAGGTCGAGGCACAACCGTCACCATCCAATTACCGAGGAACTCGCAGTGAGCGAAATACTGCTGGTCGAAGACGAGGAGCATCTGGCGCGAGGCTTGAAGTTCAACCTGGAAGCCGAAGGCTATCCCACCAGGGTGGTAGGCGACGGCGAGACCGCCCTGGAACTGCTGCTGAAGAAGCACAACGAGTTTGATCTGCTGGTCCTCGATGTCATGCTTCCCGGCAAAGACGGCTTCGCAGTTGCCACCGAACTGCGCAAGGCCAACCACTACATTCCTCTGCTGATGCTGACCGCACGCGGCCGACCGGAAGATGTGCTGAAGGGATTTGCAGCGGGGGCCGACGATTACCTGCCCAAGCCATTCGATCTTGCCATTCTGCTGGCACGCATTCGCGGCCTGTTACGCCGCCGCGACTGGAGCCGCACGTTGCTCACGGACCCTCCGGCGGACGTGCGCGTGACGGACCGCGAAGATGCCGATTCCTTGCGCGAGTTCGACGTTTACACCTTCGCTGGCAAACAGGTGGACTTTGGGGCGCTGGAGTTGCGGGCCAATGGCAAGGTGTTTCGCCTGACCCTCATGGAAGCCGAACTGTTGCGGCATCTCATTCGCAACAGCGGCAAGATTGTCTCGCGGAAGTCGATTCTCGAAGAGGTTTGGGGTTTGCACGAAGATACCGACACGCGCGCCATCGATAATTTTGTTGTGCGATTGCGTAAATACATCGAGAAGGACCCGTCGCATCCCCAGCACCTGCTGACCGTACGCGGAGTGGGGTATCGCTTCCTGCCCACACCAGCCGACACGTGAGGCCATTGCAGGAATGCTCCGCTTGTCGGGGCTGTTGGAAGCTAAAACGAAAATTTCGGCTTACACTTCAATAGGTATATCTTCTTATTCCAAAAGTAAGGGACACACGATTTCCGAAGGGGGCACACAATGAGGGGCTTCAATGGGTGGTTAAGGTTGACGGTTGTCGGCGTAGTGAGCGCCGTCCTTGTCGGGGCATGTCTGCTGGTTGCCCGGGTGGTTTCTGCCGCTGGACAGGCGGACCAACAACAGGTGAAGAACAGTTACATGCCCGTGGTAGATACGGAGAACTTTGCGACGATACATGACCGCATGGTCGCCGCGAAGGCCGGGGTCATGAAACGGCAAATGGACCTACTTGAGGAGCGTTACGACCTGAGCGACCGTCCGGCGAAGGGTGTGGTCATGGACCGCACCAAACCTGTGCAGGAAGGCGTAAGGGTGAAGTTACCTCCAGGCGTGACCTGGAACAAGCTTGCTGGCGAGACTGCCGAGCAGATTCGCGAAATGGGCATTTTCCCCAAGGGATTTCTACCTCTGCCGCACGCGAACCATCCTGAGGGCGGCATGGTCTTTCCGAACTTTGAGATTCAGGAGCTGTTGAAGCAGGAGAGCCGCGACCTGACGCGGTTCGATCTAGACTTCGATATTCCGGAGCGGTTTCTGGCGGAGTTTCCGCCGGCAATCTACCTGACGACACGGCCAGACCTGGGGGATGTCTCCAAGGGGCAGTTGGTAACCATCGCCAACTACTATGAGATGTTCAGCGGCATTTTGAATCCCAAACAAATTGAGGGCCTGCGCCTGTTGTTAACGCCGTTTCCACAACAGCAGTTTAACCAGACAACGGACCGGCGTTCGGAGAAGCCGAGCCGCGGCGTGGCCTGTCTGGATTGCCATGCAAACGGCGGGACAAATGGCGCGTTTCATCTGGTGGGCGATATCCGGCCTCAGGAGTTTCGTCATCGCATTGAGACCCCGGCCCTGCGCGGCGTAAATATTCAGCGCCTGTTCGGCTCACAGCGGGCCCTCAAAACGGTGGAAGACTTCACGGAGTTCGAGCAGAGAGCGGCATACTTCGACGGCGATCCGGTGATTGCGACCAAGAAGGGCGTGAACGTGCTGGAACGAGGAAGCCAGGTGCATTTCATGGCCGAGTTCCAGGAACTGCTCGACTTTCCCCCAGCGTCGAAGCTAGGTTGGGATGGCAAACTGGATGCAACGAAGGCCACGCCTGCTGAACTGCATGGGCAGGAGGTGTTCTTCGGTAAGGGACAATGCGCAACCTGCCATTCGGAGCCGTATTATACGGACAACACCATGCACGATCTGCATGCGGAACGTTTTTACAAGCAGCAAATGGTGAATGGCATGATGATGGCTCACGACGGCCCCATCAAGACGTTCCCATTGCGCGGGATCAAGGACACACCGCCTTATCTGCACGATGGAAGATTGCTGACGCTGGATGACACGGTGGAGTACTTCAACCTGGTGCTGGGCACAAAGCTGACCGATCAGGAGAAGAAGGACCTTGTGGCTTTCTTGCGTGTCCTGTAACTGAGCCATCGATGGGCGCTCTCTGGCCCGCAATGCGGTCTGTTAGATGAACAATATGTTCAGCCGCTGAGGTCGACGACCTCAGCGGCTGAAGCNNGCCTGAATGAAGGCCCGCACTACCCGTGCAAGCGGATACGCCAATCCTGGAATCGCTCTAGCGCCCGAACTCCAGAACGGTAATGTCCTTGAATTGCCATATCGCGGGCGCTCCAAACACCGACTGCAACTTGGCGGCAACAGCGGGTGAATCGTTTTGCAGATTGTCCCGAGCCGGACCTTCGCGTCGCACCATGACCCAGACGTGACGGAATTCGCGCGAGTCGGAGCTGAGCGCTTGCAGCAGGGTTTTGTCATTGTCTCCCACGCCATAATACGGTTGCGTGAACAAGTGCAAAACTGGCGCGTGTGGGTCGAGCTGGCGGTAATAATCGAAGCCTGGGATCGCATAGAACGGATAAATGACCACGGCATCTCCGGCCTGCGCCGAGGTGAGTATCACATTTGTAGCGCTGCGCCAGTCCTCGTGTGGCTTACGATCTCGGATGAAGATGGTTGGAACTGAGGCCACGCATAACGCAATCACCAGCCAGAGGCCGAGACGCCGCTTGGGCAGCACGGCCATTCCACGGCCGGCCAGCATGACCGTAGCTGGCAAGCAGAAGATCATGTATCTCTGAACGAATATGGGATGAAGCAACGAGGCCAGCCCCGTGAGAATGATTGGAACGGCAGCCCACGAAATGACCAGCATCCCTCGCCAGTAACTGCCCGGCGTGGACTCGCCGTTTCGCTCCCGGTGGATCGCAATCGCTCCTGCTATCCACAGAATCGCGGCCAGAACTAATTTCTCTCCACTCCCGCCAAGAAAAAGCGCCAGATGCAGCAGTTGCTTCGGAGTCGGCTTCGGCATCCAGGGGAAGTTCATTGCCTGCGGCGGGACCCGAAGCACGTAGGTAACTCCCGGCGCCGCAATCGCCAGAATCGCCAGGCCATGGACGATGAGCCGTCCCCACGGCGTTGGCTTTTTGTGGAAGAACAAAGAGCAGGCTTGTGCCACCAACACCAAAGCTGCGAAATAGTGACTGTAGACGGCGAGGGCGGAGAAGAGAGTCCATAGGGCCCAATCTCTTTCACGCTTCTGGTCCACGGCTCGCGTAAAGAACCACGACGACACCAGCACCAGCATGATGGTCATGGTGTAACTGCGCGCTTCACGCGAGTAATACACGTGGGTCGGACTAAACGCCAGCATCGCGGCGGACGCCAACGCCGGTATGACGCCCACAAGTTTCCGGGCCACTAGGTAGATCAGTGGGATGGATGCAATCCCGAAGACTGCGGCCGGCAGGCGGACCCATGCCTCGCTTTGGCCCAGGTGCAACCAAGCACGTATCAATAGGAAAAAGGTCCCTTGAAAGCTGGCCTCGCAACACCACCAGAGGTGTACGAAGTTTGGCCAGGTCATGCGAGCCAGCGTTACCGTGGCGCCTTCATCCAGCCATAGACTCTGCGCGCCGAGGTGGAAGAGCCGCAACCACGCTCCCGCGAGCGTGAGCAGAATGAGTAACAAAACTCTGCCACGACGAGCAGATTCGAGGTCCCACGAAAAGTATTGCTTCGATACGGAGTGGGCGAGAGGAGGCTCGCTGGCTACGGGCATAAGCAGTAATCTTACTTGCCAAATCAGGATATCGCACTGTACTCGTGCCGCGCTTCGTCGAAAATCATTTACCACGGAGACACGGAGGACACGGAGTTTTTGGTTTCTATCGGGTTTTCTCCGTGATCTCCGTGCCTCCGTGGTTGATTTTCATTTCTATGATTGGGCCGTAGGACAATGTGAACCTCAGGGTGACAACCAATGAACCAAGTCACAGCGCCGCTGGAACTATTCTAGCGTGCGCGGGCGAGCACCAGAGTCACATCGTCCGGCTGTTCGCCGCCGGCTATCCACTCGGTAACTGCGCCGGTGACCACCTCGCTGATGCGCGCCAGCGGTTGATCGCGATGCCGCTGGATCAGCTCAATCAGGCGCTCCTCGCCGAATTCCCCAAACTCGTTCTCGGGCTCGGTGACACCGTCGCTGTAGGCGATGAACATATCTCCCGGCTCCATGCCGATGGTGCTTTCGTCGTAACTCATCCCGTCGAATAGACCTACAACGGTACCCGAGGTATCCAGACGCCTGACTTGGCCGTTGTGGCCCAGGACCAATGGAGGAAGGTGTCCGGCGTTGGAATAAGTGAGCGAGCGCGATGCGGCATCGTAGCAGCCCAGGAACATGGTCGCGTACTTTTCCGGCGGCGTGCTGCGATAGAGCTGATAGTTCAGGGTGGCCATCAACAATCCCGGAGCCAGTTGGGAATCGCTGGTGCCATCGCCGCGATAGTACATGGGGAGAGCGAGAGCGCTGTCCCTGGGGAGGCCGGCATCCAGCGCCACGGAGGCCAGGGTTCGCTCCGGCTCCAGCGAATAGGCGCGGACGAACGCGTGCACCGTGGCCATCAGCAACGCTGCCGAAATACCTTTGCCGCTGATATCGCCTACCGCAAGCACCAGCTTGTCTTCGTGCAAGGGGATGAAATCGTAATAGTCGCCGCTCACGGTCCGCGCCGGACGGCACACTCCATGTACCTCCAGCGTGGCCAGGCCGGACAAATCGGCGGGGAAGAGCAAGTCTTGCACCTCGTGTGCAATCGCCAGTTCGCCCTCCAGCCGTTGCTTCTCCTTTTGCTCGCTCATTAGGTTCGACAGCGACTGGGTCATGGAGTTGAACGATTGTTCCAGCGCGGCCATCTGATCGTGAGTGCGCACCTTGATGCGATAGGCCAGGTCGCCGCGATTCACGTGCTGGGTGGCAACGTAGAGATCGGCCACGGATTTGGTGATGCTGCGGCTGATGCGCATGCCGATGAACAGGGCTATCAGCTCGATGACACCAAAAACAATTGCGATGCCAACCAGAACATCGAGGAAGATCTCGGCTTTGTCTCCGAGGGCGCTGAACAACGTGGCGTACAGCATCGAGGGCCGAGTATCCACCAGTATCAGCCCGGTCAGGGATTTTCCGGTATGCCAATCGATCGCGCTGAATCGAGTGGCGAATGGAATGTGCTTATCGAAGCTGTTTGCGGGAGGTGGCACGCGTCCGGCCTCCACCCTCGAGCTTGCGTTTTCACCCGACAGGCTTACCGTCGCGTGCGAATTTCCCATGTCGATGATCAGCTTATCTTTATCGGGTACTGAAGAGGTTTTAGGAGCGCGAGGCGAGATACTCGATGCAGTATCCGATTCTGTTTTTTTGTCCTCGTCCGGAGGAATCACAGTTACCGATCCTAACTGCGACGTCGCCATCCGCAGCAACTGCGGAGTGACGGGCACATTGGAGATCACTGTCAGGCGATGAGAACCGGCTTCCACGTGTTTGACCACGCGAAGATGCAGACGCTTGCCGTCCAGCACAAATCCGGCGAAATCTCCCTGAATTGCCGCGGATTCACGGACCGGTTCGACGCCTGGAGCTGGCCTGCCTGCCGCCAGGACGAACGGCTTATCTCCGTCCCAGACGCTTACCACGCGATTGCGGAAATTCTCATCGGAGGCGCTGGCGATCTCGGCGGCCAGTTGCGCATTCAACCTCTCGGAGCGCGCCAAACTGCGGAATTGCATGGCCAGGGACCGGTTGGCTGATTCCAGGTGCTGCAATTCCGATTGCAGGTCCGACATGGCGACATAGGTCGCAAATTGTCCCCCAAAGAGGTAGCCAGCGAGAATTGCCATCGTCATCAGCAGGAAGATGGGAATGACGCCGATGAAGACATAGGTGACGATCAAGCGGTTACGCAGGCGCCACATGAACTGCCGACGCACCCAGCGTAGGACCATCAGCGTAGCGCAGACAGCAAAGATAAAGACGAGAAAGCTGGCCCAGCCGCTCAGCATTGTCCCGTTAGGCGCACGGAAGATCAAGCGCAGCAGTTCCAGGATCAGGGCCAATCCGCCAAACCACAACGTGGTTCGCCCCAACTTGCTCTTGGGGCGGAGGACCCTTTGCAGCCGGGCCTTGATTTCTCTGGACTCTGGAAGCTTGAACACCATAAGGTCCTGGAATTATTGCTGTTCGGTGGCGTTCGCCGCCAGTATTAAGTTTTTACGGCTATGCGCCGGGAAACGTTTCAATGTTTGCGAGGCCGTGCCGCTCACGACAACCTTCTCAGATCTCGGGATAGAGATCGAAAAACGCCTCCACGCTCGTTCGCAACTGCCGCTCGATCTCCTCTTTCGAGCCTTCGATAATGTGCAGCGTCACGTGCGCCTCGCGCCCATTCTTCAGCTTTACCGCACCCTCGCCTACTTCGGCGACTTCGTCTGACGGCAGAAGACGCATTCCATACACCAGGGTCAACTTTGCCATGTCCTGATTCTAAACGTTCCACAAAGCGCAGGCACTTGTTAGAATTCGGACGGTACATTCTGTTCGTTCAAGCTTTTGAGTAGCAAGCCATTATTTCCCTTGTGCGCCTCGCGGACGGGTCCGGTTGCATCTTCCGGCGCGGCGCGGAATCTAAGTCCAGTCCTATGGCAGACAATGTGCGTAACGTCATCATCATCGGTTCCGGATGTTCGGGACTGACCGCAGCGATCTATGCTGCCCGCGCCAATCTTAGCCCGCTCGGCATCGATGGGCACGAGCCCGGCGGGCAGCTTGCCATCACCACGCTGGTGGAGAATTTTCCGGGATTTCCAGACGGCATCCAGGGGCCGGAACTCATCGAGAACATGCGTAAGCAGGCCGCGCGTTTTGGCGCCGAGTTTCTCGCTGGACATGTGGCTACGGTGGACCTCAACCAAAAAGGCCCTGCCGGCAGCAAGAAACCGATAGAGGTGAACTTAGGCCGCCAGAGGTTGTTGACTCGTACCCTCATCATTGCCAGCGGCGCTTCGGCGCGCTGGCTGGGCCTTCCCAACGAGCAGGCACTCATCGGCCACGGCGTTTCCTCTTGCGCTACGTGCGATGGTTTCTTCTTTTCGGGCAAGGAGATAGCCGTCATCGGCGGCGGCGACTCGGCCATGGAAGAGGCCTTGTTCCTTACTCGCTTCGCGGCCAAGGTCACCGTCATTCATCGCCGCGGCGAGTTCCGGGCCTCGAAGATCATGCTTGAGCGCGCCCGCAAACACGAGCAGATCGTGTTTCTCACTGACACCGTGGTGGATGACGTCTTCGACGCGAGCAAAAGGGAAGTCACCGGACTTCGGCTGCGTAACCTGAAGACTGGCGAACAGTGGGATCTTCCAGTCAGTGCCATGTTTCTGGGTATCGGGCATACGCCAAACGCTCAATTCGTGGGGGAGCAACTCGACCGCGATGGCGATGGTTATCTCGTACCCGACGGATTTGTATGCAGCCGGGCGCCTGGTGTATTCATCAGCGGCGATGTGGCCGACCGTCATTATCGGCAGGCGGTAAGCGCTGCGGGAACGGGATGCATGGCCGCTCTTGAAGCCGAGAAGTATCTGGAAGAGATCGGTAAGTAGGCTCCAATTTGCGGCCGCTCCGTCGAAAGTCATTCACCACGGAGACACGGAGCACACGGAGTTTTGGTTTCCACGGAGTTTCCTCCGTGATTTCCGTGCCTCCGTGGTTGATTTNNCGCAGTTCATCCTTGAGCGCGCCGGCCTGCGTCCGCGTATCGGCCTGGTGCTGGGGTCGGGACTCGGCGCCGTCGCCGCTGGGTTAAGAGACGCGGTCCGCGTCCCCTACGAAGAAATTCCCCATTTTCCGAAGAGCACGGCCGAAGGTCATGCGGGCATACTTGTCCTTGGGACACTCGACAACATTCCCTTGGCAGTAATGCAAGGCCGGGCGCATCTCTACGAAGGTTATTCGCCTGGCCAGGTTGTTCTTCCAGTGCGTGCCTTAGGGCGCATGGGAGTGCGCGCCATCGTTCTGACGAATGCCGCGGGCGGAATCAGCGCCGAATACGGTCGCGGCGCGCTTGTGGTCCTGCGCGACCATATCAATCTTCAAGGACAGAACCCGCTCATTGGCGCGAACGACGAGCGTCTTGGGTTGCGGCATGCCGACATGACGGACGCCTACAACGTGCAATTCCGCCAGTTCGTGCGGGAGGAATCGGAACGATTGGGCGGAGGCATCTTCGAGGGCGTGTACGCGGCGGTGTCCGGACCTAACTTTGAAACCCCAGCGGAGATCCGCTTTCTGCGCACCATTGGCGCCGATCTCGTCGGCATGTCAACCGTGCCCGAGGTGATTGCCGCGCGGCACATGGGCATTGAAGTCCTGGCAATCTCCTGCGTGACCAACATGGCAGCCGGCATTACCGGCGAAAAGATCACGGCAGAGGAAGTGCTGGAAACCGGCGAACGTCTGGGCGGCAAGTTCCTTGCGCTATTGCGCGCGGTGTTGCCCAGGATCGACGGCTATCTGAAGAGCCACCCTAGCTCCGATTAACGT
Organism: Acidobacteriaceae bacterium; assembly: GCA_003160215.1. Classification (GTDB taxonomy): domain Bacteria; phylum Acidobacteriota; class Terriglobia; order Terriglobales; family Acidobacteriaceae; genus Bog-257. The sequence continues at coordinate 82,193 of PLQW01000115.1, forward strand.
CATCGTCACAAGGTCTGGCGAGCCGCTGCGCTACACTACATTGCACATGGCCGCGGAAATATATCTCATTGGCATTGCCGGTCCTTCGGGCGCGGGAAAAACGTACTTGGCCACGCATCTTACCGCTGCGCTGGATGCCAGTGTGCTGGCGCTTGACCGCTACTATCGGAACCTCTCTCATCTGCCTCAGGAGGAGCGAGCGCGGGTGAATTTCGACGCGCCCGAAGTTCTCGATCACGAACTCATCGTGGAGCAAGTTGCTGGCTTGCGCAACAACGAAACTGTGCGCTTGCCCGTGTACGATTTCGCCACCCATACGCGGATCCGGAGGACCGAGGCGCTGCGTCCGTCGGACGTCGTTATCGTCGAGGGACTATTTACTTTGCATTGGCCCCGTCTGCGCGAGTTGCTGGGCACCAAGGTTTTCGTGGACATGAATGACGAAGTCTGCCTGACTCGTCGCCAGGAGCGCGACGTGCGCGAGCGGGGCCGCACTCCAGAGTCCGTCGTCGAGCAGTATGCCGCCACTGTCACTCCCATGGCCTATCGCTATGTTCGTCCCACCATCGTCCACGCGGATGTCGTGGTCTCCGGGAATGGGCCCATTGGCGATGGAGTCTCCCGTGTTCTGGCGCACTACCAGCGGCAGGTTGCCAGCGCCAAGGCTCACGAGCCGGCTGGTCAAGCGCAGCGATAAGCCATGCCTGCAATCATGAGGAACGAATGAAGATCCGCAGCATCTGCGTCGCTCTTGTCCTGTGCCTGGGTAGCTTGTCCGCTACCGCCCAATCATCCGCGCAGGACAAGGAAATACAACTGCCTTCCAGTAAGGTGCTGCTGTTGCCTGCGCCGGGAGGGCCGCAGCCCACTAATAGCTTTCCCACGGCGGTGGCGCTCAGTCCGGATGGGAAGTACCTTGCCATTCTCAATAATGGCTACGGGACGGCCGAGTCCAAGTATCAACAGTCGATTGCCTTGCTGGACTTGGCGAGCAATCGACTGCGGGACTTTCCCGACCCGCGCCTCGCGCTTCATGCCAAGCAATCGTATTTCCTTGGTCTGGCTTGGAGCAGCGATGGCGCAAATCTGTACGCCTCGATGGCGTCGCTGACCGACCCCGAAGGCAAGAACCCCGGGGACACAGGTAACGGAGTCGCGGTGTACCGCTTGCAGGACGGCACGCTGTTGGCGGACCGTTTTCTGAAACTGCCTCGGGCGCCGCTCGGCCGCGGCAAACGATTTACTTACAATCCGAAGAGTGTTGCGCCCGGTAATGCTAACCCGTATCCCGCCGGACTGGCTGTGGTGAAGCGCGAAAGCGGCGATGCGCTGTTGATCGCGGAGAACCTTGCGGACGATGCGGTGTTGCTGGATGCGCACAGCGGCAACGTGCTGCAGCGCTTCGATCTGGGTCGTGGCAAATACGTTCCTGCCGCGTTTCCCTACGGTGTTGTGGTGAGTGCCGACGGCAGTCGCGGCTGGTGTTCCTTGTGGAACGCCTCGCAAGTCGCCGAGTTGGATCTGCGCTCTGGCAAGGTTGTGCGGCTGATCGCGCTGCTGCCTCCGCAGCGCGATATCGACGCGTCGTCGCATCCGACGGCGCTACTGTTGAGTTCAGACCAACACCATCTCTACGTGACGCTCTCCAACCGCGATTCGGTTGCGGTTGTGTCAACCGCTGACGGCCACGTTGAACGTTATCTCAGCACCAGCTTGCCCGGACAGACCTATGGCGGCAGCTATCCCGACGCGCTTGCGCAGTCAGCGGACGGAAGCAAGTTGTACGTCGCCAACGCTTCTGCCGACGCCATCGCGGTATTCGATACGGAAGACCACGCTGCCAGGTCAAAGCTCGGCTCGCGTGGCGGCGCCGCAACGGACGCCGCGCCAGAAGGCCGCTCTAGCAATGGACAGAGGCCTGAGTATTTCATTCCCACGGAGTGGTATCCGACGGCTGTGGCGGCCCACGGTGGCGAGCTGCTGATCGCAAGTGGCAAAGGGGAGGGAACGGGCCCCAACGCCGGTTGGCAAGACGCCCCCGACCGTCCGGGAAAGCACCGGCATCCGTACATCGCGACCATGATTCGGGGTTCGATTGCGCGGGTGTCGCTGGTTGAGGCGGAGAGTAACCGCGACAAACTCACCCAGGCAGTGGTTCGCAGCAACCAGATGGAAGGCCGTACCGGCGAGATCAGCTTTCAGCACGGCGAAAATCCAATTCATCACGTGATTTATGTGATCAAGGAAAATCGCACCTACGATCAGCTCTTTGGCGATATTCGAGAGGCGAACGGCGACTCCTCGCTAGTTATGTACGGGGAAGACATCACTCCGAACCAGCACAAGCTGGCCCGACAGTTCGGAATTCTCGACAACTTCTACGATAGCGGCGAGGTCTCCGGCAATGGGCACGTGTGGTCCACTGCGGCCATTAGCAGCGACTACACGGAGAAGACCTGGGAGATTACCTACCGCGGCAAAGAGCGGCATTACGACTACGAGGGATACGTCGGCGATTCGAACCCCATGACCATCGGCATCCCCGATGTGAATGAGCCGGGAACGGGTTATTTGTGGGGCAACCTGGCGCGGCACAACTTGACTTACCGCAACTATGGCGAATATGTGAACACCTGGTGGTGTGAAGATATTGCCCAGAACAGCCCGGCAGCGACCGGCGCGGCCTCCGGGCGTCCGCCTGATTGCGCGCGCAAGACAGTAGATCCCGGCGCAGATCTGCCTGAGAAGTTGGGCGGAGGCAAGAGCCCGTACCAATATAAGATTCCGCTGATTGCATATGACGTGGCTAACAAGCCGGAGTTGCGCGGCCACTTCGATCCCAACTTTGCGGACTTCAATCTCAATTATCCTGACCAGTTTCGCGCCGACGAATTTTTGCGTGAGTTTGGGGCTTTAGTGCACGCTCGCGAAACTGGCACGGGTGAGCAGTTGCCCAACTTCGAGCTGTTGCGCCTGCCGGACGATCACACCGCCGGCACCCGTCCCGGATCGCCCACGCCGAGCGCTTCTGTCGCCGACAACGACCTGGCAGTGGGGCGCGTGGTGGAAGCCGTGTCCAGCAGCCCCTATTGGGCTGACACGGCGATCTTCATCCTCGAGGATGATGCGCAAGACGGCGCCGATCACGTGGACGCGCATCGCAGCATCGCCCTGATAGTCAGCAAGTATTCACCGGGTATGCCACAGCAACCTTCTGTGGACCATCGGTTCTATACCACGGTCAACATGATCCATACGATGGAGGCACTGCTGGGACTTCCACCCATGAACAACAACGACGCGTATGCCGCCGTCATGGCGCCCTCGTTCACTGGGACGGGAGAGCAGTTGCCCTTCAAAGCCGACTATCGCAATCGTGACAACGGGATGATCTATCAGGCGAATACGCCGGATGCTCCCAGAGCCAAACAGTCAGCCAAGCTCGACTTCTCGGTTGCAGATGCAGCGGACACCAGCGTGCTCAATGCCATTTTGTGGAGGGCGGCCAAGGGCACGGTTCCGATGCCCACCCCGCGCCACACCGTGTTTGCGGCGGAAAACGACGACGAGCGAGATAAATAGACGCGCCGCTGAAGCTGGACTATTCATGAATGTGGGGTGTCATCCTGAGTGTGTTACATGGGTCCGGCGGCCCACCTATAGGGATGAAGATTAACCACGGAGGCACGGAGGTCACGGAGAAAACTCTATGGAAATCAAAACTCCGTGTTCTCTGTGTCGGAGCCTGCCCTGAGTGAAGCCGAAGGGGGGTGACTGATTTTCGACGGCGCGCCCCACGGATCAACCGCTAACCTCTCCCGCCAGCCACGCCAGATACTCTTCACTGCCGCCTTGCACTGCCACTTCGATGCATTCGGGTAACTCGTAAGGGTGCAGTTCCTTGAAGGCCGACTGCACTTGCGCAGCGTGTTCAGCCGTCGTCTTAATCACCAGCAGGTACTCCGGCTCGTTCGAGACCTTTTGCTTCCATCGGTACACGGAGCGGATCGGCCCGACGATGTTGACACAGGCCGCCAATCTGCGCTCCACCAACTGCAAGGCGAGTTTTTCGGCGTCTTGCTTCTGCCCGATCGTAGTCAGCACAATACGCGCACTCGTCATCTACGGCCCCGCTGCGAAGATTTCGGCTCAGACTGTACCACGGCGGTGGGCGCGCCGGTTGGGGACAACGATTTGCCGAACTTGGTTCCTTTTACGCTTTTGACGGAACTTCCACTTGACGCGCGAGGTCAACCGGAAGTTCACTGGAAAGTTGGAGTCGCGTCCACCGAAGTTTGCCGGGCGGGAGAAGTCGAGTCTTGCCGGCGCCCAGTGGATCTTCGAGTTAGTGAGATGGTGCTGACAATTCGTATTGCCGGAGATTGGTTCTACCGCATGCGCCGCCTGCTGGCGACGTTATGCATTGGCGTGCTTGCCGTTTTCATTGGTTACAAGGTGATCTTCGGCGCCAATGGCATGAAGATTTATGAAGGCAAGCGAGCTGAGGCTGTCCGGCTTCAACAGCAGATTGACCAGGAGAAGATAAAAAACGAGCAACTCCAGCACCAGGTCGATAGCCTGCAACGGGAAGAGCCCAACGCCATCGAGAAAGAAGCGCGTGAACAACTGGGGTACGTTAAGCCCGGTGAGATCGTCCTGGTCGAGCCACAGGCCAAAACCGATACCAGGCGCGCCCCCACGGTGGCCGAAAACACCGGCCAAAAATAGCGATCTCCCCAATCAGGCAGTGCAGACTGCTGCCTATACCAACTAGCGTCCCTTGCTTCTGCATTCCGTTCAGCGACGGTTATTTCGCGCAAAGCCCTTTTGTGGAATAAACTTGTCGCAGCGAAATCTGTGGGGACTCCTGCCTCGTAACTCAATTCAGGTGGAGGTATCAGCGGGAGTGCAAAAGGGGTTTGCCCTTCACAAGGAGCGACCTAGGTCGTCGCCTGCCATGGGCTGGCCTTCCCCCGATTCATAAACATAGTCGGCCGCCTGGCGGCAATTTCAAGAGGAGATTCGACGATGAAGAAAAAAGTGTTGTTGGTAATCGGGCTCTATCTGTGCAGCATGACCGTGCTGGCGGCCGCGAAGGACATGAGCTGGAGCGGCTGGGTCAGCGATTCCAAGTGCGGTGTAAAGGGCGCAAATGCGGAACACGCGGCATGCGCAAAGAAGTGCATCGCAGCAGGCGAAAAACCGGTGCTGGTGACCGACAAGGACCAGAAGGTCGTTAGCATCGACAACCCCGATGCGCTCGCGGGCCATGAAGGCCATCATGTGGAAGTGATGGGCAAAATGACCGACAGTGGCACGCTTCATGTCGACAAGGTGAAGATGCTGGCGCAAAAAGGCGGGACCGGTGGCGCCATGAACGACATGCAGCACTGAGTTCTGCAAAGGCTACAACAAAGCGGCCGGCAGACGACGCCGCCTTGTGGGATGCTGACGAACCCCGCCATTGTGGGCGGGGTTCGTACTGTTGCAGCTTCCAATGTTAAAGTTCCGATACGCACCACGGGCCACATTAGGGTAGACTCCAGGGACAAATTTGACCCACAAACCCATGGACGATCGGAGGAGCGGTAGCTCTTCCGCTTGAGCAGAAGCAGAGGCTGAAGTTTGCCCATGGCAGAGAGAGCAGGCAACGGATGGTGCAGTGTCTGCCCGGCTGGATCCCGGGAGAGCACGATTCCAAAGGTCATCGACAACCGCGAGACAAACCAGGGAGAGACACGCTAAATGACTTTGACGAACCGCAGCGGCGGCCGAGTGTCAAGGAAGCACAATACGGTGATTCGGTTCGCCATGGGGGCCATCGTCGTGGTCGTCGCCTCGCTCGCAGGACAGGTACCTGCGATGGCGCAAACCTCGGTTGCGAATTCGCCTCCACCCTCCTCGAGCACCCAGTCGCAGACGTCGTCCCCGACGGCTGGGATGAACGAGCAGACAGGGAACGCTAGAGTGCTCAAGAAGCGCTCCTTTTTGTTTCCTGACCTCGCCTACAACGGCAAACCGTTGACCTCCGGCGAAAAGTTCAAACTGGCTATCGCCAACAGCGTTTCTCCCGCGACGTTTCTCGGGGCAGGGTTCGGCGCGGGCATTGGACAAGCGGCAGACAGCCCCGCCGGCTATGGTCAAGGCGCCAGCGCCTACGGCCAGCGATTTGGGGCTTCCATGGCGAACCGTGCCAGCACCAATCTGATTGGCACCTACTTCCTGTCCTCCGTGATGCACGATGACCCACGTTATTTCGTAATGGGGGATGGAAGCTTGAAGGAAAGCGTTAAGTATGCTCTTCGGCGGCTCGTGATCGTCCGAAAAGATGACGGCGGAGAAGCGTTCAACTGGCCTGGAGTCATAGCGCCCTTGGCGACGGTGGGATTGGCAAATACTTATATGCCCGACGCTCAAAGAACCGTGGGCTACACGTTTGAGCGCTATGGTTGGTCTATTGCTGCTTCCGCGGGAGTGAACCTGCTGAAGGAATACTGGCCGACCATTACGAGGAAAGTCCTGGCGCCGATGGGAATCGGCCATGATTCAGATAAGCCTTGACAGCCTCAATTGCATTTCGCTGTCATCTCGCCTGTGGAATCATGCCATCTCCGCATGTTCTAGCCAATCGCGGTCTCCTCGACGTTCCATTTGACGTCAGAGACCCCTCAAGGGCCGAGAGATTATAATCTAGGTTCTGGCAATCGATACCAAAGGGAGGAACTTCTTGCGTTTGGTTCTGTGGTTTGTACTGGTTTTGTCGACCGCTTCCGCATTTGCGCAGCAGGGCGATTCTCCGTCGACGTCTCAGCAGGCCCCGACCGTCCAGGGAGGGGAAACTGGCAGACCTGGCGCCCGGGGAACAGGAGCACCCGGTGGCGAGCCGCAGTCAGTCCGGCAACCTCAGGGAAGCATCAGTGGAACCGTTGTCGATCAGTCTGGAGCCGTCGCCGTTGGCGCGAACGTGCGACTCACCCTTAAGGATCAGGCCCAGAAACAGGATGTGTTGTCGGGCGACAATGGGCAATTTTCCTTTGACAATCTTGCTCCAGGCCCTTTCCAGCTCACGGTTAGCGCCCCGGGGTTTGAAACCAAATTGGTTTCCGGAATCGTGAACCCGGGCCAGGCTTTTTTTGTTCCTGCGATCGTGCTTACTGTTGCCGCCACCACAACGGATGTGCAGGTCGTACTCTCGGAAGCTGAAATTGCTCAGCAAGAGGTTAAAGAGCAGGAGAAGCAACGCGTACTTGGCATCTTCCCGAACTTTTACACCACCTATGTACCCGATCCCGCGCCTTTGGCCCCGAAGCAGAAGTTCTCGCTGGCCTGGAAATCGGTTACCGACCCCATCAGCGTTGTCGGCGTCGGATTTCTGGCCGGTATTTATCAAGCGAGTGATGAGTTAGGCGGATACGGGCAGGGTGCGGCAGGCTACGGCAGGCGTTTCGGCGCGCTTTACGGCGACGTCTTTTTTGGCACGTTTATCGACAGCGCGATTCTGCCATCGTTGCTGAAACAGGATCCACGCTACTTCTACAAGGGCACGGGCACGACCAAGGAGCGATTTTTCTACGCGATCCGAAACGCGGTGATCTGCAAGGGAGACAATAAGCAGTGGCAGCTGAATTACTCGACAATTGTCGGCAGCTTTGCCACGGCCGGGCTCTCCTATACGTACTATCCAGCCAGCGATCGCAGTGCGAGTTTGCTGGTGGAGACTGCGCTGATCAGAATTGCCGAAGGCAGCGTTGCCGGTATTTTCCAGGAATTTGTCATTCCGCATCTAACGCCGCGTCTGAAGAGCCACCCAGCGCCGCACCCGTGAGAGCACGAATCGGCGCTAGAGCGCCTCCGATATCCAGAAAGCCCTCCGCCAGAAGGCGCGGGTCCTTCGCCCGCTCAGGTTCGGCGCTCACATGTCCGAATGTTTAATCACGGGAATTCTGGCCGGACATCGCCACGCACGTTCTGCATCGCCACCCGTAAAGCGCGAACGATCGGGGCCATCTTCACAGGTGCGAACAAACGCAATCTGTGCGATGTCGGGCATGGTGTTTAACGTGCGTGTAAGCACTCACTTTGCGGTCAGGCGTCGCGCAAACTATGACGGCGTAACTTGATGCAGCAATGACGGTTGCCGTGCTCGCAACTGACGAGCAATATGCTCGCTTTTTGCTTGACCCGGGCGGAACGGTTGTCCTAACCTAACCACCAACCAATCGCAGCAGAGTGTAAGTAGCCGCTCATTGTCTCACTCCTACAGGGAGCTCTGCCTCTTGTTGGGGCAGTAGAATCTCTCTGGAGCTCATTTTGGGCGGTGCGACGGCTGGCGGCCTTTTTCGGTTCCGTGCCTGGAGCCGATCAGTAGGGCATGTTGGATTCACCTCGCGAAGTCAGGACAACGAACGTATGTACGTGGTCAATGAACACATACCAGGAGAGCTGGGTGCAGGAATGTCTCCCTCGGGAGCGTTGGTAGCCTCCGTCGTGGAGTCGCCAAAGTGGTTTGCTGTGTATACCACTCCCCGTCACGAAAAGGCGGTGGCCAGGCACTTCGAATTCCGGCGGATCGAGTCGTTCCTGCCTCTCTACATGGAGATGCACCGCTGGAAGAACGGCTGCAGGGTCAACGTAGAGCAGCCACTATTTCCCGGCTACATCTTCGCGCGAATCGGACGCCGTGACTCGACCCAGGTGCTCTCCGTACCCGGTGTCCTGTTGATCGTTGGTTCCGGACGCGAACCACTGGCTCTGCCGGACTTCGAGATCGAGGCGTTACGCTCGGGTCTTCACCTCCGCAAATTTGAGCCTCACCCTTACCTAGTGGTGGGCGAGAAAGCCCGCATCAAGTCGGGATCGTTGGCCGGCATGGTGGGTGTTTTGGCCCGCAAGAAGAATAGCTTACGAGTTGTGCTTACGCTGGAGCTGATCATGCGGAGTGTGGCTGTGGAAGTGGATGCCGACGAATTGGAGCGGGTCAGCACTTAGTTGCACCTCCCCAGCGATGACCGCAAGCTCAGGACCGGCCGTAACGTCCACCGCAGCTCCGATCAGATCGTTCAACCGGTAGAACTTCACCGAAGCTGCCGTCAGCCTGGGCGTGACTTCGGTCATAGACGCGACCTACGGCTTGGCGGTATGCTGGCGCGTTGATCGATGTCCACTACCCGCTGATCTGGAGGTGGTCATGTCTCGTCCTACCGTACTTGTGTCATCCTCCGTCTTTTTCGTCTTCGTGTTCTTATCGACCGCCGCAATTGCGGGACCGCGTTCGCCGCAAAGCTCCAACCTTGGCGCACAATGTGTGGATTGCCATAGCAAAGTTACTCCCAACGTGGTGGCCGACTGGAAACTGAGCCGCCATCATGAGGTGGGCATGGCTTGCGATACCTGTCACGGATCGGACCACATGACTGCAGCCGATGCAGCCAAAGCGAAAATCCCTACTCCCGAAACTTGTGGCGAGTGCCATGACGTCCAAGTGGCGCAGTTCAAGAAGGGCAAGCACGCGATGGCGTGGGCCTCGATGGAAGCCATGCCAACCATCCATTGGCAGCCGATGGCGATGACAGAAGGGATGAAGGGTTGCGGCTCTTGTCACAAGCTGGGAATCAAGTCTCCGGAACAGCTTGCGGCTTTGCAAAAGCAGGGTGCGCGCTTTGGCATGGCATCGTGCGACGCGTGCCATACGCGGCACACTTTCTCATTGCAGGAGGCACGGTCGCCGCAGGCGTGCGAAACCTGTCACATGGGCTTCGACCATCCCCAGTGGGAGATGTATGCTTCCTCCAAGCATGGCGTGCGCAATGAGCTGAAGCAGCTCAAAATCCAGAGCGATACCTCGGCCGCCCCAACCTGCCAGACCTGCCACATGCAGGAAGGCAACCACGAGGTGCGCACCGGGTGGGGCTTCCTGGCAGTGCGACTGCCGCTACCCGACGACCCGCAGTGGAAAGCCGACCAAGTCACCATCCTGCAAGCGCTGGGCGTGCTGGATCCCAACGGCAAACCTACGGCACGCCTCGATGTTGTCAAGGCCGCCGATGTCGCGCGCCTCGATCAGGCTTCGTGGCAGGCCGAGCGCGACAAAATGCTGAAGACCTGCAACCAGTGCCATTCCAACAATTTCGCAACGCAGCAACTGCAGTACGGAGACGACATGATCAAGAACGCCGATCACCTGATGGCGCAGGCGATTCGCGTCGTCGCCGATCTCTACAAAGATGGCCTATTGCCCAAGCCAAAGAACTACGCCTATCCCTTCCCAGACCTGCTGACCTTCCACGATGCGCCAACGGTGATCGAGCAGAAACTCTTCGTCATGTTCCTCGAGCACCGCATGCGGACCTTTCAAGGCACCTTCCACGCCAGCCCGGACTACGCTTTATGGTACGGCTGGAGCGAGATGCAACGTGACCTGACCGAGATCACAGAACTAGCGGCCGAATCCCGGCGCACTGGACACATCGCTACCGTTGACGTGAAGCCGGTGGCCACCCAAGCGGTGCCAAAATAAGGGGCACGCGTAGGAATGATCGGAAGGCACAGCGGTAAGGAGAATATCCGTACCTTTGGCTTCATCGGAGGAAAAGCATGGACTCGGGTGGGGATCGGTGGCCATATGACGCCCCCGACGCTCACAGAAATTACGGCGTCGATCCTCCGTAGGCTCCCGTCGCAAGAACCTACACCCGCCCCAGTTCCGGACCGGGCGCGACCACACTCTTGTGCAACGACAAGCGCATCCTCCGACCCGGCCTGGATTTTTGTTCAACTTCAGGAATAACTATGCTCTAGCCACCGCGGGCGGTGAACATTCAGCACTGGAAAACCTGCGCCGTAGTGATAGAATCGCGCCACACGGGAGTTGTCCGCGCGAATTCGACGTTAACCCAGTTGCGTGGCGGGCTGCGCTGCAGCGAGTGGCGATTTATGGCAGAAGAAACGTTATTTCACATGCAGGGAGACTGGTCATGAAACGAATCTTCTTGGTGATACTGGTTGTTGCGACATGTCTTGTGGCCGGCGCCATCGCGCAAACCGCAGATGCCCCCCAGGCGGCGCACGCGCGTAAGAAGCGGATCGCTATATTCGATTTCGACTATGCGACGGTCCAGAGCTCTTCGGCGGCGGTCTTCGGCACCAATGTGGACATCGGAAAGGGTATTGCAGACCTGCTGGTGAGAGACCTGGTTTAAGGACGGCACCTACTCCGTAATCGAACGCAAGGCCATGGACAAGATCCTGGGCGAGCAGAACTTCTCCAATAGCGATCGCGCCAATTCGAACTCGGCCGCGAAAATCGGAAAGATCCTGGGCGTGGATGCCCTTGTCGTTGGCAGCATTACCCAATTCGGGAACGACAACAAGGATACGAAGGTGGGCGGTGGCGGTGGAGGCTGGGGCGGATTTGGAGTGGGTGGATTCTCTCACAAAAAGAGCAAGGCCGTGGTCGTTGTGGACGCGCGTCTGGTGAACATCGACACGGCGGAAATCATGGGAGTGGCCACCGGGAAGGGCGAGTCCTCCCGTGAAAGCACGTCTCTGCTGGGCGGCGGTGGCAATTGGCACGGTTGGGGCGGTGGCGCCGTGGACTTTGGCAGCAGCGACTTCCAGCAGACGATTATCGGGGAGGCCGTGAATGCGGCGGTCACCCAAATGACCGAGGAACTGGTGGCCGACAACTCCAAGCTGGAAGCCCGCACGATTTCGGTTGAAGGTTTGGTCGCCGCCGTGGACGGAGGCCAGGTCGTGCTCAACGTCGGGTCGAAGGCTGGCCTGAAAGTTGGCGATCAGCTCACCGTACAGAGGGTGACGAAAGAGATCAAGGACCCGTCAACCGGCCAGGTAATTCGTCGCATGACTTCTCCCGTGGGCGTAATTCGTCTGACCGACGTGGATGAGATCTCCGCGGTGGGTACACCAGTTTCTGGTTCCGGATTCAAAGTTGGCGACGCAGTTAAGACGATAACGCAGTAGGCCGAAAGGCGGTAGGCGGAAAGGCAGCGGACGCACGCGTCTGCTGCAAGAGCAGCTTACCAGGCTGGGCTGAAGAGGCTGCTGGCCCGGCCCTTTTTCCGAGACCCGGCGTTGCGCACGACAATGGCAGCGTCACCCACTCCCGCTACTTGTGTCCTACCACCACGCTAAAGAAATCAGGCATGAGCGGATGTTTCTCGCATGAGGCGAAGCTGGCGTTGTGCAGCATCTGCCGATACTCAGGATAGGTGTAGGCATCGCCCGCGGGCGTGGAGGCCAGCATGATTAGCGCAAACTCCGCCGGTCGCGGAGGAGATACCCGGTCTTCGTTGGGTATCATCTGCAGGATCACAGCGCGGCCATCCGGCTTGAGCGCGGCGTGCACCTTGCGCAGCAGCGTCTCGCATGTGGGCGGATCGAAGTGGCTCAGGAAGTTAGGCATGAGGACGAGGTCGTAGCCGCTGCCGTACTCCACATCAAACGCACTGCCTGGGAGAGCGTGAAAGCGGTCCTTGATCCCGGCAGTAGCGGCGTTTTCCTGCGCGACCTGCAAAACGCTGGCCCAATCTACGGCCCACACTTCACAATGTGGATTGTGGCGGGCGATCGCGATGCCGTAGAGGCCGTGCCCCGCGGCAAGGTCGAGCACCTTCCACTGATGACCTTCACCGGCCTTCAGATATTTGGCGAGAAGCTCGGCAGGCGTCGCCATCATCGGCGCCATGCTGCGGGCGAATTCCACCCAGACTGGATGCTCGGGAGCCACCGTTCCAGAGTCGACGTCGGCTGTGCCACCCTTGCGAACGGCCGCTGCAAGGTCCTTCCATCGCTCGGTAGTAATGGGCGAGAGCAAGTATCCGATGGCGCCGCCGAGGCAGGCGGGTGAACGACGGTCGAGAAAAACGGCTGAATCTGGCGTCACGCTGTAACGGTTCGATTCCTTGGTGAGAAAGCCGATGACAACTAGGAAATCGCATAGCATCCGGATGCCGCGTTCCGAAGCATCGCAGCGGCGCGCGATGGTGTCGGCAGTCTGGTTGCCTTCAGCAATGGCGGTGAATAGTTCCAACTCGATCGCGGCCCTCAAGGCCTCCGTGTGGTGATAGGCGTTGACGGTGGAGAAAAATAGCTCGGGCGAGGGTTGTGGATTGGGCGCGTGTGCCACGATGGTCGGCCTCCGGATTTGTTCAAATCGTCTCTCGGCAGAGACGCCAGCACAGATTCTTCACACTAACATGCATGAGGGCAAGGTGACGGGGTCGGGATGGGAGCACGGCTTCAGAGCAGCTTCGCGTATCACCGTGCGCGTAGAGGACGAACACAATTGGCGGCAACTGGCTGACTTGCCCGGGTCTTTTACCGCTTCTGTATAATCCTTCCTCTCATGCGCAACTTCTTCGCGCGGCGCACTTTTTGGGACTTGACCACGAACCGCTACACCGAGGCGCTGGAGGCGCATCGACGGGCCGGGAGGGGAGTGCTTGACTTGACGGCCTCGAACCCTACCACCATAGGCCTGCACTATCGTGAGGACGAATTGCTGCAGGCGCTGGCACATGGCAAGGCACTCACCTATGAGCCGCAAGCCAAGGGGCTGCTGGTTGCGCGAGAGGCTGTGTCAGCCTACTACGCAGCGCATGGAAGTCATGTCTCGCCCGACGATCTCATCCTTACTACCAGCACCAGCGAGGCGTATTCGTTCCTTTTCCGGCTGCTATGCGATCCGGGAGACACGGTGCTGGTCCCGACCCCGAGCTACCCGCTTTTCGATTTTCTCGCCGATCTCCACGACGTGAAGCTCGAACCCTACGAGCTGGTGTATGACCACGGATGGCAGATCGATTTTCCCTCTGTGCAGACCGCGATGGAACGCGCGCGCCGCGCAGGTTCGCGTTGCCGGGCCGTGCTGGTGGTGCACCCGAATAACCCGACGGGTTCGTTCGTAAAGCCGCCGGAGGCTGAGGCATTGAACCGCATTTGTGCGGCCAATGAAATGGCAATCGTCGCCGATGAAGTGTTTCTCGATTACGCACTCGCGAAAGATCCGCCGCTCACCTTTTCGTCGAACAGCACGGTGCTGACCTTCACGCTCAGCGGACTGTCGAAAATTTCCGGTCTGCCGCAGATGAAAATCGCATGGATTGCGGCGAATGGCCCGCAGCCGCTGTTGTCGGATGCGATGAACCGGCTGGAAGTCATCGCCGATACCTATCTGTCGATGAATGCGCCAGTGCAGTGGGCTGTCCCGGTCATGCTGGAGGAGCGGCACAGCATTCAGAGCCAACTGCTGCGATGCATAGTTGCGAATCTCGCTCTGCTTGATTCGCAACTGGCCTCGCAAAAACTCTGTCGCCGGCTGCAAGTCGAGGGCGGATGGTATGTCGTGTTACGGGTCCCGGTGGCGGGCCCCGACGAGGATCTTGCCATCGCGTTGCTCCGCGAGACGGGGGTGCTGGTGCAGCCCGGCCATTTTTATGACTTCACTTCGGAAGGATATTCGGTGATCAGCCTAATCACTCCCGGCGACGAGTTCGCGGAAGGAATCCGACGCTTGCTGGCATTTATTGCTGAGCTTCATTCGTAAAAACGCTCTGCCTCGGGGAAAGCCCGATTGTCCTGAGGACAAGAAAGTGCCAGATAAACGCATGGTGCTAGCACAAGTGCAACGACTTGCAGCCCGGGTGTTTCGCGTTGGCGGAAGAGTAATTCCAGTAAAACATCCGTCCATTTTGGGATGACGGACGTTATAATCATAAAACCGTGCCCAAGTACTCGATTGTCGTCCCATTTCATAACGAAGAAGAGAACGTAACCGAGCTCTATGATCGGCTCAAGGTGGTGATGGAAGCCACGGGCGAACCGTTCGAGCTGGTATTCGTGGACGACGGCAGCCGCGATCATACGTTCTGGATGTTGCAGCAGATCGCAGCGGTGGACCGCCGCGTGGTTGTGGTGAAACTGCGCCGCAACTTCGGGCAAACCTCGGCGCTGGCCGCGGGCTTCGATCATGCCGAAGGCGAGTATGTGATTGCCATGGACGGCGATCTGCAGCACGATCCGCGTGACATTCCGCTGTTTCTGCAAAAGCTGCGCGAGGGCTACGACATCGTCAGCGGATGGCGCAAGCAGCGCATTGACAACTTCGTGATGCGGCGTATTCCCTCCAAGATCGCGAACTGGCTGATGGCCAAGTTGAGCGGGGTTGATTTGCACGATTTCGGCACCACCTTCAAGGCTTATCGTCGCGAGGTGGTGCAGGAAATTCCGCTCTACGGGGAATTGCATCGATTCATTCCGGCGCTGGCGTCGGCTTACGGCGCCACCATCTGCGAGATCCCCATCCGCAATGTCAACCGCGAACGCGGCGAGTCGCATTACGGCATCTCGCGCACCTTCCGCGTCTTCTTCGATCTCATCACCATCCGTTTTCTGCTGAAGTACATGGCCCGGCCGCTGCACTTTTTCGGTACTGTCGGAGCGCTAGGTTCGCTGGCTGGCTTCGTGATCGCCTTGTGGATGCTCTTCGACAAGTTCGTTCGTGGTCTCAACGTAATGGATGAGCACGGGCCGCTCCTGGTGTTCGCTGCCGTGCTAATTGTGGCGGGTGTACAACTGATCGCCGTAGGACTGCTGGGCGAGTTGCAGGTGCGGCATTTCCACGAGCCGACGAAGCGGGCACCGTATACCGTGGATCGCGTGTTGCGCTCATCGCACAGTCAATCCGCGCTGGCCGACTGAGGATAGTGGTCACGGGTTAGTGGCTAGTAAAACCTGACATTCACTAACCCCCAGCCCCTAACCCCTGGTTTTAAGCCCCTGACTACTTTGACCAGCCTTCCGGCAAGTAAGCCTCACCCCGTCCGCGGCTATCTCTTCATCGCCGCGGCTACGTTTTTCTGGGGACTTTCGGCAAGCCTGGGCCGGGCAGTCTTTACGGGTAGGCTTTTCGCTGGCGGGCAAGCTCTGCGCCTGATTGACCCTCTCATCCTGGCCCAGAGCCGAACCACAATTTCCTTGCTGATACTCCTGCCAATTCTGCTGCTGAAGGGGAGGTCGTCGCTGCGCCTGCGCCGCCGCCATCTGGTCCAGTTCTTTCTGCTGGGGATTCTCGGGCTTGCGGCCTCCAACTACTTCTACTATTTCGCCATCCAGAAGACGAACGTCGCCACGGCAATCGTCCTGCAATATGTGGCGCCGGTGTGGGTGTTGCTGTACATGCTGGCGCGCCGGCTCCAGCGCCCCACGATGCGGCGCGTCAGCGCTGTGGTCCTGGCTGTGCTGGGTTGCGGACTGGCGGTAGGAGAATTGGCGACGCAGCGTGGATTTCCCTGGCTCGCGATCTCCGGGATCCGCTTCAATACGTTGGGCGTCGTGGCAGCGGAGCTGGCGGCGATCTCGTTCGCCTTCTACAACGTCTACGGTCAACACCTGTTGCAGATTTACCAGCGCTGGACGGTGCTGGCGTATTCACTGCTGGGTGCGGCTGTTTTCTGGCAGATCGTGAACCCGCCTTGGAAGGTCATCGCTCAGCATTACAGCGGAGGGCAGTGGCTATTCCTGGCCGTCTTCTCGGTCACGTCCATGCTGGTTCCGTTCGCGCTCTACTTCACCGGACTGCAGCATCTGGATGCCACGCGGACCATCGTGACCGCCTGCCTGGAGCCGGTGTGGGCGATTCTGTTGACCGCGCTCATCCTCGGTGAGCTGGTGACGCCGATGCAGGTGGTAGGAATCGTTGTGGTGCTGTCGGCGACGATTCTGGTGCAAAAGCCAGAGGGCCAGGACCGCAGAGGGCCGCTGATTGCGGTCGAGCCAATCGAATGAGGTGGGCAGGAGCGTTAACGAAGGCCGAGCAGAACCGCGAGGTATTGACGTACTCTGCCGATCAACCCAGGCGCAGCCTTGGAGTGGAATTCCGTTCTGAGCCCAGCCCAATCCATGCTCTTTAACTGGTCCACCAGGACCGCGCCTTCCACCTGGTCAACCGTGACAGGCAGCGCGAAGGGGTAGGGTTTGCGTTTGCTGGTCAGTGGACAAACGATTGCCAAGCCGCTCGCCCGGTTGTACCGCTGATCGGTAAGCACCAAGGCGGGCCGTCGCTTGGCCTGTTCTCGACCGACTTGCGGATCGAAATCCATCATCACGATGTCCCCAGCTTCGGGAACGTACAGGATCACCATTCAACGACTTCTTTCCCGACTTCCTCGCCGCTCGAAATCTCCGAATAGCGGTTCTCTGGAGTAATCTGGGCGACCAACTGGGCCAGGGTAGGCATCTTGCTTGCGCGGCGCAGTTCCAGCCGCCCTTCGGCAGCAGCTTCAATCTCCAGCGAATCGCCTTCCTTCAGCTTGGCCTGCTCGACCACAGGCTTGGGAATGCGAACCGCGAAGCTGTTGCCCCACTTGACCATCTGTACCTTCATGAAACGACGTCCTTTCCGATAATACTGAGTATATTCCAATGTATCTACATTGTCGATACGCCATAGGAAGCAAATCGCTGAGCTGAGATTTTGCAGAGCGTAAAGATTCGGCCGCTGTAACCAACTTCCGGGTAGCTGCCTCACCGGCAACCGGCCGGTTCCAAGGATTGCGAGTGTAACGGAGATTTATCGCTCGTTATGCTGAAACATCGGAAGGATTCAGCCGCACCGCCCCCACCATTCGTTCACTCCTAGCACGACAGAGTACCAATGGCTCTCTAAACGACGTACAGGGCCGACGTCGCAAGGTATGCCTTTGTTCCTGTTGTAGCTCCCCGACCAGCCGTTCTTGGCCGCCACTGAAAGGGAATCCGTCGGGTCAAAAACGACGTAGGCCGCCCAGTCGCCCACCGGTGCGCCGCCCCAACCGTCCCATTCGATGTGCTTCAATTCTCCGTTCGCCGGGGTCGGTTGCGCCAGAACTTCAGCCTTGAAGCGGTGCGACCACAGCAGCCATCTGAGGGAAGGGCGGAGTACGTCCTGCGCCTTGAGTAATGCTCCTGACGTGACAAGAAAGGCGACCAGTGCCAACAGCATCGATAGACTTCGGCGTGGTCTCTTGCGAATGGCGGCGACCAGAAGCAGGACAAGGCAGGACAGGCAGACGATTGGGGCGATGAAGAAGATGTAGAGCAGGGTGGGGTCCGCGCTGTATGCGAATAACGAGAGCATAACAATCGCCGCGCCCACTACCGCATAGAACGGCAGCCGCCAATTGACTTGATCTCGTCCAAGGCTTCGCTCGACCATCCAAATGCTCTCGCTATGACAGTATCCGCCGTCGTGGTGCCACCGCTGAACAAGATTGTTGTCGATAACAGCCCCTTATCACAAGCAACCAGGTTTGCCTGCGAGAGCCACTCATCTGCCACTCGGCACTGCCTCATGCGATTGGTCCCGAGTCCCGTGCCGCCCGGAAAGTGGCCCTTCGCTCACCGCTTCGCCGGAGCCGGCGTGCGCGAATGCGACTGCGCATCCGCGTAGAGCGCATCGATCTCTTTCTTGTAGAGCTCCTCCAGATGGCGGCGACGGAGCTTCATGCTCGGGGTGAGCGTTCCGTCTTCAATGCTGAGCTCGGTGTGAATTAGCAGCACGCGCTTTAGTTTTTCGAACTGGGCGAGGTTCTGATTCAGCTCTTCGACGATACCTTCATAAAGCGATTGGACCTGTACCGCTTTCACCAGTTGGCGGTGGGTGGAGAACTTCACTCCGTGGCTGTGCGCCCATTCTTCCAGGATGGGGAAGTTGGGAACAATCAGTACGGCGGGGAAGCGCCGCTTGTCGCCAAGCAAGGCCGCCTCACCCACGAACAGGTTCGCCTTGAGCGAATTCTCGATCGGCTGAGGAGCAATGAGTTTTCCGCCCGAGGTCTTGATCAGGTCCTTTTTGCGGTCCGTAATGGAGAGGTATCCGTCCGGATCAAGGACTGCCACATCTCCAGTTTTGAACCACCCATCTTCAAAGGCCGCATCGCTTTCCTCGGGCATCTTCCAGTAGCCCTTAAATACCGACGGGCCTCGCGCCAGCAGTTCGCCATCGGCTGCGAGTTTGACTTCCACGTTCGGCAACGGTTTTCCCACCGTGCCCAGCCGATGATTGATCGGATCGTTCAGCGCAATGACCGGTGAGGTTTCGGTCAGGCCATAGCCTTCGTGGATGCGAATACCGATGTCGGCGAACCAGGTGGCAATCTCGCGGCCGAGCGGCGCTCCTCCGGAAACAAAGATACGTGCGCGGCCGCCCATGGCGTGGCGCACCTTGGAAAATACCAGTTTATTAGCCAGCTTCCACGAGAGGGAAGTCGGAGTTTCTCCGCGAAGGACCGCCTCGCGGTTGGCGCTTCCGACGGACATGGCCCAGTTAAGGAGCTTACGTTTCAAGCCTTGCGTCTTGTGCTCAACCTGGTTATAGATCTTTTCGTACACTCGGGGCACGGCCACGAATATTGTGGGATGCACCTCGCCCAGTGTGCGCAGGAGGTCGTCAATACTGGGGCAGTAGGCAAGGGGAACACCCCAGGACATCATGGCGTAATCCAGATGCCGCGCCGTGACGTGCGACAGCGGCAGAAACGAAACGCAAAGGTCATCTTTGCCCACGTCGAACATATCGAGCGAGACGCTCAGGTTTGCGGCGAGGTTGCCGTGCGTCAGCATCACGCCTTTGGGCGTGCCGGTGGTCCCCGACGTATAAATGAGCGTCGCCAGGTCGTCGGGTTCAATCGCCCGCGCCAAGTCTTCGAGTTCTGCGTCTGGGCCGGGGACAGCGTTCCGCAGAAAGCTTTGCATGGGGACGGCGTCGGTGAGGTCGGGAGCGTCGTCCATGATGACGATGCGTGCAACCTTGGTCTGGTGCTGGATGGAAGCGATCTTCTCGTACTGCTTGCGAGTGGAGACGAAGGCGATAGTTGCCTCCGAATGTTGCAGCAGGTACACACACTGCTCGGCGATCTGCGTCGCGTAGATCGGGACGTCAATTGCGCCCAACAGCAATGTGGCGAAGTCAGCGATCGCCCACTCCGGACGGTTCTCGCTGAGGATGGCGACGCGATCGCCCTTGCCAATTCCCCAAGCCTTCAATTGGCGCGCGGTAGCGAAAACCTGTGCTTGCAGTTGGGCGGAGGAAATCGGCTTCCACGCACCTGACTCGCGCGTCTGCATAACGCGGTCGCTGTTGCGCTCCACAACCGCGAGGAAAACTTCGTTGAGGGTCTTAATATTCATGGCTTCCGAGTCAATGCGACCGACCGGGTTTTGAGACGCTAGGCTCTCAAAACCAGAATGTTACGTTTCCACGGCCCAAGAGGCTGTGATCTATGACATCCATGACTGTGTTACAACGAAGGGAACCTGGCGCCGATTTCTCGGGTTCTATTGGACCCCTGTGTAAGCCACTTTCTGGTTCCCGCCGCTGTGCATCCCGTTAAGAAAAATATCTACCACTGAATCCGTCACATTGGATAGCCGATACTCGTGTCCACTCAGCACCCAGGAGGTCACCATTTCGTCGAGTGCTCCAAAGAAACAGTTGGCCGCGATTTTGTCCGACATGTCGCGGCGGAAAACTTCGCTCGCCTGTCCTTCACTGATGGCTGCGCGCACCAGGCTGAGATATTCGACCATGTGATGGTGCGAGAACTCGGACAGGAAGCGCGTGCTCTGCCGCAATTCCATTTGAAATACCACCGCCAGATTGCGGTTTGACCCCAGCGCATCCAAATGAAGAAAGGCCAGCCGCCGCAACCGCTCGGCGGGGGTGGCGACCTTCTCGACCTCCGTACGGGCGTGCCTCATAAATGCATCGAAGGCCGTGTTGATGGCCGTCATCAGGATCTCTTCTTTGTTCTTGAAGTAGAGGTAGACGGTACCGTCAGCGACGCCTGCGCGATCGGCGATGTCGGAGATTCGCGAATTAAAAAAGCCCTTGTCGGCGAACACGGCGACCGCAGCATCGAGGATACGCTGGTATTTTTCGGCGTTGCGGTTTGTGCCGCCACCGGCGTTCCCTGTAGCAGCCAAAGGAGCTTGAGAGTCTCGCTTCATCGGAGGCCCATGAACGGAAGCGGGTGTACCTGGCCTACCACACTCGCAATCCAAGAATCCATCGGCGGGGAAGCGACGCTGCGACCTCGCCGAATGAATGCTCATTCAGTTGTAAATCTATAGCCATGGCTGGATTTACGCAATGAAAAGTGAGATTCCAAAAATGGTTCTCTGGGCCAGTCCACTGCTGGTTTTGAGACACTGTAGTCCTCCGTAGTCGGAAATTCTGCGAAAATGGCCGACCGGCAAACACGGCAGTCCCGCTATGCGGGACGGAATAAGATAGCCCACCGTTTCAACGGCGGGTGAAGATGGCGATGCATCGGAGTGCCTCGGGCACGACACGATTGATCGTCGAGGTGTGCCATCTATATTCAAAATCCGCCCGGCGATGCCAAAGCGCGGCTGAGAGCATCACCAGCAACGCCTGAGTCCTGTGGCGCACCGTGACCCTTTAGTGTCACAATGCCTCAACTGCCAATTCTTGCTGGGTTGGCGACGAATCGAGAGGAGAGTCTTCATGAACAAAATGCTCCTGGCGCTATTGCTTGCCGCGTCATTCTTGCCCGCGAGCCGTGCCGCCGACAAGCCGAGCGAGACGCCGCCGCCCAAGATCAAGGTGGGCGACATGGCTCCGGATTTCACCCTGCAAGACCAGAACGGAAACAAGGTTTCGCTGCACGACTTCCGCGGCAAAAAGAACGTCGCTCTGGCGTTCTACATCTTCGCCTTCACCGGTGGTTGAACCAAGCAGATGCAGGCTTTCCAGCAGAACCTCGCCAAGCTGGAAGCTGCCGATACCCAGGTGCTGGGTGTGAGCATGGATTCTCCCTTCTCGAACAAGGCGTGGGCGGAAAAAATTGGCGTCACCTTCCCGTTGCTTAGCGACTGGGGCGGCGACACGACCAAGGAGTACGGCGTCTACAACCCGAAATACAAGGCCGCGCGGCGGGTGAACTACCTGATCGATAAGGACGGCAAGGTGATCGAGATGCAGTTGGACTCGGAGGCCATCGATCCGTCGAAGGTCGTAGTGGCCTGTCAGGCGAGGAAGTTGGGGCGGTAAAGTTTGTCCCCACCCTCTCGTCAACAACAGGCGATCTGGGTAGGGAGCCTCGCCTACCCTTGACAAGTGTAAATACGTTTTGTAAATATAAGGATGCGATTCACCTGGAGTTCTGAGAAGAACCGCATTAACGTGAGGCGCCATGGAATAGCCTTCCGGGACGCGGCCCATATTTTCGATGGCCCCACGGTGGAGAGAGTCGATGACCGCTTTGACTACGCCGAGACGCGCATTTATGTGATCGGCCTGGTGAATGGCCTTGAGATCACGGTCATCTACACGGACCGTGAAAACGAAGAACGGCACCTTATATCAGCATGGAGATCGGAACCGCATGAGCGCCGCTATTACTGGCAAAACCTCGAAGAGAAAGGTGACTGAGCCGCGCACCAATTGGAAGCGGCTTCGCTCCTTGACGGACAAGCAGATCCGGGCGGGACTTCGCAGAGATCCGGATGTCCACCCAACGGACGAGGCCTTCTGGGCCAAGGCCAAGCTGGTTATGCCTCGTTCGAAGAAGACGGTCACCATGCGGCTCGACGCGGACCTCCTGGATTGGTTTCGTGGCAATCAGGGCTACCAAACCCGAATTAACGCGATCCTACGCGCCTACATGAACGCGCAGGTGCAGCACCGATAAAGTGATCAACGACGAAGCACAACGGTTTGTCGACGAAGCTTCAGGTGAAGCTCCCGTGCGCGGGTTCCTGCACCGCGCTGAAAGTTCACGCGACGGATTTCTGGTGCTCACGCACGGAGCGGGAGGGAATTGCAACGCGCCGCTGCTGCTCGCGCTAGCGGACAAATTCGCCGCTTCGGGCTTCAGCACACTTCGTTGCGATCTGCCATTTCGGCAGCGGCGTCCGCACGGGCCGCCGTCCCCGTCCGACGCCAAACATGATCAAGACGGACTCCGACGAGCCGTCGAGCTCATGAAAAAGCAGTTTGCAGGACGGGCTTTTCTCGGTGGCGTCTCCTACGGCGGACGTCAGGCGAGCATGTTGGTTGCAGCGGAACTGACGTTGGTTGAAGGGCTGCTCCTGTTGTCGTACCCGCTACATCCTCCGGGACGCCCGGCGCAGTTGAGAACCGCACATTTCCCCAGCCTGCGGACTCCCATTCTCTTCGTTAGTGGCACGCGCGACGCGTTTGGCTCGATCGCGGAACTGGAGAGCGCAATCAAGCTGATTTCCGCGCCCACGAAATTGGTTCCAATCGAGGATGCCGGACATAGCCTGCTGCAGAAGTCCAACCGCGAGGAACTGCCGGAGACGGTGGTGCGGGAATTCGGCACCTTCTTCTCCCACCCTTTCGCGAAACGCGCGCGAAAGGATGGGCACCCTAAATAAAAGCAGGTCCCTCCATTCGGTCGCCGCAGCGACCTCGGGATGACAGGTTACATCGGGATGACAGGTCACTCGGTGGTAGATTGTTGAGTGCTGTGTAAGTAACGCCCTGTTTCCTGATTTCTGTGTTGTCATCACGAACGGCCTTTAGGCCATGAGGGATCTGCTGTTTCTCCCCGCCGCCGCTCTGGCCGCAAACAACAGCGGATTGCTCGCTGCGCTCGTAATGACAATTCCAGAAGCGAACCTTCGATTCCAAACAACCCACCGGGGACATTACCTACGCAGGGATCAGTAACCCGTGATCGGCCTCGGGTGTACCATGTGCCTTTATTTGCTGGAGGCATTCCTTGTCCGATCGCCGCCGCTTTCTCACTACCACTGCTGGATTCGCTGGCGCTATCGCCTTTCGCAATGATCTTTTCGCGCAACTGCAGAATGTTCTCTCGTCGCTGCCGGATCCCAAGCTGTTCGTCAGCGATGAAGAAGGATATTGGGCCGAGTTGCGCAAGCAGTTCCTGATCCCCGCGGACGAAGTTTACTTGAACAACGGCACCGTGGGCTCGAGTCCGGCGCCGGTTTTGCGGGCGGTATTCGACGGCTACACCTCGACGGAGAAGCTGGACGAGACCGACCCCGAGGACTACCCCATCTGGGGCTACGCAGCATGGAACGAGTTCCGCGATCCGCTGGCGGCGTTCGTAGGCTGCACGCGCGACGAGATTGCGCTGCTGCGCAATGCCACCGAGGCCAACAGCTACATCGCCAACGGCATTGACATGAAGCCGGGCGACGAAGTGCTGATGACCGACCAGGAACATCCCGGCGGCGAGCAGCCGTGGCAGTTGAAGGCAAAGCGCTACGGCATCGTGGTGAAGAAAGTCACGCTGCCCAAGCCGGTGAAGGACGCACCACAAGTCCTCAATCTGTTCAACGACGCCATCACGCCGCGTACGCGGATCATCTTCTTCAGCCACATTACGACGGTGACGGGCGTGGTGTTGCCGGCCAAGGAACTCTGCGCGCTGGCGCGCTCCAAGGGCATTCTCTCGGCGGTTGACGGCGCCCATGTCACCGGGATGATGCGCCTCAATATCCAGGATCTCGGTTGCGACATGTACACATCCAGCCCGCACAAGTGGCTGCAATCGCCGAAGGGGTCAGGGTATCTGTACGTGCGCGACGAGGTGATCGATCGCTTGTGGAACACCATCGCGACCGAAGGCTGGGAAGAGCCAAAGCTGCGGGCCGAGCGCTTCCAGCGGATTGGATCGTCCAATGTGCCGTCGCTTTGTGGGCTGCGCGCGTCCATCAAGATGGCGAACGACATCGGAATGGAGCGCATCGAGCGGCGCCATCGCGAGCTCGGCGACTACATGCTGGTGCAGATGCAGAAACGCGGCGCGGAGTCGTGGACATCGCCCGACCCGGCACTGCGTTGCGCCATCGTTACGGTGAACGTTCCACCGATCCAGCGCACTGACTTGGAGAACTGGCTGTGGAAGACCAAAAAGATTCGCATCCGCGGCGGCGAACCGTCGAAGCTGCGGCTCTCCACGCCGTATTACTTGCAGAAGAAGGACCTCGATCGCTTCCTCGATGCTTTCGACGAGTACAAGCGGGACAAGAAGATTGCGTGAATGGCGCCGGTTTCGCGACTGGCTTATCGGCTATTGCCTGCATCAAGACCCCGAAGCCCGGCGTGGGGAGAGAAAGTGGTGCGCCCTGAGAGATTCGAACTCCCGGCCTTCTGGTTCGTAGCCGAATTTCACCCACTACACCCAACAACACCAGCCAATCAAACCCAACAAAATAATAGAAGACGTTGCTACGGCTTTTGCCCCGTTTTGGCTGGCTTTGGCAGCAGTTCACGGACAGAAAACGGACAAACGCGAATGGCGCGAAAAAACGCCCGCTGCAAAACGGGCGTTTTCCAATTAGCGGAATCTGCAAAAATCCAACATGGTCGGCTTTCATGTTGGCGGTTGCTTCGCGGGACTGCTTATCGCAGGGAAGCGATACGAGATTGGCTGCTATCCCAGGAGCAGCAGCGCAACGGCAAGAATGCCCGGCCCGGACGCGGGAGCAAAGATGTGTGTCTTGGATTACGACGGCAATCGTATTCGGCTTCACAGCGGAATCGCGTTCACCTTCGAGCGGATTCCCCAGGCGTTGTCGTAGTTCTCAGCGCGACCGAGGCCGCGCTCAAACGGATCGCTCTTGATGACGACCCACGCGCTGTAACCCTAAAGTTTCAGCACGTCCTCTCTGCCCCAAACTTTGACCATTTGTCCCTCACGAGAGCAAACTTGACATTTAATTGACACTGTAATATATGTCTAGCCATAGGACATATTTGTGAAGCACCACTATTCCACCTCTGAAGTGGCCATTGAAATCGGCGTCAGCAGGCGCACGCTTTCTAGGTGGCTGCGGCAGGGAAAGATCGAAGAACCCCAGCGAATTGAATACCCCGGCGTTGACTCTCGACTCTGGAATGAACCGGACGTTGAGCGGGTACGCAAATACAAGAAGCAGAACTACCGCAAGGGACGGGGTCGCAAGAAGGCGGCTCAAACATAAACCGCGCCGTACCGATGTTGGTCGCACCGGCACGACGCTAACCAGGGCACCTAACGAGGAGGCACCCAATGGCTGTACATCACCGTAACACCGCATCATCCCACACTCAAGAACCATCCCTCACAATTGCTCGCGTTGCTCTGTACGCCCGCGTTTCCACGCTCAACGGCCAAGATCCCGAGATGCAGCTGTCCGAACTCCGGGAGTACGCTTCTCGTCGCGGATGGGAGATTGTCACCGAGTACGTCGATCAGGGCGTGTCGGGTTCAAAGGAATCGCGACCTGAACTGAACCAGCTCATGGCCGACGCTCACCGGCGGAAGTTCGACGCCGTGCTGGTCTGGAAGATTGACCGTTTCGGCCGCTCGCTGAAGCACTTGGTCAACGCCCTCGCGGATCTTTGTGCCTACGGAGTAGCCTTTGTCAGTTTCCGCGACAACCTCGATCTGAGCACGCCTTCGGGCCGACTAATGTTCCAGATCATCGGCGCCATGGCAGAGTTCGAGCGGTCACTGATTCAGGAGCGCGTCCGGGCGGGTCTACGCAATGCGAGGGCAAAGGGGAAGAAGTTCGGACGGCCTCGGGCACAGGTGGATGCTCTGCGAGTGGCCGCACTGCGTCGTGAGGGGCTTTCGTGGTCCCAGGTATGTCGAACCCTCAATGTGAGCAAGGGGAGCGCCCAGCGATCGGTAGCCACTAGTGCCTAACAGCACAATGATATTGGTCACAGAGGTCCAATACCCGACCGATAGTCGATTGCCCCGGGAGCTTTCGTTGAAGCGCCCCAATCCGAACGGGGTGCTCATACCCACGAGTGACTTGTTTTATGCGAGCCAAGAACCGGATTAGTGGAGACATGCACGACGATCCAGAAGTTATTCTTTTGGCGGCACGAAATGCGTTTCTAGAGATAACGTGGAACAGTCAGCTCATCTTAGTCTCAAGCTCTTCCCATCGGGCGTATAGCTGGTCGACGAGTTCCTGTGCCCGGTGGAGTTCGGCCTGCGCTGCAATCAATCGATCCGCCTCACTGACGATCGCGGGATCTTCGTAGGAGGCACTCGAGTTCTTAAGCTGATCTTCGGCTTCGGCGATGCGCTGCCCCAGCGTTGCGTACTCACGGGCTTCGAGATAGGAAAGCTTCTTTTTCGCAATGGAAGTTGTAGCCGGGGGACTGCCGGGGACGATTTCACGGCCAGGCGTTCTTACCCTTGTCTTGGAAGCACGTTCGCGCGTCTCCTGCCAAGCTTCCCACTGTAAGTAATCGGCGAAGCGTCCGGCGGCCCCCAAGCCGTCGAGCCCGACAACGGCCGTCGAAACGCGATCCAGTAGGTAGCGATCGTGAGTGACGAGCACGAGCGCGCCGCGAAATTCGAGCAAGCTCTCTTCCAGCACCTCGAGCGTGGGAATGTCGAGGTCATTAGTGGGCTCATCGAGCAGCAGCACGTCGGCTGGCTGCAGCATGAGCCGAGCAATCAGCACGCGGGCACGTTCTCCTCCTGATAGGCGGCCCACCGGTTGATTGAGCTGCTCGCCGGTGAACATGAAGCGCGCCGCCCACGAGGCAACGTGGATCACGCAGTCCTGGTAGATGACTGAATCGCTCTCAGGCGCGAGGGCGCGGCGCAGAGTCAGATCAGGATCGAGCACGCGGTTCTGATTGAAGTAGACGACCTGCAAGGCGTCGGCCGTACTAATATCTCCTGCAGTCGGCGCCAGCTCTCGTGAGAGCAGCCGCAGCAATGTTGTCTTGCCGCTGCCATTAGCGCCGACAAGGCCGACGCGCATTCCCGCGGTAAGAATAAAGTTGAGATCTTGGAACAGCATGCGGCCACCGATTTCGAAACTGACATTTTCCAGCTCGATCAGCCGCCTGGTCTTTCGATCGGTGGAGGAGAAATCGATGCCGGCGCTGGCAGTTCGGGTACGTGCGTTCAAGTCAGCGAGTTCACCGATTAGTTGATGCGCCTTGTCGATGCGAGCTTTTGACTTGGAAGTGCGTGCCTTGGGTCCGCGCTGCAACCATTCAATCTCGCGGTGCACTCGATTCTCCAACGCTTCCTGGTGTTTTGCCTGAGCATGGAGGAACGCCTCTTTCTCTTCGAGAAGCTTGCTGTAGTTACCGGTGACGCGCAGCAGTCCGTCCGGATAAGCGCGGTTCAACTCGACCATCGCAGTGGCGACGTTTTCGAGAAAGTATCGGTCGTGGCTGACCACAACGGACGCGAACGGCGCGGACTGGAGAAGCTCCTCCAGCCATTCAATGGCAGCGAGGTCTAGGTGGTTAGTGGGCTCATCGAGCAGCAGGATGTCCGGTTGCTGTACCAGGGCTTCAGCGATGGCGAGCCGCTTGCGCCAGCCGCCGCTTAGGCTCGCGGCGTCACGGTCCATGCCGGGATTACCGGGAGTGTCGCTTTCTGTAAAGCCGGCCCGGCCAAGCGTTTCGCGCAGCCGTTGCTCTCGGGCAATAGCCGGAACTTCGGCGCGCTCGAGTGCGGCTTCGGCGACCTGGCGGACAGTGGTCTCCGCGGCGAAGTCTGAGATCTGATGGACGTAGCCGATGCGAACGCCCTTGCGGAAGGAGACTTCTCCGGAGTCGGGCTGATGTTCAGCGCCGAGGATGGCGAGGAGAGTGGATTTGCCTGCGCCGTTAGGACCGATGAGGCCGATGCGATCACCGTCGTGGACTGCGCAGGAAATGTTGTCGAAGAGAGGAGTAGCGCCGAAGCGTTTGGAGATATTCTGCGCGATCAGGATCGGCGGCATATTCNNCCATTTACGTAGGGCGTGGTCCACTTTCTCGCTGTCCCGGCGGCGGAGTAGTCTTTGCGTTGGCTCTTGTGTTATTGGAGTACAGGGGTGACAGGTGTTGATTGAGGGAGGGGAGAATACGCGATTGGAGTTGTAATTGCTATAGGGTGGTTGTCCCTTATGTCCCCCGGTAATGCAGGAAAAGTCGCAAGAAAGGTAGGGGAACAGCTAATCCCCGAGGTCGGGGATGCAGATTTCGTAACCCCACCTCTGGGGTCGAGTTGTAGGGGTACAGGAGGGACAGGATCGGGGTGAAGAGGGCCGTA
>PLQW01000180.1 GCA_003160215.1 Acidobacteriaceae bacterium
CAAGTCAGGTTGTCAAAAGCACTTCGCTCGGGGCAGGCTCTTCGACTCCGGCGTGCAAAGTCGGAACGCCTCCGCTCAGGATGACACCCTTAATCTATTGTTGCTGAGAGCTGAATGCTGATGGCTGTTTATTTATCGCACCGATGCTTTTCCTGCCGCCGACACCGGAACCTGCTCCACGATTTCGATTCCGAAGCCTTCGAGGCCGGCGACCTTGCGGGGATGATTGGTGAGCAGGCGAATGCGTTTGAGGTTCAAGTCCGACAGGATTTGCGCGCCGATGCCGATCTCCCGCTGGGTGCGCCGCTGGCTCTCGGGCAGCGTTGCCAGTTGCTGCTCGTGGTGAAACTGGATGGTCATGCGGTCGCCGAGTCGCTGCACCGAATATCCCTTGGAGGTCGAGTGCAGGTAGATCAGCGCGCCGCGGCCTTCTTCCGCGATGCGGCGCATGGCGGCATCGATGACGTCGCGGCATCCACACCAGCTCGCTCCGAAGACGTCGCCCACCAGGCAGTGCGAATGCATGCGCACCAGCACGGGCTGATCGCCCGCATTCTCCACGTCACCCTTGACCATGGCGATGTGGGAGTCGCCGGTGATCTCCGACTCGTAGGCGACCATGCGAAAGTCGCCGTAAGCGGTGGGCACGATCGCTTCGGCCAGCCGCCGCACATAGCGTTCGTGCGCCATGCGATAACGGATCAGCTCCGCGACGGTGAGCATCCTCATGTCGTGGCGCCGGCAGAATTCGGTGAGCTCAGGAACACGAGCCATGGTGCCATCGTCGCTCATGATCTCGCAAATCACGCCTGCCGGAACCAGTCCCGCCAGGCGAGCCAGATCAACCGACGCTTCCGTCTGTCCAGCGCGCACCAGCACTCCGCCTTTGCGGGCGCGAAGAGGGAAGACGTGTCCGGGACGCGCGAGATCGTTGGGCCGGGTTGCGGGATCAATCGCCACTTGAATGGTTTGCGACCGATCGTAAGCCGAGATGCCAGTGGTGACGCCGTCCTTGGCGTCGATGGACTCGGTAAACGCGGTGCCGAAGTTGGAAGTGTTTTCGGCGGACATCTGGCCGAGGCGCAGGTGGTCGAGGCGCTCTTCCGTCATGGCCAGACAAACCAAGCCGCGCCCGTACTTGGCCATGAAGTTGATGGCTTCAGGGGTGATCTTCTCGGCGGCCATGGTCAGGTCGCCTTCGTTTTCGCGGTCTTCGTCGTCGATGACCACAACCATACGGCCGGCGCGGATGTGCTCCAGCGCGGTGTCGACGTCGCAAAATGGGGAATGAGTGGGCACGATGGCTCGACTCAGATTTTAGCAGGGAAGCGGGGAGGTCGCTGTTCGCCATTCGCTCTTCGCCTTTCGCTAAAGCAGCGAACCGAGAGATACGCCGACCTAAAAGCAGGTCTCTCGACTCGGACTAAAGTCCTCGCTCGGGATGACAGCCTTAAGGAAGAGCGCGGTGAATGCGAGGCGAAAAGCGAAAGGCGAACAGCGAACCGCGAACCGCGAGCCGCGACCCGCGGCCTCTCTCACGCGTTGGGGTTGAACACGCGGATCAGCCAGAAAGCCAGCATGGCTACCGTCGCCGATGCGGGGATGGTCAGAACCCAGGCCCACACGATGCGAGTCGCAACTCCCCAGCGCACAGCCGAGAGACGCTGCGTAGTTCCGACACCGACAATAGCGCCGGTAATGGTGTGCGTCGTGCTGACCGGAATTCCGGCCAGCGCGGTGCCGAACAACGTGATGGCGCCGGCGGCCTCGGCGCAGAAGCCGCCGACCGGCTTCAGCTTGGTGATCTTGGATCCCATGGTGTGTACGATGCGCCAGCCACCTAAGTAGGTACCAAGTGCGATGGCCGCATGGGCGGCCAGAATAATGGGCCAATGCCATCGGCCCCAGTTCGCGGCGAAGTCACTCTGCTTCATGACGCCCGCAGTGTAGAGCGCGCCGGCGACGATGCCCATGGTCTTTTGCGCATCGTTTCCGCCGTGACCGAGGCTGTAAGCGGCAGCCGAGAGTAGTTGCAGCCTGCGGAACAGCTTGTCCACCTGGCGAGGTGACTTCCGCTGAAAAATCCAGGAGATTGCCACCATGAAGCCGAATCCGAGCACGAAGCCCATCACGGGGGCGACCACGATGAAAATCAGGGTTTTGGTCCAGCCGCCGGGAATGATGACGCTGGGCGCGGTCCTCCAGCCGTGGAGGATCATAGCCCGCGCCATAGCTGCTCCGGCATAGCCGCCGATCAGGGCATGAGATGACGAGGTAGGCAGGCCCAGTAGCCAAGTCACTACGTCCCACACAATCGCGCCCAGCAGGCCGGCCAGAACGACGTATTGGGTGACGATGTCCAGTCGGATCATGCCGCTGCCAATCGTCTTGGCAACGGCCGTTCCCAGCAGGAACGCGGCCAGGAAGTTGAACGCAGCCGCCCAGACTACAGCCAGTCTTGGGGAGAGTACGCGGGTAGAGACGACCGTCGCTATGCTGTTGGCCGCGTCGTGAAAGCCGTTCAGAAAATCAAAAATGAGCGCGGTGACGACGGTGATGATCAGCAGAACCAGCGTTGTGCTCACGAGCGTAGGTCCTCGGCTGGATTTTGGTTCGAATGCACGGCTGAGTGTCTCAAGCGCTCTTAAGGGCCACTGTTTCTAGCACATTGGCGACATCTTCGGCTTTGTCGCTGGCTTCTTCCAGGATTTCCAAGAGTTCCTTCAGTTTGATCAGCGTGATTGGATCGTAATCTCCGTCAAAGAGACGGCCGATGGCGTCGCGACTCACCTGGTCGGCTTCGTTCTCCAAGCGGTTCACTTCCACGCAGTGTTCCAGGAGATGGCTATCTTTCTTAAGCAGCGCAACCGCTTTTCCCAATTCCTCGGCCTGTTTCAGAATGATCCCAGCCAGGATCTTGGCCGACGGAGAGGGCTGAGTGATTTTATAGGTGAGCAAACGGTCACTGGCGCTGAAGATGAAATCCAGGACGTCATCGAAGGATGAGACCAGCAGATGGATATCTTCCCGGTCGAAAGGTGTGATGAAGGTTTGGTTGAGCTTGACCAGAATCTTGTGCGTCATGTCGTCGCCACGGGTCTCGATCTCCTTGATCCTCTGCACGGCGGCGGGCATCTGCTGGTAATCGTAGTCGTGCAACAGGTCGGACAAAACCTTGGCGCCTTCGACTACGTTGTTCGCGATCTCCGCGAACATATCGAAGAACTTGGTCTCACGTGGAATGAAGCGCACGATGGTGGGCTCCTGCGGCAGTGGTCGGTGGGAGATTCCACGACATGTGAAAGTAGGATTACGAGAGTATTAAAATTCGGTGAAACAGGTAACTATCGCATGTCACTGGAACCACGGTCAAACCGGGAGCGTGCCTTGGGGTCACATCTGGATGTGACGTACAGGAGGATGAGGTTCCGGTCAGCATCGCCACGGTCTGAATCGGTGTTAAAGGTCACAGCAATTCTTTGATGTCGCTGCAATGAACGGCCTCAGGAACTGTGAGCGAAGTGACGCGAAATAGAAAAAGGGCCGCGACAAAAAAACGCGGCCCTTACGGAAATCGGATGGTTTACAGCATGGATTCGATTTCGAATCCCCAGGCCTCCAGCAGAGACTCGGGTATATATTTCGAGTTCTTATTCTTCCGTGCCCATTCACGCAGACGGGTAGAACGGATGTACTGGTCAGGTAGGAGCTTGAATTCCTTCACCACCTGCTCGAATTCAGTGATCGTGGGCACAACCGGTCCGATGGGTTCCGGCTTGCCCCAGTTAGGATTGCCGCGTCGTTTTGCCATGTTTGCGCTCTTTTCCGCTTCGGGGATCTAAATGTTTGGATGACGTAATCGGTCCCAAATGATGTTTGCACGTATCTAATTGGATACACAATGCTGCTACAACGATTCAAGGCGCGTACTTGGGGTACACAGTCCCATGGGCCGCAACACAAGGAAAGGATTCCGAGAAGCCCAAAAACGTTTTAATATACCCCGTTTTTTCCATTCGATCAAGGAAATTCACTTCTCTTCAGCCCGTCGAGGAAATCCGATTGCCACCTGTCACCTTAGGCTATCTCCCTTTAAATCATACGGATGGAGGTTAAAAACGTAATCAGAAAACTCGGAAAAGTCCCGTAGGCCGAAACCAACATTGGTGATAGGGTCTCAGATCCAGTCGAACGAACGGCCGGCCAGAATTTCGCCCATCTGACCGGGGATGATCTTTCTATTTGGTGGCCGCAGTATGCGTCCGCTACCATGTGCGGTATGAAATCAACGCTGGTTTGGCTGCTTGCAGTTCCCTTGCTGTTGGGGACATTGGTTTTGTCTCAACCAACCTTTTCGGCGGCGCAGACTGCCACCGATCCGCAATCTCACCTGTCGCCGGGGAACGCTGGCGCTCGATCCTCGGGCGGAGCGACCAATGTTTATCCCATTGAACAAGGCTACGTGGACGCTCATGGCGAGATGATCTACTACGAGATCATAGGCCAGGGGCCGCCTCTGATGATCGTTCACGGTGGTCCGGGAGCTTCGCACGATTACTTCCTTCCTTACCTGCTGCCGCTCGCCCGGCACAACAAGCTGGTGTTTATCGACGAGCGCGGCTCCGGCCGTTCGCAAAAGCTTGACGAGCCCAGCGGCTACACCGTTGAGAACATGGTGGAGGACGTGGAAGACGTTCGCCGTGAACTTGACTTGGGAAAGATCAGCCTGCTGGGGCACTCCTATGGTGGAGTCCTCGCTGAGGCGTATGCGCTCAAGTACCAGCAAAACCTGACCCACCTGGTGCTGGCCAGCACTTTCCCAAGCACCAAGGAGATGAACGAAGTGTTCGTCATGCAGAAGCAGAAGATGCCTGCTCAGGTTCGGGAGAACATCGACAAGTTGGAAGCGCAAGGTCTATTCGGGCACGGTAAGCCTTGGGAGCGCAACCGCTACACGGTGGACTACATGAATGCCGCCTGGGGCGACGGGTATTTCCCCTATCTTTATGGCCGGCATCCCGACCCGAATTACGATCCGGTGGCGCAGGGAGTAACCTCGTGGGACCTTTACCGCGAGATGTGGGGATCGAACGGCGAGTTCGTCATCGATGGAAACCTGAAGTCGGTCGAGTACGTGGACCTGCTGCCCACCATCAAAGTCCCAACCCTGGTCATTGCCGGGGACCATGACGAATGCGATCCCTCGCTCTCAAGACAGATGAATCAGAAAATTGCCGGCTCCAAACTGGTGATCCTGCCCGACAGCGGGCACATGACGTTTGTCGACCAACCGATCCAGTTCAACCGAGCGGTGGGAGAATTCCTTCAATCGAAGTGAGGCAGAAAAAACGGAGCACCGGGTAGCCGTGCTCCGTCGAGCTTTGGTCCAAAAGTTAATTCGGCAACATGGCAGCCTACCGGACGCGTGCCGATAAAAACAATGTGCACTGTAAGAAAATTAGCGGACGGAAGCACGCGTGGCAGGAAAGTTGGGAGGCGCGCCATGGAGATCGCGTACGGTGTCCGCGCTTCAGGGCGGCCGATTATTGCACGTTAAGCTGGGGTGGTCCCGATGACGCCGCTCAAGGCTGCGGTGATCGTCGTGGTGCCGGTTGCCACCGCGGTGGCGAGACCACCGGGACTGGTAATCGTCGCTACGGCGGTACTGCTGGAATTCCAGGTCACCGACGTAGTGATGTCGCCGAAGGAGCCATCGGAATAGGTGGCCGTGGCTGTGTACTGTTGCTGCGTACTAGCGACCAGCGTCTGCTTTGCAGACTCACTGAACGGTCAGCGTTATAGGGTTGCTGGTGACCGTGCCGGTGGAGCCAGCGGACGTCGCAGTGATGACCGTAGTTCCTGTCGCCACGCTCGTCGCCACCCCATTGCCGCCGCTGCTGAGACCGGTGCTGATCGTAGCCACGCCCGTGTTAGACG
The DNA here is from genome assembly GCA_003160215.1 of Acidobacteriaceae bacterium. Taxonomy (GTDB): domain Bacteria; phylum Acidobacteriota; class Terriglobia; order Terriglobales; family Acidobacteriaceae; genus Bog-257. The sequence goes on from PLQW01000180.1 coordinate 5,938, forward strand.
AACTCCAGGTTACGGCGTTTGTAATATCCTGGCTAGCAGATCCATTAGCGTAAGCGTAGAACTGCAGGGTTGATGGGACCCCGGACATCGAAGCGGTCGATTGGGGGACAGTACTCCCCTGCGTCGTAGTAATTGTTATGGTTGTCAAGTTTTGGACCGTGACGGTGACGGAGGCTGTCCCGCTGACGCCTTCAGCGGTGGCAGTCATGGTTGCGGTGCCGGTGGCGATTCCTGTAACCAGGCCGCCGTTCGTGATCGTGGCGACGGTGTTATCCGAACTTGACCAACCGACCGTGGATCCCGTAAGCGGGGTTTTGCTTCCGTCGGAGTAGGTGCCGGTGGCGATTAGCTCCTGCGTACCGTTGACGGCGATCGTAGTCGAAGCGGGAGTGATGAAAATTGAACTTATTGAAGGATTTATAAAGAAGCCCGTGCAGCTCGCGCACATCAGGCATAGGAGAATGGCGATGCCTGTCGCTAGCACTAAGCGCCGCCTAAGGCTCACCAGCTGAAGAACTCTTCCGGGTGACGCCAATTTCGATTGAATTTTGCCCCGCAAGGGCCATCTTGCCTCGGTATGACTAGCAGTTACCATCTTCTCCTGCCTCGAAGATTTCTCCGGTCTCGTCATCCCGAGCGTGGCGAGGGACCTGTAGTTGGGTTCATCAGACGAACCGAAGGAAACCGCAGATTCCTCGCTACGCTCGGGATGGAGCTTTTGGTTGCGTCTCCGCCGGACTGTATCCTTCATTTGCACTCTCGAGATTAACCCCAGTTTGACTACTCAGTTGTCAAGCTGGGGTTCAATTTGAGCACATTTCAAATTTACCTGAAACATGGTTAGTTCTAACTCCCTATCTTACTACGGCGCGAAACGGTCCGCGAGCGACGCGTCATCGAGAGAAACACGCTACGGATATAACCGGCTATAAACGGCTAAACAGCCAAGTCAGAGTTCCACCGTCAACCGTCGGCAGCCAATTTGAAACGAGCACGAGCCACTGAAGAGGTTGGGTCATCGTTCGGACGCATTGCTCGATGGCCGCACCGCTTCCTGGCACTCCCTGGCCAACGTTAACACCTTGTCAATGGCCGGTTCGGAACGCAGCTTTGCCAGCAGCGGGTCAGAAACGAGATTGGAGTACGAGCAATAGTTCCGCTCGACGGCACTCTGCAGCAGATCGAGCGCGGCTTGTTTCTTGCCGCAGTATCCGAGAAGGGCCCCTTCGTAGTACAGGATCTCAGGATCGGCTTCGGCCGCCCGGTTGGTTACCAACTCCTGAGCAATCCGGTCCAAGTCTGACGCTGGCCGCAGTTGCAGGCAAGCTTCCAGCAGATCGCGGTGATATCGAGGAGCGGTGGGCATGTGCTTGACGGCTTCCTGCGCTTCCGCGATTTTGCCTTCGCGCAAAAGAATGGATGGCGTGATATATGCGGCCCATTCCGAGCCGGCGTCCAGGCGAACGAAATCCGCGGCCCGTGCCGTGTTACCCAGTTCCATGAAGGCCCAGGCGCAAGAGCGGAAGGTGTAGTTGCCGGGATCGAGCGCCAGTGCCGCATCGCACTCTTTTGTGGATTGCTCCAGCATCCCCGCGTAACGATAAACATAGCTCAGCGCAAAATGGGCCTGGGCGCTTTCCGGACGGCGCTTGACCAGCGCCTGCGCCGCCTCATAGGCCTTTCCTAACTCACCTCTCTCGACGCGGTTGGTGATCAGTTGCCCCCCGGCAACGTTGCGATCGGGGTCCAGCGCCAAAGCACGCTCGTAGGCCTGGTTGGAGCGCTGGAACATGGCTTCGCCACCGTCCGAATAGGTCGCGTCATAGTAGCAACGCAGACCCAGCTGCTCCCAGGCTGGCGCGTAGTTCGGGTCCATCTCCACCACGTGCTCCAGCACCGCGATGGCGTCCTTGTTCGCTCCGGGATCATGGGGCAGGGCGACGCTATGCAGGTAGAGGTCATAAGCTTCCGGGTCCTTGGGACGAGTGCCCGAATCGGCCAGCCCACCGGCCACGCCCAGCGTCGGGAGCAATCCCTGACGTACCTGTGCGGCCATCGCGCCCTGTAAAGCGATCAGATCCTGGGCGGATGAAGCCAGGCTGGCCTGCCAAAGGAGGCGGTTGTTGTTAACGTCGATCGCTTCCAGCGTAACCAGCAGACCGTCTCCTTGTTTCAAGAAGTGTCCCGTGAGGACGGTCGCAACATGCAGCTGCCGGCCCGCCTGCTGCGGGTCGACGTTGTTTGCCGCATATTTTTGGGTGCTCGAAGAAGGACGAACGTCCAGGGTGCGCGTGTAGGTGAGCACATTCGCGATTTCGTCGGCCAGCGCGANNCAGCCCCGGGACGGTGCTTGAACCACCACGCTCCCACCGGTATCAACAGGGTCAGGAGCAACGCGATGACCCCTAACAGGACAAAAGTTTGGGTTCGGCTCGAGGTTTGAAATGTGTTGGTATGAATGCGGTACGGCAAGGCAGCACGCAGCCGCCCGCTCGTGGTTAACCCTGGCTCCGTTTCCCGCTTCAGCGACTGCAGATCGCCCTTCATC
>PLQW01000157.1 GCA_003160215.1 Acidobacteriaceae bacterium
AGATCAGAGTAGCGAAATCACGAAGCCGAGGGGACCCCTATAGCGCCAACGAACCCGCTCTTCACTATCCCCTAACCCTTATGCCTTGCCTTCTCTCCCGCCGCACCGCTCTTATCCATCAACCTTAGATTGGCCGCCGCGCCGTGCAAGGCCGACAGAATCATCCTTGCGCGCCACTGCTCCAGCCGATGCTGTGACACCCCGTGGATCAACTGCATGAACCCAATCTGGATCGCCGCTGGGTCCTCCAGATACGGCAATTCGAACTGGGCGTAGGGGTCTTTCTCTGAATGCGGGTTGGCCAAAAACACAAACAGGTTGGTGGTGGGCACAGCCTTTCGCAGACCCGCGTGGTGATAGCAAAGCGTATGATCGCGTACTGCCGGCGAGCCGCATCGTGCGCCGCCGGGTTTAATGTGCTCGCAAATTGGAAGATCCATTAGTACCCCCCCCGTCAAATGTAGAATATTTGTTATCAATATTTTGCTCGCAAGGTATTGACGGGATTACACTTAAGCTTCAAAGCAACTCCCATGTTTTGAATGGTTTGCGTGCTTCCCCGCAAGATATTGATTCAACAGGACTTGCGTGTAAGATATTGCGGAATAATGACTTGGCGTTCATTTTGTAGAAATTTGTTATCCCTGATCGAGGACTCTTGTCCGACTGGAGGGACCTGCTGTTCGACAAGACCTGCGACCCTTGCCCCTTGACGGCAGAATGAGGGCTGGCAGCTGACAACTGACAACCGGCAACTGACAACTGGTTCCGGCGGTTCCTGCCCTACACCGAAAGTATGTTTCTGCCCGCCAACGCGGTCAAGTTACGAAAGTAGCAATTGGCGCTCCTATTTTGCTTCCCCTCCCGTAATGGGAATGAGGGGTTCGTTCGGGTAGTGCGGCGCTCCGGGGTCCCCAGCGAGCGCCGAAGTTGCGCTTGCTGGGGTGGTTGAGCGCCGCTGAAGAAATCGGCTTAGGTAGTATTTTGAAGGGGCGCACCTTCAGGTGCGCCGTTAAGCTCCTTATTTTTGTCATCCTGAGCGAGGACGCGTTCGCTATGGCGAACGCATCCGAGTCGAAGGACCCCTATAGCAGTGCGAATGGTGCGGTTTGCTATCCACTGACCACTAACCACCGCTTCACGAGCGCCACGACCTCTGACCACTACCTCGCCAGCGCCTCGGACGCGAAAGATGATAGCCCACCGTTTCAACGGTGGGTGGAGGGACAATTCGAGATTGAGTCCCGCGGGGACGGCACAGGATTCTGCCTTGGAATTTGCCCGCCCTAGCCAAAACCGGGCGTCCAACCATCAGACTTCAGGTGTCAGCAGCCTTTGCAGACATGTCGAGAAAATCAAGTGACCTCTCAAGGCAATGGGTGGTTGCAATGCGGAGGAGTTGGCGCTCGCTGGTCCCCTTCTCGCTTTCGATTTCATTTGTCCATTTTGCGAGCGATCTTGCAGCTAGACCCTTAAAAAAACCGCTGTAAAGCTCAATGTGCGCCTTTATGACTTCCGGTGAGGTCTGCCGAAGAGTTAGTCCATACCCCTGTTGAATACCTCTTGTGTAACCTTCAAAGCATGACGTGTGCCCAATAACGTACAAATTCCTCGTCGCCACCTCGGATACGGTCCAATCGATGGAATTCAGCGCCCGATCACCGCTGGTGAGAAATCCGAGCAGGCGCTTCGTCCTCCTAACGGCATAATTGATCCCGGAGTGGAGCAGGTGATTGGCGTTTGCTGGGCTGATAATGCACTTGATGTTACAGCCCTTGCGTGCCAACGATAAGAGTAAGTCTCGCTCCTTCAAGAGCAGTTTTAGATATTCCCTCTGATCATCTGGGAATAGGTCGTCGGCTCCGATTGCAAAACTTGAGAGAAATGCACTGGTCCAGACTGTCTGCTTTGCTACGTTTGCACTATTCAATAATTTTTCCAAATCCTGGTTGATTAGCTCTGTCCTCTGTCGCAATGAATGTATGACTTGGGGTGAAGCCACCGAAGTAAATACCGCTGCTTTAACAAGCTGCTTGTGAAACTCTCTGAGGTTTTCCGGGGGTGACAAGATCCCGAACTGATTGCAAAGAGCGCTGATGAGGTGTTCTGCCGATACCGACTCCTCCAGATCAATTGCTTGAAGTTCGCTAAAGGGATACGGGAGTTGGCCTTTGGTTTGACCCGAGTGACAGAGCGGAATGATGTTCTTGCGTTGTATCCATCCACATCCTGCTTCAAAGTTGATCCAAGGTCGAGTTAGCGATGATGGACTACAGATAATCAGCATCAAGTCCGAATCGGTTAGCGCCTCTTCGATTTTCTGAAACCACCTCACGCCTGGAGGCAAATCGTGGATTTCGCTGCTGACGAAGACCGAGAGCTGATTCAGAAACTTGGCCTCTATGAATTTCTTTAGCACCGCAGCAATCGGTGCTTCTTCAGTGATGTGGCTGATGAAGACTTTGCCTAGCACGTCATCGACCCTCGGTTTCAGCAATGAGCTACGGCCAATGCTTAACATTGTAAGGGTACGTTATAACTTCGGTATAGACAAAATTAGTTGGCCAATCCATCCGTTTCGTACAGCGACGTGCGGTGTTTCCGGGACCGATTGAATGGCACGCCGAGTGACCATGCGTTGTCCACGTTGACTGGGCGGGGAGGGGCGGATAGAGTGTGGCCTTCCAACATCATCCGTAGCATCCCGGAAGCAAGCGAGGTCACGCGGCAATGGCGAACCCTGAACATCTCGAAATCCTGAAGCAAAGCGTTGGCGAGTGGAACAAATGGAGAGAGGAACACCCTGATGTGCTGCCGGATCTCCGTGGAGCGAATCTCGCGGGCGCGAACCTCAGCGAGGCGGACCTCACCGGGGCGGACCTTGCGGGGGCGTATTTCAGGGGGGCAACCTCACCGGGGCGGACCTCGCCAGGTCGGATCTCGAGGGGGCGGATCTCCAAGGGGCGAACCTCAGCGGGGCGAACCTGATCAGAGCGTATCTTGGCTCGGCGGACTTCAGCTACGCGAACCTCCGAGATGCGAACCTCGGCGGAGCGGTCATCGGCGGGGCGGACCTTCACGAGGCGGACCTCAGCGGCGCGGACTTCACTGCGGCTCAAACATACGCAACAAACTTCGCTGACGTCGATCTGAGCGTTGCCAAGGGTCTTGAAACCATGCGACACGTCGGCCCATCCACCGTCGGAATTGACACCATCTACAAGTCAGGCGGCAAAATTCCCGAGGCATTCCTGCGCGGCTGTGGCGTTCCTGACAACTTCATCGAGTACATGCATTCGCTCGCCGGGCAAGCGTTTGAGTTCTACTCCTGCTTCATCAGCTACTCGACTAAAGACCAGGAGTTTGCCGAGCGGCTCCATGCCGACCTGCAAGCCAAAGGTGTGCGCTGCTGGTTCGCGCCTGAGGAAATGAAGGCAGGCCGCAAGCTGATCGAGCAAATCGACGAGGCCATCCGCCTGCATGACAAGCCGCTGCTGATCCTCTCCAAGCACAGCATGAGCGGTAACTGGGTCAAAACCGAAATTGCCAATGCGCGGGAGCGGGAGAAGCGGGAAGGCAAGCAGTTATTGTTTCCCATCACGCTGGTCCCGTTTGAGGCGATCAAGCAATGGAAATTGTTCGATGCCGACATCGGCATTGACTCGGCCCGCGAGATACGCGAGTACTTCATCCCCGACTTCAGCAACTGGAAGGACCACGATTCGTATCAGACGGCCTTTCAGCGGCTGGTGAAAGACTTGAAGGCAGGGGCTAGTGTTTAGGGATTAGCAGACTTGGCTGACGGCTGATGGCTGACAGCTGACGGCTGAACAGCAGGTCCCTCCACTCCGCTTCGCTCCGGTCGGGATGACAAATATAAATAGAGTTATTGACGGCGTACCTAAAGGTACGCCCCTTCAAGAGCGCTGACGGCTGATAGCTGATAGCTTTCTCTTCTAGCTCGGCTTGCGCTGCACGATCTCTTCATCGCGGATGAAGAACTGGGCGGAGCACTTCTCGGAACCGCAAATGACCGTCAGCAAGCCCGCGATCTGCTTGCGGGTGACCAGCCCGAGCTGCCCGCATTTCGGGCACGACAGAACGGCCCAATAGGGATCATCTTTCTCTCCCACGTCTCCGGCATTTTCCAGCACAAAGATGGTTCCAGGCTCCATCTGTTCGGGGATCCACTCGCTCAGGACGCTCAGTTCTCCGATCATGTGCCCTCCTTCAGGACCGTTCAAGAAGCCCTACGACTTCGTGCAGTAAGATGACGAACGGAACCGTTGCGCTTTCTCGCCCCGCGCACGTCGGCGCGGACCCGCTGGATGGTGTCGCTCAGGCACACCGATAACATCGGCTGGCGGGCGTTTTTCAGCAGATCGACCACCCCACGGGCCGAATCTTCCAGGTAAATATGCCAGCCATCGGTCAGCAGGTGGTACTCGGAGGCGGCGGTAACCGTCTCCACCAGGCGCTTGCCAAGCTCCTTTTGCAGGAAGCGGATGACCCGGCGAATCTTCTGCAAGGAAAAGCCGCGCTGGCGCAGATCGCAAATGACGGCCACCTCGGCCAGATCGTCCAGCCCGTAGATACGTTTGTGCCCTTGACGAGCAGGAACCACGATGTGACGCTCGTCCCACCACTGAAGCTGGCGCGGGCTGATGCCCGTCAAGGCCACCACTTCTTTGGATGTGAACGTCTGCTGCATCGCAAAACCCCAAAACAAATCCCACAACAAATGTTTGAAACATCATAGTGCACTTTGGTGCAGTGTCAAGATGAATTATTGATCAAAACCGTGACCGGGAGATGCACCCAGGAAGAATTCGCCCGGCTGTAACAATTCGTGCTCACTCCCGGCTTGGGCGCTTCCAGGATTGGTGCATCCGCCGGACTACTGCAATTCTGACGCCGTCTTAATTCTTTTGGGCCACGGGCTTCGGCTGCGTCCTGCTCGTCGTCACTCCTGGCTGTGAGCCTCGCCCTTTCGCGCCCGTTGCGCTGGCTTGAAGATGAAGTGTGCTAGTCCGATAACTGGCTACTGGCTACTGGCCACTGGCTACTGGCCACTGGCTACTGGCTACTGATAACTGACTTGGAGGTCTCCGTGGAGCCGTTTCGTCATCACATTTTCGTTTGCACACAGGAAAAAGCTGAAGGAGTTCCCTGCTGCTCGGCGGCAGGTTCGTTCCAGGTTCTTAACGCCTTGCATCGCGAGCTTGGCAGCCAGGGACTGGCCGACGATGTCCAGGTCTCAAGCTGCGGCTGTCTGGGGATTTGTGACAGCGGGCCGGTAATGATCGTTTATCCCGAGGGCACTTGGTACACGAAGCTGACACCGAACGATGTGCCTGAGATCGTATCGTCACACCTCAAGGCAGGAAAAAAGGTCATCCGCCTGGAGCGAATCCCCGACGCCGACATGAAGAGCGAGGTCCTGGACCATCGCAACAAATATCTCGCCATGCTGAAGGGTAAGGACGCCGCTGGCGTGCTGCCCGATGACCTCAACGATATGATCCGCGGCTTTATGCCGAGTCGCGCCATTCTGACGGCCCTGGAACTCGACGTGTTCACCGCCGTCGGCAAGGGAGGCACCGCGCAGCAGATTGCGGCCAAGATTCAGGCTGCGGTTCGCGCGACCGAAATGCTGTTGAACGTCCTGGTGAGTCTTAAGCTGTTGGAAAAACACGACGGGATTTATACGAATGCGCCGACCGCGGCGCGCTTCCTGGTGGAAGGATCTCCCGACAGCGCTCGTGCGGCCCAGTTGCACACCGCGAACCTCTGGCGGCGATGGTCAAAGCTAACCGACGCCGTACGCACCGGCACTGCAGTTGAGTCGGGTCACGACAACGGCTGGGTCAATTCGTTTATCGCCGCGATGGACCACGGGGCTCGCGGACGGGCGCGCGCCGTGGCGCAAGCCGTCGAATTAAACGGCGAGAGGCGCATGCTCGATCTCGGAGGAGGTTCGGGGGCGTACTCCATTGCGTTCGTCAAAGCGGCCACCGCGTTGCATTCCGAGATCGTCGACATGCCCGAAGTGTTGCCGATTACGCAGGAGCATATTCGTCAGGCCGGATTAGGCGATCGCATCAGCACTCGCGCTGGCGACATGCTAAGCGTTCCACTTGAACCGGCGGGTTATGACTTGGTTCTGCTTTCGGCCATCTGCCACATGTTCTCGCCGGAAGAAAACCGGCAGCTCTTGGATCGTGCCTACGCCGCGCTTGCGCCGCACGGGAGGCTCGTCATCTCTGACTTCATCCTCGACGCGGACAAGACCTCTCCTCGCTTCGGCACATTGTTCGCGCTGAACATGCTGGTGGGCACTCGGGCAGGGGCAAGCTATAGCGAACCGGAATACGAACAGTGGTTGAAGGCCGCTGGCTTTGCCGCGAGCAAGAGGGTTCGCATACCAGGTCCCGTCAACCTCATGATTGCAACGAAGTAGCTGGGGCGAATTTCGAGTTTTGCGCTCGCTCTTTCCGACAGACGGATAGTTGTGCCCCCGAGAGCGCACAGCCGAGCTATGATGGACGCCGAGAGGAATTATGACCCCGAGCGCCCAGTCGCTCACCCGTCGTGAACTGATCGCCCGAACCGCCACCGTTGCTACTGCGACCGTCATCACCCCAAACCTACTCAGGGCCAGCCCGGAAGCGAAGGAGCCGGAGGTCACGGCAACCGAAGACCTGATGCGCGAGCACGGCGTGCTTCGTCGTGCACTGCTGGTGTACACGGAGAGTATTCCCAAAATACGAGGCAACTCCGGCTCGCTTGACGCCAGCGCGCTGTACCGCACTGGAGTCCTGTTCCGCGACTTCGGCGAGAACTATCACGAGAAGATGCTGGAGGAGCAGCACATCTTTCCCGTGGTGCACAAAGGCGGCGGAGAGGCAGGAAAACTTACCGAGATACTGCTTGCGCAGCACCAGCGCGGCCGCGAGATCACCAGTTACTTGCTCGCCGTCACCAAAAATGGGCGCATCGCAACCGCCAATGCCGAACCACTGGCGCGCTCCCTGGAGGCCTTTGTCCTGATGTATCGAAACCACGCTGCGCGCGAAGACACCGTTGTGTTCCCGGCGTGGAAGAAGCACTTCACCAACAAGCAGTTGGACGAACTCTCCGACCAATTCGAGGACATCGAGCATAAGATGTTTGGCAAAGACGGCTTCGACGACGCAGTGGAGAAGATCAGTGCCATCGAGAAGACCTTAGGCTTCGGCGACCTGAGTCAGTTCACCGCCCCGGCTCCGCCCGTGGTGAAAAGCTAGCATGGCACGCACCGCCAGCCCGGAGTGGACAACACGCACCGCAAAAGCGTTGCTGCTGGTTCGCATTCTCGTGGGATGGGTGTTTGTGTCGGAAGGCATCCAGAAATTCGTCTTCCCTGCGCAACTGGGCGTGGGCCGCTTCGAGAAGATCGGAATTCTTTTCCCGCACTTCATGGCGCCATTCGTCGGGTCGGTTGAGATCGCCTGCGGGTCGTTACTGCTCATCGGATTATTCGCGCGGCTTGCCGTGCTTCCTCTGCTCGGCGTGATCCTGGTCGCAATCGCCACCACGAAGCTTCCCATGATTGCCAAGACCGGCATGTGGAGCATGCTGCACGAGGCGCGCGCGGACTTCAGCATGCTGCTGGGGCTAGTATTCCTGCTGATCACGGGTGCAGGAACGCTGTCGCTGGATGCACGGAGAAAGACCAGGAATTAACGGGTGACTCTTTCGAGATGATGAATCAAAGGGCCCCGTAACTGATTGCCTGAGAATTTGCGCAGATGGTACACTTTGCACACCTACCGGACTGAGCGGGGTTAGTTCAGCGGTAGAACGCGAGCTTCCCAAGCTCGATGTCACGGGTTCGATCCCCGTACCCCGCTCCAATTCACTCAAACCGTCGTCTCTACTTGGAAAGCGCTGCGACCTTTTCCTTGGCCAACGGCCGGGCAAATGCGTTGGTCGGACCATGCGTGTTGATGGTCAGGACTTTGCGGTAATACTCCAACGCTTGCGCCCGATCTCCAGATTTCTCGTAGGCTTGCGCCAGCAGACTCAATACGAATGGGTCCTTCTGGTCGGCCTTCTGCAATTCCGCAATCGCCGTCTTGTAGTCGCCGAGGTAGAACGAGACATAACCGCTGAGGTAAGGATAGAAACGCACCTGGTCGGGATTGTCGCCCTTGTCCAGTATCGCTTTGGCCGCGGCCACGTGCTTCTTCGCTTCTTCGCCTCTTCCTGGCTGCCGGACACGGATACGCGCCAGCGCGCTCTCCCATCGGAACTCCCACAGGTCCTTTTCGGCCGGGCTCATGTTGGGCTGGCGCAGCGCAGTGAGGTGCCCGCTCTGGTACCACTGAAAAGCGTTGTCCGCGTCGCCCGATTCGAGATAAATGCGGGCGAGTTCATCCGCCGTGCCCGCCGCATCCGCGAATTGTCTAGCGGAGTATTGCGCATCGAACGCCTGCCGCTCGTACTTTGCCGCCTCGTCCGCGTTGCGCTCGAAGGCGTAGGATACAGCCATCGTCCTCAGCGCTTGAACTTTCGAAGCAGGCGGGGCTTCCTCGATGGCCTTTGCCAGATGCTGGCGCGCTTGCTGGTATTTGCCTTCCAAATCCAAAGCCATTCCCGCCGCCAAGTCTGCCTGGAAGAGGTCCGGGGATAGTTGCAGGGCACGGTCGTAAAGGGCCAGGGCCTCGTCCTGTTTGCCCTCGCTATTCAGCTTTTGGCCCTGTTTAACTAGCTCGAGCGCATCGTCGGTTTTTGCGCTCGGCGGGATCGCCTGAGGTTGTGCGCAGAGAAAGACGCCCGAAAGCAGGAATGCCGCCACGGAGTAATAGAGGAAGAAAGTTTTCAGCTTCATAGACGCGTCATTATTGCATATATTGTGCGCCCGGCGATGAACGACACGGTCCTTTGGCGAATCTCGGGGGAGAGGGTCTTTGGCAGGCTGGCAGGGTGCATGGGCGCAAGGTCGTCCTAGCCTAGGTCGCCTGGTTTTCCGCGATCTTGCCCAGCAAGACACGCATGATGCGAACCAGCAGCACAAAATCCGCAGGCAGGTGTCCGAAGGCAACGTTTTGCGGAGTCCGATGAGCGATAGAATGCCTTGCTATCGCTCACTCAGTGGCGTATGGTGAGCGATAGAATAGTGGCCTATCGCTCATGACATGGGACTGGCAACAACCCGACTGGCCGCATTTCACCTGGGATGAGGGCCGCCTTGTGCTGGCGGAACAGCAATTCCTCGTGGGGGGCGGTGTCCTCCTAGGCACCGTGAAGCACCTGGGCGAAGAGGAGCGCAATCAGCTCACAGTGGAGGCCATGAGCACGGAAGCTCTGACAACGTCGGAGATTGAGGGCGAGATTCTGGATCGCGCCAGTGTGCAGTCTTCCATCCAGAGACAGCTTGGACTCGCCGCAGACAACCGGAGGGTCGCCCCGAGAGAGCAGGGGGTCGCTGAAATGATGGTGGATCTGTACCGCACCTTCTCCGCCCCGCTCTCCGAGGAAATGATATTCGCATGGCACCGGATGCTGATGAGCGGCAGGGGTGACATAAAGGATGTCGGGCATTACCGGACCAGCGATGAGCCCATGCAGGTCGTCTCAGAAGCTATGGGTGCGCCCAGAGTTCATTTCGAAGCGCCGCCTCCGGCGCAAATCCCCGGTGAAATGGCGGGATTCATCGGCTGGTTCACGCGCACCGCTCCTGGCGGAGCAGAACCACTGCCGGCGCTCACGAGGGCAGGGGCTGCGCATCTGTATTTTGAGTCGATCCATCCTTTTGAGGACGGCAACGGCCGAATCGGACGTGCGATTGCTGAAAAATCCCTGGCCCAAGGCCTTGGACAGCCGACACTCATCGTGCTTGCGGCAACGATCCTTGCCCGCCGGGGGAGTTACTACCATGCGCTGGAAGCGGCCAGCAAACAAAACGAAATTACGGACTGGCTTGCTTGGTTCGCTGGAATCACGATTGAAGCACAGCGGCGCACGCTTGCGCTCATAGAATTTCTCATCGCGAAGGCAAAGCTGTTCGACCGGCTGAAAGGCCAGCTCAATGAGAGGCAACAGAAGGCATTGCTGCGGATGTTTAAGGAAGGCCCGGAGGGGTTCAAGGGTGGCCTTAGCGCCGGCAAGTACAGCACGATTACCGGGGCTTCTCCGGCAACGGCGACGCGCGATCTTGTAGGCCTGATGGAGAAGGGGGCGCTCGTACGCACGGGTGAACTCAGACACGCACGCTACAATTTGTCGGTGCCTTTGAAGCCAGTGCAGCGCGTGGTTATTGGCAGAAATGGAGAGCTGGTAAAGGCGTGAAAGGACTTTTTTGTCAGTTTATGTAGGCCAATAAGGACTCGGCTTATCTATATGTAAGCCTAATTGCGAGTGCAACAGATGCATTCCTCATTTTCCACCAGCGACCTCATCCAGCTCGGAGTGACTAAGCACGCCCGAGACATTCTCCAGAATGTGGAAACGGGAAAAAAGTGGGCCGCACCTCCTTCTTCGAAGGCTCGAATTTCCGTAATGAGCTGAGGCTCGTTGCCTGAGTTGGTAATGACGATCCGCGCCCACACTGGTCACGTGGATGAAATCTGGTTGAGGGAACACTACTTCGAACTTGACGCTAAGAAATCGCGCGTAGATCCATTTGTAAACAGCATATCCCGCAGTTCCGACAGCTCCCAGTGCCGCCACTATCCGCCAAGAAGAACTTAGCATTTTCGGAGATTGAGGCAACGCCATCCAACGCCTATGTAGTTAAGGTGGTTCTGCTGAAAGGGCCTGTTACATCAGGGCCTTCTTGATTTGGTCGGACGCATCCGCTGCTGTATCCATCACGGCCAAGTCCTTTAAGTAGCGGCCAATGATCTCCTCAGGTATAGCGCGTCGATCTTGGGACCCTATGACAGAGGCCACCCGCTCTGCAGAAAGAGCTTGAGCGCGGTCCACGGGAGCTTTACCGGATTGGCTGGAGCCGCGTGTGGCGACATCGACTCATCGTCCAGAATCACGGTCAGGCCTTCGCTGTCCAGCTTCCAGTTGTGGGAGTCAAGGATGATTCGTTGCAACTCCTTTTGCCAGCCATCCTCGAGCCCTTTGCCGAGTTGTTGCTGAAGCGCCTTGGCGCAGCGTTCCTGGATCGTCTTGTCCCAGGCCGAGCCCGCCAGAAAGACATCCTCTGGCCGCAGTTCCCGCTTCTCTCTGATCATCCAGTTGAACTGTGAGGTGGCTCGGTCGGGATGCGCGGCGCCGTGCCCCATCCACTCGCTGTCGATGGAAGCCGTGATCAACTGGGCGCCGATGTAGTTGACGGACACGGTGATCTCCGTCTCCGTGTCTTCCGCCCATTTCTTCGACCATTGGCCGGGCGGATCGCTCTTGGAGTCCGACGACGCCATCTTCCGCATGGCCGCTTCCATGGCCTTGTTCCACGCTATCCATTCGGGCGTATCTTTGGTCGACTGGGGCCACGTGGCCTTCAAGGTTCCAGAGCCGGGGGTTTCTTCCGTGTCGGGCGACGCTTCACCACCGTCAGGGGTATTCGGGGTAGTCAGCTTGATCGACTTCGAGACGAATTTGTAGTCGCCGTCGCTCAAAATGCGATTCAATTCCGGTATTCGCGCCTTGTAAGAAGCAAGCAGACAAGTTGCCAGCGCCGCGCCAGGTTCCGCTTCAGAATTCTTACAGTCAGCCGCCATCTTGCGATTCCAGGTGCGCTGATTGTCGCGCACTGCCGGCTTGATCTCCGGCGTCATTGCCGCCAAAAGCGCCTTGTAGGCTGCAGCCATTTGCTCGTCGGCCACGCTCAGCTCCGGCGAGCCGCAGATTGCTTTCTCCTGGGGCGTTTTCGCCTTGGAGCAATCAAAACTGGCTGCGTGCGCTGCGCCGCTCGCCAGCAATAGGAGAACACACCAGCTTTTCCGCATCACCAAAATCCTTCCCGATATCAACCAAACAGCAAGCTACTTGCACCACGGCCTGTTAGGCGTTCCGTCCCAGTACCGTCCTGGTAAGCCGTGGTCCAAACAAACGTGCCGCGAGGCAACGCTTCCTCACCGGACCACCAAAGTTATCGAGATCGGGTGCGTGAGAGGCCCCGAGGTTGTGGTGACCGTCACTTTTGTTGTGCCGGGCGGAGTTCCGGTGGCCGGCGTACTACCGCAGCCCACGATGGTAACGACAAGTCCCAGCATAATGAGCAGCATCAAGGAGTGCCGCCGCAGGCGCTTTTTGCACGTCGCTCCACCGACTATCGCCATGCCGAGGAAACCAAAACCGGTGAGCGCAGCAAAGACGGAGCCTGCCCCAGCAGATGGAACCGACAGCATCGCGGTCTTGACGGGACGAGCCGTGGTTGTGATCGTAAGTGTGGAGGTCACGGCGTTCCCACTCGGCGTCACTGTCGGAGGCACGAAATTGCAACTCGAGTGTAACGGCAAGCCGCTACACGCGAAGCCTACGGGACTAGCGAATCCACCTTGCGGCGTTACCGTGAATATGTAGGTCGCGGAAGCCCCCGCAATGACGGTTGCGGTGGCGTTCTCCACACTGAGTGTGTAATCACCCACATTGACGGCAGCCGCAGGTGAAGTGGAACTCAGGAAGTAATTATCCCCCGCGTAGACCGCGGTGACGTTATGCGTGCCCAGAGCGAGGGCAGAGGTCTGGAAGGTTGCCTTCCCGGCGCTGTCGAGAGGGCCCGACCCCAAGTTCGTTGCACCGTCTAGGAACGTAACGGTTCCCGTGGGGACCTTCGAAGCAGCCCCGCCATTTAACGTCGCGGTGAAAGTCACATTGCTCCCGAAAACAGGGGAATTGCTACTGACGGACAATGCAGTCGTGTCGTTGAATTGCGCGGCGGCGATTTCCCATGCGCCACGTCCATGTGTGCCCACTTTAATCCTGTGTGCCACTGGTTGGATGTTCAGGTCAAAGATGGCCACGCGCGGCAGGCCCGTTCCGTACTCCAGGTTGCGCCACCGTCGGTCGAAGTGAAGCTGCCGATGTCCGTGCCCGCATAAAGGTAGTTGGAATTGCCTGGGTCCACGGCAAATGCGTTCACCGGAACATCAGGAATGCCGTTGGAGATGGCCGTCCATGACGGGGGCACTCCAGACAGATTGCTCGTCTTCCAGACATGGGAAGGCGTGCCGTATCCGTCGAGAGTGACGTAGGCAGTGTTCTTATTGTTCGGATCGATCACCGTGCGGGCGATGTACATCTTGGCAGTCCATCCGCCAGTCACATCCGTTAACGTATTGGAACCCGTCGTAGTCGCAAAGACATGGCCGTCCTTGAGGCCGACAATTCGGAAATCGTCATCTTGCGCGGAAATGCCAATGGCGCTTACCGGAACAGGGCATGGTTGACTAGTAGGTGGTACGCACGGAATTGCGATGAGTGGCGCTTGGCTCACGGGAACGTTCGTGACTCCCTGGTCCGTGGAGCGGTAGAGATGATCCGTGCCGAAGTAAACGGCATTAGGCGCTCCTGGCCCTAGCGCCAGTGGAGCATAAAACAGAACGCCGTCGGCGCAATTGATTCCATTGTTGCCGGCGTTTCCCAAACCGCAGCCAAAAAGGTTCCACTTGTTTTCCGTGGCGTTGGCGGGGGTTCGTGACTCGAGCGAAGCCGATCAGACTGTTCGTCGTATTGAAATACGTGTGGTACATGACCACATTGGTCACATCGGTGCTGCTCTGGTCAATCCCGGAGAAGCCGCCGTCGCCGTAGTCTGCTCGAGTCCACGTGGCGTCGGGTTTCATAAACTCCGTACCGTTGTCCTGAGTGCCACCGATCATGAAGTTGGGGTCGGTCGGATGGAGCGAAAGGCTTTCAAACTGCGTGGCGTTGAATCCCGCCGTGTTGAGGCTTTGCCATGTCGCCCCGGCGTTCCTGGAGACAAAGATGCCGCCGTCGTTCCCGGTATAGACCACTGAATGATTGCTGGGAGCAAATACGGTCGCGTGAGAATCGGCATGCAGGAAATTCTCGCTGGGGCTAAAGGTTTTTCCGCCGTCGGTGGATCGGCCCATGGCTCCGCTGCCGCACGCCCCAATGCCGCTCCCGCCTGGCGCGACGGGTGGGGCAGGGCCATCCTTCTGGTCTGGCGGGACGGGTGGGGCAGAGCCAGCGATGAAAATGTTCATTACGTTGTCTGGATCTATGGCCGTGGACATGTCGAAAGAGCATTGATCGCTGCAGAATCCCGTAGCAGCGGGCACAGCCACCCAGTTCACACCACCGTTGATGGACTTACTCATGGTTCCGCTGACCATGATGGGTTTGCCGCCGCTCGGAGTGCAGGAAACCTTCTCATCAAACGTGGCGAAAAAGGTAGTTGCCAATGTTGCGCCCGAGCGATTCACCGCCAGTTTTCCGACTGCCGCTTTCGGCAGTGTCTGCGTCCAGGTGGCGTTCCCTGTCCAGGGATCGCCCGCCGTGCAAACCCATATTCCCCCGTCACCCGCGGCAGTCGTGCCATACACATTCACAATTATGATATTGGCGCTCCCCGGATCCATGGCCATGTCGGTGACGTCCCGGTCGGCTTCGGCCGTTTGAATGGTGTGCCTCAGGAAGGTCGGAGTTGCGGAAAGTGCGTTGGTCGACCGGTAGACTCCGCGCGTTGGCAGCATATTAAGATTAAGAATATCGCCGCCCATGCCGCTAGAACCCGCAACAGTGGAAACCAGAATGTTGTTGTCATTGCTGGGATTCACCAGAATTTGCGTAATGGCTCGCCCGGTAAAGACGTCATTGGTTCCGTTGGAGTTGAAGGGCCCGGAAAGAGTGGGACTGGCCTGGGTGGCGCCCCGAATGATATATAGTCCCACGCCGAAGAAGCTATCCAAGGAGAAGTTGCCTTCGCCAGTGCCCACAAAGACAACGTCATGGTTTAAGGGATCAATCGTGATTGCACCTATGGCCAACGACAGAGCCGAATCCATAAGAGGAGTCCATGTTGTTCCGCCATTCTGCGTCCGATAGAGGCCGCCTTGCGCCGTGCCCACATAAAGGGTGTTGGCATCGGCAGGATCGACGGCGATGGCCGTTACGCGGCCGCTTACCGGCAGCTCATTGACATAAAGAGGGTCCGTCTGCCCGTTGGGGATGGGGGCTGGTCCGAGGGGCGTCCAGGGGGGAATTGGGCCCACGATGCTTGCTCCCGCACCAGCCTTGCCCGCAAGCCGCTTGGACTCCGCTTGCAAGCTCCGGAGGGACTTTTCCTGCTGTTCCAACTGCCGGATGGCGCTCGTACGCGCACCGAGGTGCAGCAATAGGTCGGGGAGACCGCGCTTGATGGCGATGAGTTCATCGCGCTGCCGAAGGTAGGTTTCTTCGTCGATGAGGCCGCGTGCAAACGGGGGGATGTCCGCGCTGTCCTTGTCCTCGCCACTTATCACCCCACTGGGTGTCGCAGCCTTTTGACTGGCCGAAGCCTGATTCGGATCTCGCGGACTCGCGGGTTTATCTTGGGCAGAACAGGATGCAGCCACCAGCAGAAACACTACACTCTTCAGAATGACCTGCAGATTTTTTCTTAACACGTGTGCTTCCTCCATGCCTCCGACGGCTTGGATGCCCTGCGCGGCACACACTTGGCAGGTGGGCGGGCCGTCTCGAAGCTTGCCCAAATACGAAGGGTTGGTGGAGGAGACCCTCGTAACCTCTGCCAACCCTTTCTCCCAGGTTCTGTGGTAGGTGAGTGCAGTATGGAACGGGCGGTAACCAAGTACAAGTTACGAAGATACATGTTTGGTAACTGTACTTTAGTTAATGGCGAAGGGCGAAGGTAACCAACGCCTGAGGTTACGCATTGGCCACAAACTTGCTAAGTTTTTGGGACTCCCTTTCGGGGTCTGGATAAGCTGGGGTTGGTGCGCGGTAGAATTCGCTGATTGAGCATTGGGGTGTCTAATTTGCTGCTCATTCCATCCAGTGGTGGACGCCGGGCGGCTCGGCTGATGTGGAGCGTGGCAACAAGGGCCCCTCAGCTTGGCGAGGTCCGGATCCTAAGATAAGCGAGCTGACCCGGTGAGCCGAGCAGTGAACTCTGCGAGACGGAACCCATGCTGGAGGGACTGCATGACCTCCGCATCCGATATGGATTCAAACAGCTTAACTTCAGGAAGCAAAGACCGACGCGGTCGCGGAGTGAAAACCTCGCGCTGAGCGAGGAGGCGGCCTCTACCCGTAGCGTCGACCCTCAAACGCAGCCTGCCTTGCCTCACTAAATATGGAATGAGTCGCGATGCCCAGCCAGACGTTTCCAATTCGGAGTGCGGCTTTGATCCCTTGCGCTCCGTTGCACTCTCCTTCCATCGGCGCTGCCGTCACCTTTCCTGCGCTCGCTTGGTCGAAAAGTCATCAAGAGGAATAAACCACGGCTCATGAAACGCGCTGCCAGGCCAGTGCCACCCCTCAATCTCCTGAATCTATGAAAAAGCACCGATGTTAGCAGAGTGCGCTTGCGCTAGGCGCTTGAAACATTGCTGTTTGCGGCGAGCGGGAGGCCCTTGGCCGTTCCGGGCCCTCCTTAAATGGAGGCAAGAGATGAACATGTACTGGGTTTATGACATGCCGAACTGGCTGTTCGGTAGTTTGACGATTGCCGTTTTCTTGGCGATCGGATTGGGCGGGTACTTCGGATCCAGGGAATGGGTGCGGTCGCTGCACCACGAGAGTCATTCTTATAACGACATCGTGGGTTTCTATTTTGGAGCGCTGACTGTTCTGTATGGGATAACGTTGGGCCTTCTGATGGTCGGTGTCTGGTCGAATTTCTCCGATACGGACCAAAGAGTCAGCCGGGAGGCAGCTACGTTGTCGGTGTTGTTTCACGACATCAGCCACTACCCGGAGCCGATTCGCAGCAAGTTACAGGAAGGCTTGAAAGAGTATTGCTGGAACGTAATCTCCGTGGCATGGCCGCAGCAAAGGAAAGGAACTATTTCTTTAAGCGGTAGGCTGATCTTAAGACGGGTGGAGGACCAATTGACCAGCTTCGAACCATCCACTTATGGCCAGATGGCGCTGCACGCTGAAGCGTTCCGCCAATTTAATCAACTCCGCGAAGAGCGACGCGCGCGCTTGGACAGCGTAAGAACAGGGCTTTCCGGCAATCTCTGGGCGTTGGTGCTTATCGGTGCATTCATTAATGTTGCCGTAACGTGGTTCTTTCACACCAAGGACACGAACATGCACTTCTGGATGACGGCGCTGCTTTCATCGCTGCTGGGGCTCATGATCTTTCTGTTGGCTGCGATGGACCACCCGTATCTTGGCAATTTGAGCGTAGGGCCAGATGCATTTCAGGTTGTATATGACCAGACCATGCAGACCTATGACCAAACTGCAGAACCAGGCAAATGATCGCAGGCGATCGACGCAGGAAATTGATGTGAATGGACCCACTCGGCGGGGACGGCTTTGCAGGAGTCATGTTACTTACTCGCTCACACGTCGATCCAGTAGGCATGCTCAAACATGATGTCAAATAGGTTCTCCTTCGATCAATGCCCTATGGTCCGTCTTGCATTCGTGGCGATTGTTGTCAGAAGATGCATTTGATCGGTGAGGAGGTTCGCTACATCCCAGAGGTTGAAGTAGAGAACGATCATGACGTCCTTGGCCGGATCGTAACTCATCAGCGACAGATAACCCGCGTGGGCTCCAGTATGACCGTAGCCTAGGGCGTGTTAACACTAA
>PLQW01000073.1 GCA_003160215.1 Acidobacteriaceae bacterium
TCGACCTCGCCCTCCTGCGCCAACCACTTGTATAGCGACCGCAAAGCCGCCAGCGCACGCGCCACCGACGTCTTGCTGAGTCCCCGCTCGTACAGGCTGGAGAGATAGCCGCGAATCAGCACATGGTCAATGTCGCGCCAGCCCTGCGGGCCAATGTATTCGGCGAACTGTGCCAGGTCGGTGCGGTAGGCCTTGATGGTGTGCGGCGAGGCATTGCGCTCCTGTAGCGAACGAATGAATTGCGCCACAGCTTTCTCGACGATGGTGGCTCCGCGCTTGGTCATTGTGCTTTGAAGGGGCGCACCTTTAGGTGCGCCGTTGAATCCTCTATTTTTCTCCTTCCTCGCCGACTTTAGTCGGCGAGGAATCCGCCCGCTGCTTGCCCCGCGGATGATGCTCCTTGTACACCCGATTCAGCCGGTCGAGCGCGAGGTGCGTGTAAATCTGCGTTGTCGAAATGTCCGCGTGGCCAAGGATGGTCTGCACCGTGCGCAGGTCGGCACCGTTCTCGACCATGTGGGTGGCGCAACTGTGGCGCAGCATGTGCGGGCTGGCGTGGCGCGCCAATTGAGCGGATGAATCGTTCACCACCTGCCATACGCGCTGCCGCGTAATCGCCCGCGCTCCACGCGCGATGAACAAGTACGGAGACGACTTCTCCGACGCGAGCATTGGACGTGCGTCCCGCAAATATTGCTGCACAATCTCCTGCGCGGCCCGTCCCAACGGAACGATGCGCTCCTTGTCACCCTTGCCTCGCACCAGGACGTAACCCAACTCCAGCTTCAAGTCTTCGAGCTTCAGGTTGATGACCTCGGAGACACGCAGCGCGCCGGCATAGAAAACTTCCAGCATCGCCCGATCGCGGCCCGTGAGCGCTTGCGACCGGCGATCGTCCCTGGCTCGAGGCGGCCCTTGCAACACGCTCTCGACCTCATCGGCGGCCAGCGACTTAGGCAGGACCTTCCATTGCCGCGGCGAATCAATGTTCAGAGTGGGGTCGATGGTGATGTAGCGGTCAAGCAGCAGATACTTGTAAAAGTGCCGCAGCGCGGAAAGCTTGCGCGCGACGCTGCGTCCATCAACGCTATTCGAGAGTAGCGCATTGAGGAAGTCGCGCACATCCTGCCGCCGCGCCTCACGCAGCGCGCGCTTGCGCTTCAGCAGGAACTCGGAGTACTGCTCCAAATCAGATTCGTAAGCCGACACGCTCAGCGGCGCCAGTCCCTTCTCCACCTTGAGGTAGTCGAGAAAGGAATTCAGCAGCCGCAGATTGGGATCGACACTCTGCACGAGATGAGTATGTGCCCGCGCGGGCCGTGAGGGAATAACAAGGGAGGTACGGGACGGGTGGAGAAAATCTGTCACCACGGAGGCACGGAGGACACGGAGAAAATTCGATAGAAACCAGAACTCCGTGCGCTCCGTGTCTCCGTGGTGAATGATTTTCGACAGAGCGCAGTCGAAACCCGTATCGTCACGACGTCCCGCCCAGCTTCTTCCTCACCGAGTTCAACAGCTCCACCGCATTGTGCGGGCTGCGCGGATCTTCCTCGTGCTTGAAGAACGCGTAGGTCTCCAGGCCATCGGCGACGCAACGTCCCACCCGATCTACCAGCTTCCTCAGATCGTCGCCCGAGTAACTGGGCTGGCGGAAGCGAAAATAGATGTAGCCGGCGGTACGGATCTCGGGAGTGTTGAGCTTCTCGGTTTCGGCGATACACAACGTCGCGTTGCGGTCGTGCAGTGCCTGATAGATCTCTTCGCTGAACCACGACTCATGACGGAACTCGAATGCAGCTTTGAAGCTGGCCGGCAGCAGCGCCAGGAAATCGCGCAGCACGGCGACATCCGCTTTGGCGGTGGGCGGAAGTTGGAAGAGCACCGGCCCCAGTTGCGCGGCCAGCGGTTGTAGCGTGGGCAGGAACCGTTGTATGGCTTCTTCGACGTTCTGCAGCCGGCGAATGTGGGTGATGTACTGGTTGGCCTTCAGCGCGAAACGGAAATTCGGTCCGACATCCGCCATCCATGCGGTCGCGGCCATCTCCGACAGCTGGCGGCGGAACGTGTAGTTCACCTCGACAGCGGTGAGCTGCGTCGCGTAATACTTCAGGAAGTTTTTCGACGAGATGTCCTTGGGATAGAAGTCGGGCTTCCAGATGGTATAGGCCCAACCGGAGGTGCCGACGTAGAGCGGAAGATTGGAAGCGTCGGAAGGTGGAGTTGCCGTGCTGGCGGGCCCTATGGCGGGGGGGGGGNNGGCCCTATGGCGGGCGGAGCATCGTTCTTTTTCTTGCTGGCTGGACTCATTGCGCTGGAAACAATATCACACGCGCTTGCGCGTAGGCGCCGTCTTGGCAGTGCTGGCCTTGCTCTTCGCAGCGCTGGCCTTGCTTTTCGTGCGCGGGGCAGCTCCCTTCTTCTTGGGCTCCGGAATCGCCGCTACGCGCTTCGTCGCAGGCTCGGACTTCACAGTCACGCCCGCTTCCAACCGCTGCAGCGCCTCCACTGGCACCATCTTCTGCTTCAACTTCAACACTGGCTCGAACAGGTCGCCGTACTTCTTGGCTCGCGCCAACACTTCATCCGATTCGAACACCAGCAAAGTTGGATCGCCTTTCTTGAGGCAATTCTCAATTTCTTCCCACTTCACCGGCGTGGAGACCGTAGGCCGCTCTTTAGCCCGCAACGAGTACACGCAGACCGTCGTCTTGTGATCGTCGTTCTGGCTCCAGTCCACCAGCACCTTGCCGGTGCGCAACGCCTTCTTCATGTCCGAGACGACCAGCTCCGGATGTTGCCGCTCCAGTAATCGTGCCAGCTCATGCGCAAAGGGCTTGGTCTGGTCGTAGGTGACGGCGGTGTTCAGCGGAACGTAAATCTGCAGACCTTTCAATCCTGAAGTTTTTGCGAAACTTTGCAACTGTAGTTTGGCGAAGATGTCGCGTACCCACAGGCCGACCTGACAACATTGCACGATGTTGGCGGGCAGCCCAGGATCCAGATCGAACACCACAAACCTCGGCCGCAGAATGTCCTTGCCTAGCGACAAGCTGGTGTGCAGCTCAAGGTCGGCGAGATTGGCCGCCCAAACCAGTGTCGGCAGGTCCTCGGCCAGGCAGTAGTTCATCCATTTGTTATTACCGGAGCTCCACACGCGCGCCGTTTGCACCCACTCGGGACGATGCTCGGGACAGTTCTTCTCGTAGAAAAACGGGCCGCTCACGCCATTGGGGTACCGCTTCATGGTCAGCGGCCGGCCGCGCAGGTGCGGCAGCAGCACTGGCGCGATGCGCACGTAATAGTCGATCACCTGCCCCTTGGTGAACTCGGCTTCGGGATACAGAACCTTATCGAGGTTCGAAAGCTTCAGATGCTTTCCCTCGATGTCAACCACGGTCTCTTTGGCCATCGTCTCCTCGCGCGCGCTGCACAGAAATGATGCAGGGTGAGCGAGGAAGTATGCAACTGCGGGCACGAAGTTGGATTATTCATTAGTTTGAAAGTGTCATCCTGATGAGCGGAGCGCCCGCAAAAATTTTCGATCCGCTCTTGAGGGTCGCGCGGGCGCGAAGTCGAAGGATCCCCGTTTTTCTCTCTGTTATCCTGAGCGAGCGCAGCGAGTCGAAGGACCCCTATAACTGCAAGAATCACAGTGTGGCCGCCTGGGACAGGAACAAAGTTGGGATTGTTGACGGCCAAAGGGGTCCCTCGACTCCTCTCTACGCTCGTTGCTCGGGATGACACTTCAAAATTACGTGCGCCGATGAACAGCCATCTCAAGGCACGGCCTATCGAATAATTTCTCAGGACGATGAACTAAGACATGCGGTTGCTCTCCTGCTCGCCTCCGTTTGACTTGCGCGTCCTTATCTGTAACTTTCTAACTTGTGCATAGTCACGCCCCTCTGGAGGCACGATGAACCGCTGGTTCTCCAAATTAACTTGCCTGCTCCTGCTTGCGGCTGCGTTGCCGCTAACGGCGCAGGACCTGGCGTCATATGAAAAGCGGGTCTCGGTGAAGACCCTGCCCAACGGGTTGACGGTCATCATCTGGCGACGGCCCGAGGCTCCGGTGTTTTCGTTCTTTACCTTCGTTGACGCCGGCTCCGCGCAGGATCCCCGCAACGAGACTGGCTTGGCACACATGATGGAGCACATGGCCTTCAAGGGCACGCCGGACATCGGCACCAAGGATTACGCCTCCGAGAAGCCGGCGTTGGAAAAGGTTGAGCAGACCTATGCTGCGTACGAAGCCGAGCGCATCAAGCGGGTAGGCCAGGATCCGCAGAAGCTGGCGAAACTGAGAAACGCCTGGGAGCAAGCAATAAAAGACGCCGACAAGTACGTGGTGCAGAACCAATTCGGTGAGATCGTGGAGAGCCACGGTGGCGTGGGCGTCAACGCTTTCACCAACTACGACGAAACGGCCTATATGTACTCGATGCCGTCGAACATGATCGAGCTATGGGCCGCGCTGGAGTCGGACCGGTTGATGCATCCGGTGATGCGCGAGTTCTATAAGGAGCGCAACGTGGTGATGGAAGAGCGCCGCATGCGCACCGACAGCCGGCCCACGGGACGATTGGTCGAGCAGTTTCTGGGCACGGCCTTCATGGCGAATCCCTACCATCGCCCGACCATCGGTTACGCTTCCGATCTGCAAAGCTTCTCCGCCACCGACGCAGCCGAGTTCTTCAAGCGCTATTACGTGCCCAGCAACATGGTGATCGGGTTGGTCGGCGATCTCGATCCCGCGCAGGTCTTCCCCATCGTGGAAAAATATTTTGGCCAGCTTACCGCTACGCCCAAACCGGTGGAGTTGTTCACCGACGAGCCGGCGCAGAATTCGGTGCGCGAGGTTACGCTGCACGATCCTTCGCAGCCGTTCTATCTGGAGGGCTACCACCGGCCAAGCTATCTCGCGCCCGATGACGCGGTTTACGACGCGATCAGCGACATTCTGTCGAACGGCCGCACCTCGCGCTTGTATCGGTCACTGGTACGCGACAAAAAGATTGCCGCCTTCGCGGCGGGCTTTTCCGGCTGGCCGGGAATTAAATACAGCCACCTGTTTGCGTTCTATGGCGTTCCCCTGCCGGGCCACACCAACGAAGAGCTGCAGAAGGCGGTGCACGAAGAAATCGACAAACTGAAGACGCAGGACGTTACCGACGACGAGTTGCAGATGTTCAAGACCCGCACCAAGGCCGAACTGATTCGCGGGCTCGCCAGCAACGAGGGTCTGGCGCAACAGCTTGCCACTTACCAGACGCGCTACGGCGATTGGCGAGATCTGTTCCGCTATCTCGATCGCGTGGACAAGGTAACCAAGGCCGACATCCGGCGCGTGTCGAACCAAGTCTTCGCCGAGACGAACCGCACAGTCGGCATCATCCAGACACAGACGGCGAGCAACCAGGCGGGGCCAAGCAAAGGAGCGGAACAACAATGAGCGCGCGCGAGCACTCGAATTTGGGTAGAGCGGCACTTCAGCGCCGCGTTTCAGGCCGACTTTTTCGAAATGTGCCGGGCTTCAGAGGGTGTGCGAAAACTGTGCCGTTCCTGAAGGGACTCGGATCTATTTCCCACCTTACCCAGGGCTTACGCGGTGGGCTAGTATTATTTCGCCCCTGCGGGGCTCGGATTTTGCGCAATCATCCCACCGAACCAGCCCCGATAGGGGCGGCTCAACTTAGCCCAGCGCTTCAGCGCTGGGTAAGGTTAGTTATTGAGTCGAGTCCCGTAGGGACGTCACAGGCCAACAGATGCGCTTTGAAATCTTCCCGTTTCCTTTCCGCACTCTTCTGCTTCCTGTTGCTGCTAACCGCCTTCTCCCCCGCCCAGGTCAAACCCTGGAACGAGATTCAGCCTCCACCCCTGCCCGCGTTCCAGCCTCAGGAGCCCATTCGCGTTCAGTTACCCAACGGCATGGTGATCTTTCTTCAGGAAGACCATGAGCTGCCTTTGATCGATGCGACAGCGCGCATCCGTGGCGGCTCGATCTCTGAAGCGCCGGCCGAGACCGGGCTCACCGACCTCTACGGCGAGGTCTGGCGCACCGGCGGCACCAAGACGAAGACCGGCGATCAGATGGACGACTTCCTGGAGGCGCGCGCCGCCAAGATCGAAACCGATAACCAGTCGGACTCGACGACAATTTCGCTCAACTGTCTGAGGGGCGACTTCGATGCCGTGTTCGATATGTTTCTCGACCTGCTGCACAATCCCGAATTCCGTCCCGACAAGCTGGAACTGGCGAAGGAACAGATGTACACGGAAATCTCCCGCCGTAACGACAACGTGGATTCCATCGTGCACCGCGAAAGTCGCATCGTCGCCTACGGCAAAGACAATCCTTACGCACGCGTTCCCGAGTATGCGACGGTTGCCGCAGTCACCCGCGAAGACCTGCTGAGCTGGCACCAGCAGTACGTTTATCCCAACAACATCATCTTCGGCATCACCGGCGATTTCGATGCGAAGGCGATGGAAGCCAAGCTGCGCCAGGCCTTCGATTCGTGGCAAAAGGGACCGGACGCGAAGGCCCCCGACATCAAGTTCACCGAGCCGAAGCCGGGATTGTATTTCGTCCGCAAAACCGACGTGAACCAGAGCAGCATCGACATGCTCGATCTCGGTATCGAGCGTAGCAATCCCGACTACTTCGCCGTGACGGTGATGAACGAGATGTTTGGCGGCAGCTTCTCCTCGCGGCTCTTCAACCATCTGCGCTCCGGAAAGGGACTCGCCTACAATGTGGCCGGAGGCGTGGGCTATAGCTGGAACCATCCGGGCGTGACCGACATCGAGATGCAGACCAAGAGCGCCAGCACCGTGGAAGGCATTCAGGGCCTCGACGATGAAATCGACGGCCTGCTCAAGAATGCGGCAACTCCGGAGGAACTAAAGCGCGCCAAAAACGACATCCTCAACTCGTTCATCTTCCAGTTCGACACGCCGGAAAAGGTTCTGCGCGAGAAGATGGCCTACGAGTTCTATCGTTATCCGCTGGATTTCCTGGAGCGCTACCGCAGTGAAGTGGAAAAGGTAACGGCGGAGGACGTTTCACGCGTGGCTCGCAAGTACGTCCACAAAGACCGGATGGCGGTGCTGGTGGTGGGCAACGACACGGAATTCGGCAAGCCCCTCAGCACACTCGGCCCGGTGCAGGACGTGGATATCAACATCCCTCCTCCGCCGGCGAGTTTGATGCAGCAGGGACCGGGCGGGCAGTGAAGGGTTCTCACGGATCCATGACCACCGCGCCGCAGAAGATTCCGCCCGGCCAACACCTCCTGATCGACGCCGACGATACGCTCTGGGAGAACAANNAATCATCACGAGTACACGCCCGACCAGGTGCGCCAGGTGCTGTACGACGTGGAGCGCGAAAACATCCGCACCCACGGCTATGGTATGCACAGCTTCGCGCTGGCGCTCGTCAGGTGCTTCGAGCAGTTGTCGGTAGAGTCGCTTACTCCCGCATTGCACGAAACCATCCGCGGCTTTGCCTATGCCATCGCCGAGCATCCCATGGAGATTCTGCCCGAGGTGCCGGAAACCCTGGCCGACCTCGCCCAGCGCCATCATCTCTTCCTGGTGACCAAGGGCAATATCGGCGAACAAACGGGCAAGGTCGAGCGATCTGGGCTCAAGCGACATTTCACCGCTATCGAAGTCGTGGCGGAGAAGGATGCCGCGACCTATCGGGCGGTGGTCGAGAAGTACGGCTTGTTGCGCGAGAGCACCTGGATGATCGGCAACAGTCCCAAGTCCGACATCAATCCCGCGCTGGAGGCCGGACTGCACGCCGTCTTTGTTCCCCACCACAACACCTGGATGCTGGAGCGCGACGAACTTCGTCCCGAGGCCGGCGACGGCCGCCTGTTACAGGTCAAGAGCTTCGGCCACCTGCGCGACCATTTCTGAGCTCGGGTAGTTTTGAGCTCGGGTAG
>PLQW01000202.1 GCA_003160215.1 Acidobacteriaceae bacterium
GGGTGATCGGACGGTCCGCCGTATGGCTACAGCCTCCGGGGAACAACCACTGGGAGGGCTTGCGCTTTAACCCTCGCCAGTACTCGCGTAAGGCATCCAGCAGCTTGGGGCTGAGCATGACGTCACGATCCTGGCGTCCCTTGCCCCCTTGGATGTGGATGACCATTCCGTTGACTGTCGATATCGCTGATCTTCAGGCGCGCCAGTTCGGCACGCCGTACCCCGGTGGCATAGAGCGTCATCAGTACGATGCGATGAAAGGGAGTCAGTGCCGAGTTGATCAGACGAGCGACCTCGTCTTGACTGAGAATGATCGGCAGCTTCAGCACTTTCTTGGGATAGGGAGTTTCGGCCAAGCTCCAGGCTCGCTTAAGTGTCTGGATGTAGCAGAAGCGCAGAGCCGCCAACCGCTGGTTCACCGTATTCGGCGCCAACTTCCACTTCTTGAACAAGGCGGCTTGGTACTCGCGGATGTGTTGTGGGCCCAACTGTTCGGGCGAACGCTGGAAATACCGGGAGAAGTGTTCGACGGTGCGAACGTAACAATCGATGGTGGTCTGCGCGTAGTTCCGACGGTGGAGTTCTTCGAGCATGATCTTGCGTAGATGAGTCACAGAGATGCCTCCTTCTCTGCCACACAACTTAGATCAACTCACCTTGTGCTGTCGCATGGACCACGCACGCGCAAGCGTCCGCCGTACTACGGCTTCGTTCAAGTCCTGTTGTAGGAAATGTGGGTGAGGAGCACTCGTTGCGCTCCGATCTCCGCGAATCCGGTTTGGGAACAACTAACTGCCCGTCAGCCGACCATCCCACGGGGCAGGCAGCTGGTAATTCGCGGGTGTCGCTTCTACAGAATCTGAACACTGTTTGATGAGGCTCATTGAGCCTTTGTAATCTTTTTGTAATCCCATTGCGCCCTCAAGCCTCGAAGGGTCACAGTTGAATCAAGCGCGTACCGATGGTTGCAATGGGCGCGGGCATCCCCGCCCGAAGCGGTTTCCCACTTCATTGCTGTTACACGCTGACACTCGCTCTTGCGGCGTAGGTGAAACATGAACGCCTTACTCGTGTATCCCCGGTCTCCTGACACCTACTGGAGCTTCCGTTATGCCCTGTCGCTTCAAGGCAAGCGCGCCGCGCAGCCGCCGCTGGGTCTCATGACTGTAGCCGCGCTGCTTCCCCAGCCATGGAACAAGCGCCTGATCGACACCAACGTCGAGCGACTGAGGGACTCTGACCTCGCCTGGGCCGACGTCGCGTTGATTAGCGGCATGCACGTGCAGCAGGAGGATCTGATCTCCATCGTCCAGCGCTGCCGTGCGCGCGGACTCCGAACCGTTGTGGGCGGCCCCATCACCAGCAGCCTGCCCGCGTCCGTACTGCAAGCCGACCACGTGGTGATCGGCGAGACGGAGGATCTTATCGCCGGCCTGGCCCGAGATCTGGAGGCGGGTACGGCACGCCCCCTCTACCAGGCTGCCGAGCGTCCCGCCATGGAGCGCAGCCCATTACCCGCCCTCGGTCTTATCCAGATGCACCGCTACAGCACCATGACCGTGCAGTATTCGCGCGGGTGCCCCTTCAACTGCGAATTCTGCGACATCATCGAGATCTATGGCCGCCGTCCGCGTACCAAGGCCGTGGTGCAGGTCCTCGCCGAACTCGATCAGTTGCTCGAGGCAGGCTGGCGCGACGCGGTCTTCGTCGTCGACGATAATTTCATCGGTAACAAGCCCCGCGCCAAGGCACTGTTGGCGGGCATGGCCGAGTGGGGAGAAGCTCATGGTCATCCCTTCCGGTTCAGCACCGAAGCATCGGTCAACCTGGCCGACGATCTCGAACTGCTGCAGTTGATGAAAGACGCCGGTTTCATATCCGTCTTCCTGGGCATCGAGACCCCGGACGAGGACAGCCTGGTCGCCAACCACAAGCTGCAGAACACGCGGCGCAACCTGCTGCAAAGCATCGGCATCATCCAGCAGTACGGCATCGAAGTGATGGGGGGCTTCATCCTGGGCTTCGATACCGACCGCGAAGATGTCTTTGAGCGCCTCGTCGAGTTCATTCAGAAGAGCGCCATTCCCGTTGCCATGGTGGGCTTGCTCCAAGCCATGCCAGGCACGCAACTCTTTCGCCGCCTGTGGAGCGAGGGCCGAATTCTGAATGCTGGGGGCGGCAACAATACCGATTGCCAACTGAATTTCCTTCCGCGCATGAACGCCACCCGGCTCGTCGAGGGCTATCGTCATGTGCTCAATAGAATTTATGCCTGCGATGCCTATTATGAGCGTGTCAAGCTCTTCCTCAGCCGCTGCCAGCCGCAATGCCGGCAGCGATTGAGCTACGGCACCCTGCGTGCCTTCTTCGCCTCCGTGGTGCACCAGGGACTACTGGGAAAAGCTCGCCTCAGCTATTGGAAGTTTCTGCTCACAGCCGCCACGCGCTACCGCGGCTCCTTCGGCGCCGCCATGACGCTGGCGGTGATGGGCCATCACTTCCAGACGATCACCGACCAGCTCTCTAAAGCAGACTCTTGATCGAAGTCGTGGACTCAGGAATCGATGCCCCTAGGACGGACTCTCAACGATGCGGGCCCGAAGTCTTCTTCTGGGTTGCAGCGATGCTAGTTGGTGTTCTAGCGGGTGTAAATCGGTGAGTCCCGCCAGTGGAACTTGCCTAGTTGCCACTGTAGTGATGTCCGGCGGCGGTGCGGGTGACCAATCCGCCGAAAGCCCGGATGTAAAAGTCCCCGTAGGCTGGGCGAAAGCGTGGTCTGCTCCGACAGGGGGGCGAGCAAGTCGGCAGGTTGTAGCGCAAGCGAACCGTAGTTAAGCCCCGAAATGGACTCCTCCACGAGAATCGGAGGGTAGAGGGTGAAGGAAGTGCCGAGACCGTCCCAGAAGGTCGAAGGCCAGCGCGGTCGGTGAAGGAACTGGGTATAAGCAACCGGCCGGCTTCCCGGGGTCTCGGAGGGCGACATGCCGACAGAGAATAGCCAACGAAAGCACGGAACCACTCGCGGGTCGCCTAGGCGTTGAGGTGTGGCGCACAGCGATGGCATCTCGTATAAGCCGAGACGGTGAAATCGAGATGTGCCTGCGAGTGGGGCGCATGGGGCTGATTAAGTGATGATGGTGCGGGACACTATAACCCGGACTGGAGCGAGGGCCCCTGGGGTAGAGTGGCGGAAGCCGCTCGAACGGAGGTGCACCAGCGCAGCGCGTTCCCCGGCACAGAACGGGGAGCAAACGCGATAAGCGAGGTGCACGAAGGGCGATGGCAAACTGACCGCTGGGGAAGACCTCGTGCAGCCGGGAAGGCCCCGCCTGATACACCGGCCTTGAAGCCGTACTGGGGAAAACCCGCCGTACGGAATTTTAGGGGGGACCATGGAAACGGCGGCATCATTCGAAGCCCGATTCGCGCCATGGTCCTACCCGGCAGATCTGGCCGGATTAGTACCGGGAAACGCCCATCGCGATCGCTATTCGTTGGCAGTTCGCTTCTACCTGGAACAGCCGAATGCTCGGAGCTGATCTCGATTGTCCCTAAGCTGGTTTTGCTTCGAGTATCCCGACGTTCCGAACCATCAGAGTGTCGCCTCCAACCGGGTATACCCCGGTCAGGATGAAGCCCGCTGCCTCAAGAAGCGTTCTCCATTCGCGCTCGCTACGTTCTTTACCGTCGGTCACAGCAAGCATGTTGAGGTCGCTCATCAGGTGGCCTGCCAGTTGCGGATCTGGATGCGAGACGAGCGGAGGAAGGATGAATTCAACGATCAACAAACTACCGTTCTGCGGAATTACCGCGTGGCAGTTCTTGAGAATAGTAACAGCGTCCCCGTCCTGACGCCCGTGCAGTACATGTTTGAGCATGTATACATCGGCACCCGCCGGGACCGATTGCGTCAGATCTGCGGCAATCAGTTCGCATCGGGAGGAAGTATCTTCATCCGCGAAGCGAGATTTGGCTGCATCCACGCTGGATTCGAGGTCTACAAGCATGCCTCGCAAATGCGGGTTGAGTCCAAGCACTGCAAGAATGAGCGACCCACCGCCGCCGCCGAGGTCGGCGACCACCTTCGCGCGGGAAA
>PLQW01000271.1 GCA_003160215.1 Acidobacteriaceae bacterium
CATCTTCCGGACAGTACTGACCCGACATGAGCTCCGCCTCAGCCCGAAGCCAATCATCCAGGTCGTTACCGGCTTCCTTCCCACGCTCCTCATACAGTTCGTAAGCACGCGCGCGAACCTGATCTTCCAGGGTCTCCGGCTCGACAAGGGCCGATGTTGCTGGTTTCTTTCCTAGTTCTTTCGTCATTTCGCACTCCTCTCATTTCTTCGCTTTGCCTTGTTGAGACTACCTCGTTTGCTAACTTCTGCTTCGATACCGGTGAACCTCCCCTTTGCGGACCAGACCTCTGTAAGTGAAGCTCTGTCAAAGCATGGCACGTGCCTCTTCAACCCGTTCCAATATGCGTTCCACAAGCCCGAGCTTCTGTTGTAGTTTAAGGCGCAGTGCGGAGTTCTGCATGCGGGCAATCTCATCGTCACGGTCGCACTTTTGCTCTCTGAAGAGATCAGCCACCTGCTCGAGCTCATCTGAGTCGAGTCGCAAATCTCTAGCCAACACCTTATCCCGTAGGTGGTCATAGCGCCGAACGGCTTGATCCCTGTCCTCGTTCCCTTGAACGCTGGCCGCCGAAGGCTTTTAGGCTGATATCATGCCGACCCGCTCTAGCAAAGTGTCCGCGAGCAAATTTAACTCGTCTGCATTGAGGTGGAGCTGCAAAACCCCTCCTTCGTCAGAGAAACTATTGCCCCACCTCGCCTTTGGCGGTTGAAAAGTCGAGTTGGCAGCGAGTTGTTCCTCGACGACTGTTTTCGATCACGTTTTCCCAAAATCGGTGATCGCTCTATTACGACTCCTCACACCTGTGCTTTAGACCGCGTCGGCTCTATTCCCACGGATACCTTGGCTCCTTGCTCGGAAGCGACTGTCACAGAGCTGTGGCAGTACTCGACATGCAAGAAGTGTTCGGCATGCAGTTTCGCCGCTTCAGCATCGTCATGAATCGCGTGTTGAGTGTATCCGTGAGCGAGGTAGGCGTGGTGCGTGGCCTTCTCGTGATCCCCGGCCTCCTCGTATTTCGCCGCCTCTTTGTAATGGTAGGCCGCCCGCTCAAGATGACCAGCCGCACTACGGTAAGCCACTACCCAAGTCTTTGACATGCGGTTCTCCTTCGTTAGATTCTGGCAAGTTTCTAGGCGCGACCTAACCCCCCGCTTTAGCGAGAGAAACGGCACAATGCTGCGCGTTTTGCGTAAGACAAAAATCGGGCCCAGACTGGATTTTGTTGATGGCTATGCGGGAGAGTTTTGCCTGAGACGCCATGGCACACTTCGGTGTAGCTGTGTAAAGAAACACGTCCCGGCTACTGTTAATTTACACCGAGCGTTTGAATAGGTCAGTGATCGCAATCACCAGATAGAGTGATAATGCCGGGCTCTAATGCAACAGCCAACAACAGTCACATCTAATAATCATCGCGACGCCCTTGAAAAGGTTCGATCGCTTCATCCGCCCGGAAAAGTGGATTCTTCTTGAGGCAGAATATGCCTCCAGGATCCGCTGCACTTGTTGTTATAACAGTAGGCCTGCAATCCCCACCGGTCTCCTGAATGTCAACATCTCGGCACACCACTAGCTCCGTGACGTGTGGCTTCAGTAAGTATCCCCCGGCAGAGCCGGGGGCTTTAGATTGTGAGCCGCTCAAAGCGGCTGGTCGGGGTCGCTAACGCGGCCCCGGAAGTTTGGGCCACCGTTCCGGTGGCCGTTAGCGCCACAGGTTGATCTGGTCCAATCGCTTGTCCTCGGCTTCCTGCTGCCGTATGTACTCGCGGATCACCCTTTCGTCCCGCCCCACGGTGGATACGAAGTACCCGCGCGCCCAGAAGTGCTGACCCACGAAGTTTCTCTTCTTCTCCCCGTATAGCCCCGCCGTAATCATGTACGCCCTGCGCGATCACGATGCCACGGGACCCAATTCCAAGGCGCCCCCGAACGGTCTCTGGCGGATGGAGAACACCTCAACTCCGGAGCTCGCTGAGAAAGCGGGTTACGTGCTGCCGAACCTGAGCGTGATCTACGGCTTCGGTTTTCTCGACCTGCGTCAGGAGCCGGTCGTCCTGAGCCTTCCCGATTCAAATGGGCTCTACTACATGGTGGAAACTGTCGACATGTGGACCAACGCCTTCGCGTATCCGGCGGGCGCGGAGGCCGGTTACAAGGGAGGAAGAGTCGCCTATGTCGCTCCTGGCTGGCACGGTGAGTTGCCGCCGGGTGTCAAGCGCATTGATTCGCCGACGCCTTGGGTTTTGATCCAGCCTCGCGTGCATCTACCGCAACAAAGTGGTCTGGAAGCCGCCCGAAAAGTCTTGGCAGAAATCAAGCCGCAGACACTGTCGGAATACTTGGGCAACGCGGCACAACCGGCTCCCACGAACAACTATGCCGTGCCGAACTTGATCAATCCGAAATTGCCGGTGAGCACCTTGGATTTCAAGGACCCGCTGCAGTTCTGGGAGATCATGTCCGCAGTCATCAACGAGAATCCTCCCCCCAAGGACGAGATCGCCGCCGTCCTGCCGATGTTCGCGCCCCTTGGCATCGAACTGGGCAAGCAGTGGGACCGGACCAAGGTCAACCCGATTGTCCTGAAGGCGATGTCCCGAGCGGCTGTGGACGTACCAGAGATTTTGGCCACGCTGCCGATAGGTCAGCCCGTCAACGGCTGGTTCATCCCGTCGGCCACGATGGGCGTCTATGGCACGGATTACAGTCTTCGCGCCTATGTCGCGCGGAATGGCTTGACCGCCAACACGCCCGAAGAAGCGGTCTATTTGCAAGCAGTCCTGGATGGCGCGGACCAACCGCTCAACGGAACCAAGCAGTACACCATGACGTTCAAACAACCGCCGTCCTTCAACGAACCGGCTTTCCGGGCGTTGCGGATGTTCGACGCCACGAACTACTACCCCGTCCCGAATCCGATCAATCGTTATGTCCTGGGGAGTGACTACCCAGACATGAAAAAGAACGCGGATGGATCGTTGACCATCTACTTGCAGAGCAAGAATCCCGGGAAGGACAAGGAAGCGAATTGGCTGCCCACACCCACAGGACCGTTCATGTTGATCCTTGGCACCTACGCTCCGGGTAAGGCACTAATCGATGGCACATACGTTCCGCCGCCGGCCGTGATCGTCAAATAAAGTTCCTGCGGCCGGCTAGAATTGCGGCGACAACAAGGGGCGTGCACAAGTGCACGCCCCTTCCTTTCGGCACCACACAGTTGGTGCATTGTCGATGATTCGGAAACTGACTCCTCACCACTCTCGGATAGCTATTACGAAATCGCAAACTCACAACGAAAGACGTCTAGCGCCCGCGCTTCCCAACGGTCCGGCGCGAGTCACGAGCAAACGGGAATTGGTTCCGGGCCCGAAGTCCTGTTGGGGGAAACGAGGCCTTGCTATATGGCGTTGGCCCTTGATCTCCTCGAACCCCGTTTCTGGTTTGCCGAACGACACGGCAGTCTTCATGGGTTGGCTCGAATAGAACTGCCGAGTGCTGCCACTCCTGCGGAAAGGGCAAGCTGAACCGCCCTAATCCAACCGTGTTTGTGCAGCGCGGATATGGACGGGGCGAGAGCCCAACGGCTTCGATAACAGAAACGTGGTCAGGCACGACTCTCCTTTCGCTTAACGGTTTCGACTCACTTCCCCCAAGCAAGAAATTTGCTTTCAAATCGTTCCTCATGCTGATCGCGCTCAATCCCTTGACCTTAGCTTCGTCGTACAGCGCTCGGGTGAACGTGCCGAGCCGCTTGCGAGTGTTTGCTTCAATGCCGTGAGTCAAGACCAGATATCTAATGTGACGATTTCGTCCCGTCCGCCTTATCCTGCACGGTCTTGGTGGTCGCGGTCTTTTTGATTGGCGTTGGCGCGTGTGAGCCGCAGGCGGCGGGCGGATTCGTCATTTGTTTGGCAAAGATGCGATAGCTTTTCTGTCCGGGCTGCAAGGTGGACCAGTATCAGGTTCGCGTTAACAGCGGTTTGTGCTGATCGATGATTTGGTTTGAGAGGATCTTCACGCCGCATTCCAGATTGTTCTTCGGCTGAAGAATACTTCTGGCCGGGCTGGCGGCCGGCAGCTTGCGGTCACCTTCCCAGTCAAAATCGCAGCCATACAGTTTTCCGTCTCCGTAAGAGAGTTGCAGCAGGCCTTCGCTGCGGACGGATACGCCCGTGACTTTGTCGATCTTTGCGGCCCCCGGTTGGGTATGCCGGACGCGGGTGCGCGGATTTAGCCCGGCCTCGGCGCCGGCGAGTGCCTGGAAGAAATACGCCCAGAAGACACGCTTGTCGGGGTCGTTCATAGTCGAAAAGCGTGGACAGAAGCGCGCGACATCGTGGGATACCGCAGGCGATAGCATCGCCGGCGGAATTGCTTTCTCAACGATGAGATCCCAGGCGGGGTTCCATACCTTTTCGCCTAGGTCACCTTTCTTCACGTCGATGGGAGTCGGGGGCACAGGCTTCGTCTCTTGAGCATTGGCCCCGACTGCGATTAGCAAAACTGCCATCACAAGGACTTGCACCCTAGTGGCTCGCACGGTGGCATTTTGTCGTTCACGCTTCCTGCCTTCGCCGTTTTCACTTGTCATTTCCGTTGCCCGGATTTCTGTGACAGTGAGATTTCGTCGCAACGCCATTTCGAGGTGGAAGCGAAAACTATCGCGAGCCAATGAATATAACCAGGAAAACACGCTCGCAATCATCTTATCTCGAACTTGCCGAGAGGCGCGTTAATCAGCCAAGTGAGGTTCCGGACTTCCCAGAATTCCCGTTGCGCGAAGCTCCATTGGCGCCAGCCGCCGCTTCGTGGCGGATCACATGCAAGCCGGATGTACCCCGGTTGGGGAAGGGTTGCGGGCGGTCCGGGAGTAACTGCGGCATGACATGTCCTCGATGCCGGTTCTGGCCAACTTCCGCATTGTCGACCGCCCGCCCAATACCTCTAAATATCTCTAAATACCTCTAAATACCTCTAAACCTGACACATTCGAGGGACAATTGGTCATGGCGGAAACGATCCCGTTCCGATCCACCGTGCCTTGGAACTCTGTTCATCCAGCTAGAGTTCCCGTCTAGGCCTGCCCTCGCTCCAGAGTACAATTCGTACCGAAAGGAGCCGCTTGTGCGCTAACTCATCTTATCCGTAATCTTCCTCACCACCCTTGCCGCCTTCGGCCAGAACGCCAGTCGCTTTGACGGCACTTGGAACACCACCGTCACCTGTGAGCCCAAGGGAGGAGCGCTCGGGTATACCCTTTACTTTGTTTCGACCGTCTCGGGCGGCGTCCTCCATGGAGAGCGCGGCACAAAAAACCAACCGGCCTATCTCGCCATCGATGGCAAGATTGGCAACGGCGGCAACGCCAAGCTCACCGCCAGCGGAAACACCGCTTCTGCCGCGTACACGCATGGTCCCATCAAGACCGAAGGCGAGGAGTACAGCTACGAGGTCAAGACCCAGTTCACTGACACGGAGGGCAAAGGCGAGCGCAGCACCGGGCTTGGCATCGTTGGGCGTCCTTGCCACTGGACCTTTGAAAAGCAGGCGGGCGAGGCGCCAAAACCCTAGACATAGCCCGGAGCGGGGCTGATTGGTGGGCCTTCCGTCCGACCTGAGGAACCAGGGAATCTCGATGATCGAAGGACGGTTTGGATGGTTGGCCCACTCAGTTTTCAGGCGCTGCCTAACCACTGGGCGGCGAGCCATAACCCATTGCGCGTTTGTTTCGCGAAGGGTGGGTGCAGTAAGGTTTGCCGATGATAGGCCAATTCTATTTGTCGTCGAGTGGGTCACCGGCTAGTCGGAAGTTATTCCGGGCCAGAAGTCTTCATCTGGGAAGTCACGGCTGCCGACTTGAGAGATTCTTCCCGCATTACCGTGTGACCCGCGCGGCACCTGGCAGGGCTACCCCCTTAGTGGAACTTGACAGCATCGTGCCCGGCATTCCCGCCGCCACCTTTAATTGAGCACCGAAGTAAACCGCAACCTTGCCATTCGGCAGACCTTAGCTCAAGTCAAAACATACTCAATCCCAAAAGAAAGGAGCGCTCCCGTGCGCAATGCAGGGCGTCTGAAACTCGGTCATTACCCGTTGCCCGTCGAAGAAGCGAGCAACCTCAGGCAACTCCTGATAGCGCCAGGACCGTTCTTCGCGGTCGATCCGTGCGCTGGCGATGGGACCGCGCTGATCGAGGTCACCAAAGACTTCGCGGCGCTGAGAGCGGCCATCGAACTTGATGCGGATCGAGCCGTCGCCGCGGCTGCGCGCGGCATCCCCACCACGCAGGGCAGCACCTTCGAATCCCATCTTCCGGCAGGGTGTTGCTCGCTTCTCTACCTCAACCCACCGTATGACGTGGAAGTCGGAAACCACAGCAACCAACGCCTGGAACTTGTGTTTCTCGACCATTGCTATGGTTGGCTGAAGACAGCCGGAGTGCTGATCTTCGTCATCCCAGACAATGCGCTCTCGCACTGCGCCAAGCGTCTGGCCAGCCAATTCGAGCGCATCTCCGTGTTCCGCCTCACCCACCCGGAGTCTGTCCGCTTCCGGCAAATCGCTGTGGTGGCGATTCGCAAGAAAGAACATCATCGCGGTGACACTCGTTCCGCCGACCAACTGTTGCGGTTGGCCTATAACAGCAACCAACTGCCGACACTTAGTTCAGAGACGACCGAACGTTACCTAGTCCCGGAATCTATAGCTGTTCCCATCCAATATAGGGGCCTGCCGCTGGATGCGATCGAGGATGCAATCAACCGTTCCAGCGCTATGCAGAATGCTCTCAACCTGCTGGTACGCAAGCAGGAGCGCATCGAGGGTCGTCCGGTGACTCCCCTGCACGGCGGACACGTGGGTCTATTGTGCACGGCGGGAATGCTGAATGGAGTGTTCGGTACAGCCGACGGTCGGCATATCGCGCACTGGCGTTCGGTAAAACACGTTGACGTCTATCACGAAGAGGAAGACGGCTACCAAATCGTGCGCCGTCGGGAACGCTTCAGCCACGAGCTGACACTCACCTACAAAAGCGGCCATGTTCTCGTACTCAAGGAAACGGAGGAAGAAGCGACAAGCGATGAAAAATGCGCATGAACGGTTTGGAGAACTGGTTTACCTGCGGCGCACGGAGAAGACTCGGACGCACATTCGGGTCCATTTGAGCGCCTGGATTGGTGAGGACAGCAAGGCACACCTGGTTTCCGTCGTAGGCGGTGACATGGAAATCGGCGCGCTGGCCGCCGCCTTCGCCAACAACGATCCCTTTACCGCCATTGATCCCGAGGGCGTCGAGAGGATCGTCTCGCTCGGGGCGACGCCCACCTGCTTTCGCGGTCCCATCGGTGTAGCCAATCGTAGGCGTCCACTGCGGCACCTGCTCGGCCTGTCGCAGGAGATGGTCGGCAATGCCCAGCAGGACCGGTTATTGCTCATCAGTGCGGAACCGATGTTCGTCTGGTCTTCACTGGTTCTGCACTTCGGGCTTCCAGCACTCCCGGAATGGGCGGACTGGTTCCTGTCCGAATTGAAGCGCCGCAAGCGAATCCAGGCTCTCGCGGGCTTCGGATATCGAGCTGTGGCCGTGAAGACGCGCCGGCAGGAACTGCTCAAGCTGATCGAGCAGGGACTGCGGCAAAAGAAGCTTTCCTTCCCGACGACAAACGGTCCGGTTCACTGGCCCGAGTCAGCCAACCCTGTCGATGTCCTGGGTCCGAAGCATCCGCAACTAATAGCCACCCAATAAAAGCCGACCAACAACTTTCTCTTACAAAACTACGCAATCTCCGGAGTCCACATTGAATAACCATTCTTTCAATCGGCTCAATGCTGAGCTGCGTGAAGGCGATCCTCTGTGCAGTTATGTCACCGTCGAGCGCAGCAGGATCGAGCTGACAATTGCTCAACATGCCGAAAATACTGCGCAGCTGGCGATTGCCTGCGAGCTGTTGCAACGCACTCGTGCCGAATTGCTGCGCGCCTGGAATAGAGGCGGGGAACGACTCCAGCCGTACCAGGAGGCCGCTTTGCATTCGATCAACGAATGCCTCACTGTTTCACATGCGGCAATCCGGCGTTACCGGCATTCGGTGCGCTATGAATATGCCGCGGGCCTTCGCGAGCTTCTGACCCGCACCGCCAGCGCGCTAACCGAGGATGCCCGGCACGAGCGGGAGCGAAGGCACACAAGGATCGCAGAAACCATCGAGAACATGGGCGACAGCCTGCCCACGGTGGCGGACTGCCTCAACGCGTTACTGTCACAGCTCCTCATCCGCGAGTGCATGGCCTCAGAAGCAAAGGGCCGCAGAAGTCGCGGAGGTCTGTGACTCTGCGGCGCCAGCCTGACCCAGCCCTCTGCCGTGCCGACCTTCCAAACCTCGCCTTCTAACCCGTTCTAACTCAACAAAACTTCACCTCCATGCGGAGTACACATGTCATTTCCGTCCTCGATTCGCCAATATATGGTCTGCCATGCGACTGAGCTGGGCGAGCGCATTCTTGCTTCGTACCCTCCCCTGCACAGTCCAGAAGATCCGCCCTCATCTCAGCTTTCACGACTGCTCCGCTCACCCTACCCGGCCCAGAGCCTCGCCATCATGGGTGTCGCCAAGCGCTGGCAAATCTCCCGTGGCGCTCATGTGGTAGCCGAATGTGGAGCGGGCAAAACCCTGATCGCCCTGGGCATGATGTTCGTCCATTCACAAGGTAAGCCGTTTTCCGGCATCGTCATGGCTCCGCCGCATTTGGTCGAGAAATGGGCACGCGAAACCTTCCTCACGCTTCCCCGAGTGCGGGTTTTCCTGATCGACGACATGCGTAACGGCGGCGATCCCAGACAGCCGCATGGGGTCAACGAAGTCCGCCTCCGGCTCGGCGAGATCGTGCGCGAGGGTCTGCACACCACGTTGGCTGATTTGCGTATGCTTGGGCCGAAGAGATGGCGGAAGGTCTGTCCGGAATCCTCTATTTTCATCTTCGGGCGCGAGCGGGCCAAGCTCGGCTATTTCTGGAAGCATGTCTACCTGAAAGCCCGCGCCGGAAAGCACCTCGGCCTGGTGTTAAACCCGGACACATCGAGGCCCATCTCCACCGATGACGAGTTTCTCGACGTCCGTGACTTCGACAGGAAGCGCCTCCACGAGTTCGTGGAGAGAGACAAGGGCGGAACGGCTTATTACTCGGCGCTCTGGCAGGCGGATCGCAACAAGATCCAGCGTATGGCGCCGGCTGACTTCATGGGCCGATACATGTGCGACTGGTTCGATTACGCCATCGCCGATGAAGTTCATCAATTGGCTGGCGACACCGCACAAGGTAACGCTCTCGGTGTGCTGGCAAGAGTGGCAAAGAAAGTCGCCGGACTGACCGGCACGCTCCTGAGCGGCTATGCCGACGATCTCTATAACACCCTG
Source organism: Acidobacteriaceae bacterium (assembly GCA_003160215.1). Lineage (GTDB taxonomy): Bacteria > Acidobacteriota > Terriglobia > Terriglobales > Acidobacteriaceae > Bog-257. Next base: position 9,422 of record PLQW01000271.1, read on the forward strand.
TTCCGCGTCGATGCCAGCCGCATGGTCCGGGACGGTTTTACCTGGGGCTCGGCAGGCAAAGAGCGGTTTACCCACGAGTTTGGCGTGATCGAGACCATCGAGCGCACCAAGATAGAAGACAACGCCTGCTCCAAGAAGAACAGGACGGAAGTGACGATCCGGCGCAAGCCCGGAGCCTCACCGCTGCTGTTCGGTAAGTACCTGATGGACACCTGCGCCTTCGTTTCGCTGGAGGACATCTCCGATGCACTTCCAGCGTACAGGGAAGATGTCATTCCGGTTGCCCTGGAAGGCGCGTTGAAAACAGCCTACGAGCAACTGGAGGACGAGATTACCGCGACATTGCAAGAGCATCGTGGCAATCGCAGCGTGCTGAGCACCATGCTCAACGCGCTGTTGGTCTATCCCGACCATCCTTATGGCCTGGGCACGCTCTACGGCACCCGCTATAACCCGGAAACCCAGCAGCGCGAGAGTTTCATCATCGCGGAGCCCGAGGATCTGGATGAGAGCAAGGTCTATTCCAAGGAGCGAGCTCTTATTGAGGAGGTCAAGCGGCAACTCGACCGCGGGCGGAAGTGCCAGGTCTTCGCCGTCTACACCAACAAGTACGACGTGACGGCAAGGCTGGAGAAGCTGCTGCGAGCCGAGGGGATTCGCGCCGGGGTGCTCCGGGCCAGCGTGCCCACCCATAAGCGCGAAGCCTGGTACCGCGAGCAACTCAAGCGCGGCATCGACGTCGTCATCTGCCATCCCAAGCTGGTCGAGACCGGACTCGATCTGCTGGAGTTTCCGACGATCCTCTTCCACGAAACCGGCTATTCCCTGCACACTCTGCGGCAGGCCAGCCGGCGCTCGTGGCGCATAGGGCAGAAGCATCCCGTGGAAGTGAAGTTCTTCGCCTATAGCGGCACCATGCAGGAGGTCTGTTTGCGCCTCATGGGGAAAAAGCTTCTGGTCGCTTTGGCCATGGAAGGGAAGTTCACCTCCGATGGGCTACAGGCGATCGACGGCGACGACGACATGCTCACCGCCATGGCGCGGGAACTGGTGCAGAACAAGGGAATCGGAGAATCCGCCGACAACCTCTGGCGCCGCGTCGGTGCATTCCTGCCCACCTCCGAACAGCAAGAACCGGTGAAAGAGCTTCCATCCGTCAACGACGGGAACGGTGTAACCCTTCCATCGTTCCCGCTGCCGTCGGGCGCGGAACATGCAACCACTCCCGTGTGTGCCTTCACCGGAAACCACACTGATCAATCAACTGACTTCGCGGTGCAGCTGCCCCTGTTCTAGGGGCAGCACACCGCTCCCGCATCTTCTTCTTCCTTCACTCCCATGAAACTCAAAACCATGACGACTGCCGAAGCCTGCAGAAGTGCGCCCAGTGCGCGTAAACGCTGGTGCTCGCATTGCAGACGCAACGAACATCATCGATGCACGGGTTCGCGGCGCTGCAATCATGGCGTCACTCAGCCGTGCCTCTGTCCCCACACCAATCCCTCGATCAACCAACGCGGCAGATGACCCGGCATCAGTCGCCTGCTGCCATCTTGCCCTCACCGTCTAACCAAACTTCATCCCAGGAGAAACCATCTCATGCTCGCAACCGTCGAGTCGAAGAACCAAGCTGTCTCGAAACTCGAAGCCCTGATTGAGCGTGGCCGCTCGCGTGCCGCCAACGTGATCGACCACGTCATGCGCAACCAGCCGACTGACCGATTGGCGCGCGGCGAAGCGCTGCAGTTCCGCGCTGCCGACAACCTGCCAGAAATCCTCATGACCGTGCCCGATCGGGAGCACGGCGCCATCGAACAATCCCTGCATCGAAACGCCGTTTACCAGATGGCGCAGGCCACCGACATGCCGGTGAAGTTCATCGACAGCCTGCAGTCGGTCGCCGAGCCGTGGGGCCGGCAGCTGCTGGCCCACAATCTCCAGACCGTCTTTAACCGGCGGTTTCAGAAGAAACACTATCTTCTGCGTTCGTTGCAGCAGGAAGTACGCGGGTTCCTGTCCGACTCCTACCGCCGCATCGACTCGCGTCCCATCGTGGAGGCCTTTGCCACGGCCGTGCAGGAGAAGGGAGCGTTGCCGTACGAGGGCTATGTCACCGATACCAAGATTGCCATCCAGGCGATCATGCCGGAGGTGTATGAGCCGGTGCCCGGCGAAGTGGTCGCATTCGGGCTGTCGCTGGAGAACTCCGACTTCGGTAACGGCGCGCTCTCACTCCGTGCTTACCTGCTGAGGATCTGGTGCACCAACCTGGCCATCACCCAGGAAGAGATGCGGCAGGTCCATCTGGGCAAGCGTCTGGATGAATCGATGGTCTACTCCCAGCGGACGTACGAACTGGACGCAAAGACCACGGTGAGTGCGTTGCGAGACGTGATCCAAAAACAACTCAACGCCGGACAATTGCAGCGGCAGATGGACCTGATTCGCCAGGCGAATGGGAAAACCGTGGATTCGGCCCAGGCGCGCGAACTCTTGCGGAAGGCGCTGCAGAAGAACGATGCGGATTCGGTGATTGAAGCCTACAACTCGCTCGACACTGTGAACATGCCCGCGGGCAACACCATCTGGCGGCTGTCGAATGCCGTCTCCTGGGTTGCGGGTAAGACCGAAGACGCCGAGCGCAAGCTCGAAATCAGCAAGGTTGCAGGTCAGGTGCTCAATCCTGCGTAGCGAAATACAGGGCGACCTGGGCATTGCTCGCCCTGTAGTTCTTCGCTTGTAGAGTTCAATTCATCGGTGGTGCCAACGGTTGGACGCAACAGACATCAAGAGGCAATGGTAAGAAAAGCCGGGAAGTAAATGCTTTCCGCCTTTTTCTTTGACGCGGCACCCGCTCCATCGGTATCAATGCTGCGCGAACACAGCATTGAGGCTTCTTCCTGTCGCGGCCCGTCCGCGACCATGTTTGCCTGAGACGCCGTTGCGCAATTGACACTTGATCCGCAGCTCCTCCATCTGAACACCTCCATCGCGACTAACGCGATTTGACTAAAACGAGCCTCGGCTAGGCAACTGGGTATTCTCCTCATCAAGCTTGCTATCGTTTCAGGGCCACAATTTCCTTGAGCGTCGCATGAACCGCTCGTTCCGCGACTTCACCCCAAGAACTTTTGCGGCTTCCTCCGCCGAGGTGGAGGCAACCCTTGAGGTCATTTCTTACAGCCATGTGCACGGTCGCTCATTCCTGTTTATATATCGCTTGACTGAATGGCAAATACACGTCAAATGGTGCGAGTCAGACTGAGATCGGCCGTTCCAACTGATGTAGTGAATCAAGGCTGATGACGATTTAGTGACGGAGGCTGATGCCGACGAAGGAACGAACGGGCAAACTTGTTCACTAACCGTGAACAGTCTTCGGCCCTCATAACCACGCATGTTTCGAACCACAACGACTCGTCCGCAAGAGGTCGGATGACCACTCCTTCAACGCAAATACGGAGGGCACTGGCCTTGGTAAGGAAGGCGACACCCAGCTGCTCGGAAACCAGGTGAATCGCTTCGTGTGCCACCATGATGTGATGAGGGTCCTTGGGATTGATGGCCTCACGCTGCGCCAGCTCCATGATCGCATCATAAGCAAGTGGATTAACTTGTTTTGCAAACAAAATCCAGTGGTCCTTTGCCAGGTCTTGCAGCATCAGCGGTTCTTTGTGAGCCGCCTGATGCGTCTCGGGAAGAGCAGCGTACAGCGGCGCACGGGCAAACGGCGCAGCCGTGATCTGCCCGTCTTTGGGTGCCGCCGTCACAATGGCGAAGTCTAATTCCCCTGCCAGGACGCTTCGGACTAATTCGGGCGCGAATTGGCTCTTCAGCCGAACCCGCAGCTTCGGAAACAGAGGCAGTCGAGTGGCTAGGACTGCCGAAATCCAGGCAGGGTCGGCGCAAGGTGAGCGGCCGATCGTCAGAACGCTCTCCGAGCCCTCGCTGATGGCGCGGGAAAGTTGGACCGCCCGTTCGGTGTGCAACATGGCAGATCGCGCTTCCTGAACGAAAGTACGCCCGGCATCCGTGAGTTCTACCGTCCGCTTCTTGTCGCGGACAAAGAGGCGGTATCCAAGCTGTTTTTCGAGCTCGGTGATCTGCTTACTGAGCGCGGGTTGGGTAATGTGCAACCTGTCGGCGGCACGCGTGAAATTGAGTTCTTCGGCTAAAACGGTGACAGCGTGCAAATGACGCACTTCAACATTGGGAAACAAAACCTCGGACCCCCACTTGGCAGGGCAGGTAATAGAGACGACGAGAGCGCGCATTCGTCACCAAGTGGACCTGCAGCTCAAATGTCCGCTGAGCGACGAGTTCCATATCGGGAAAATCCAGCAATTTTGTCAATCTGCGTACCTCCTGCTGTGAGCTTATTTGACGAGCCTTTAACGTAGTGGTTAGCTTATCGGCTGCGAGCCTCGGGCAAGTGAACACAGTGGCTGGTGTCCTCCGGACTAGGCTACTTGGTTTTCGCTTTGTGACTGCGGGCATGCTCGACCACAGACGTATCGCTTTCAAATCTGCTGCTGCAACCCATGGTATATCGCGAAAGAGTAAAGCATTAGCCGCAACGCAGTGTATCGCCATGCGCATGTGTCCGGACCGATGGGGCAGCGCCGTCGAAACCATTATGAGCACGGGGAATAACAGCGATCCGAAGAGTTATTGGACAAGAAACGGAGGACGAATCAATGTAGCTAATATATTGGTCCCGCCCCAGAAAGGTCGGAAAGGCGCGGGTCGGTCTTCGCCGAGTCGGCGCTATAACTGCCTGAATTAGCGATGAACAGAATGAACACCAAGACAAGAGCAATCGGCACTCAGCTCCCCCTTGCAAAACATTTCTTGTCACGGCTTCATACGGAGCACCAAGCACGCCTGAAGCACCATCTCTCAACTCAGCGAAAGGAGACGAGTCAGATTCGTAAGGTAGTCCCATGCCCATGGTGTTCGATAATTCCCGCTCACGGTCGCCCCGCCAGCATTATGTCTGGGCGGAAAAGGCATTAAGCATCGTAAGGTCAACGAGAATACCCAAGAAGGACGGCGCGTTGGTTGTGCAGCAACTCCAGGCATTAACGGGTTACCCAGAAAAGCCATGCTGGAGGCTGGCGGAACGATTCGGCTTCCGCCGACCGAATGCACGCCGCGTCTGGAGCCAGGAAGACGTAGCCAGAATCATCGAGCTGTCCGAAACCACATGTATCCGGGAAATCGCCACGCGATTCAAAACAACGACACGCACGATTTACCTGAAGGTCTACAACCACCACAAGAGCGCCGGACACAGTGGAATGATCTACACGGTGTCGGCCATCGCCAATCTGCTGAAAGTAACGCCAGCCACGGTGAAACAGTGGGGCGGGGAAGGCAGGCTGGAAATCCAG
>PLQW01000250.1 GCA_003160215.1 Acidobacteriaceae bacterium
CATGCCGGAAGAACGTGAACGTGGTGCACTGCTCATAGCCGCCTGCCTGATTGCAGCCATTCGGCTGCGGGGAGAGCCCATCCAGCCAAGCCCCAAGTTGAAGGCAACCATTTACGATTCCGTGCAGCCTGCAGTGCTGGTCTGGCGAGAGATACAGGCACGCGGAGCGAAGCCGGTAAACTGACGTTTGCACCGGGGAGATTTTGATGGCTGACACGGCTTTCTTCGGCCCAGGAGTCTTCGTATTTCTGCGGCAGCTAAAGCGGCACAACGAGCGCGAGTGGTTCGCAAAGAACAAGGCGCGATACCAAACGTCCATTGTCGAACCAGCACTGTCGTTCATCAGCGGGTTTGCGCCCTACCTGGGCAGCATCAGTCCCCACTTCGTCGCCGATGCGCGGCCTACCCGCAGCTCCCTGTTTCGCATCTATCGCGACACTCGCTTCTCACCTGACAGGCGTCCTTTCAAAACTCACGTCGGCATTCACTTTTCTCATGCCAGCGGCAAGGATGCTCATGCGCCGGTTTTCTATCTGCACCTTGAGCCAGACAGTTGCTTCGTTGCGGCAGGCATCTGGCATCCGGACAATCGGGCTCTGACCAGAGTGCGGACGGCTATTGCGCACGACATGGAGCAGTGGGCCAAAGTCCGGAAGAAGCTGATTCTTGAGGGGGACAAACTATCGCGGCCGCCGCGTGGATTCGATGCCAGTCACCCCTTTATCGACGACCTGAAGATGAAGGACTTTGTCACGTCGGTTCCGCTCAGCGAGGAGCAAATCTGCAGCGCCAAATTGATGCGGGATTTCGTCTCCGCATGCCGAAAGATGTCGCCATTGGTGGAGTTCACCACCAAGGCTTTGGGGCTGAAGTTCTAGCGAGGCGTGAACCAGTGATTGAGGCCGAGACCCTAAAGTCGATCGCCACGCAGCTGATGACCGGTACTTCGGTTAGCGTAGGCGGGATATCCACACCGGTCCGCCGCACAAGTCGACAGCATTTGAAAACCGCCGCATTCAGTGTTGAGGGCCACGAATATGAAGCCATCGAGCAGAATCCGGAGAAACCGAGCCGATGGGGACAGTTGGCTCGCAGCGGTCATCATGTCGTGCAATTCAAGGACGCAGAAAGTAACAGATTCGTGGCGGTCGTTGTCGATGGCGAGGTCACGTTCTACGGCGCGAGCAAAAAGCAATCCTGAAGCGCGTCCCTAGCACTTGCCTGAATCGCTCACGCGACGGTCGTTGCCGGAAGAAGAAGAGGTGAGACTCGCATCTGCAATCGGTGGATCCAAAACCGACAAGAGGAACTGAGGCTCCTTCAGCCAATCCGATGCGTTTCGCCCAGATATGCTCTAAACGCTGATCGTCGAGACAGTACCAGATTTCTTCGACCCGGGTATGCGCTCTCAAGTAGTCGATGTGCCAGTGAGGCCGGCGTGAGAGCCTGAGATGATGGGCTATGCGGGCACGGACGCCTCCCGGTCCAGGTCCCCGCAGTCATCGCGGGTCATGTCGAACCTTGTGAAACCATATTCTGGGGACTGGTCGCAATCTTGAGCGCTTCCCGTTCGATGCCTCTTAGCATGCCCCTGAAAACGATGGCGTGAAAGGGCAGCACGCTGTACCAGTAAGCCAAGCCGAACAAGCCTCGCGGGCGAAATAACGCCGACTGGTGCAAAACACATTGGCGATCATTGAGCGCCTCAATCCGGAACTCAAGCAGCGCTTCACCCGGTAGCTTCATCTCGGCGCGCAAGGCCAGGCGGCGGTCGCGCTCGAAACCCACCACGCGCCAGAAGTCCAGCGCCTCTCCGTATCCGACGACTTCTGAATCCCTTCGCCCTCGTCGCAGCCCCGGGCCGCCAACCAATTGATCTATCCATCCGCGGATCTTCCAGAGAATGTCTGTCGCGTACCACCCGTTTCCACCGCCAACCCGACACACCGCGCGAAAGACCGCCCAGTCAGGTATGTCCAAGGTCGTCTGGCGGACGTCACGAAAAACGGTTCCGCCTGCCCAATCCGGGTCGCCCGGAATGGGACCTGCCATAGACCAACTGGTCTCCACGTGGTGCTCAGCAACTTGGCTGAGAGCTCCTTGTATCGCGGCGCGGACGGCAAGTAATTCTTGAGGTATGAGACTGGCGATACGGTTATCCCGACATACGACTGGATTCTTGAGTCCCTCTGCCAGTGGACTGGCAATCGTGTTGCTCAGGGGCGTGATCAGCTGAATCCAGTAAGAGCTCAGGCGTGGCGTCAACACGGGTACAGGAATAACCAAACGGCGGCGCAGTCCCAGCTCCTCCGCCATAATGCGCATGATGTCCCGGTAACAAAATAAGTCTGGGCCGCCAATGTCGAATACGCCGCCGGCAGTCTCCGGTACCGCGAGGACGCCGACCAGGTATCCGATGACATTTCTGACCGCAATTGGCTGGCACGGAGTACTCACCCATTTGGGCGTGACCATAACTGGCAATCGCTCCACCAGGTAGCGCAGGATTTCGAAGGATGCCGAGCCTGATCCGATAATCATGGCGGCGCGCAGCACCGTAACAGCTACGCCAGTTGAGGCAAGCGCTTCTTCGACTTCTCGCCGCGAGGAGAGATGCTCACTCAAGTCCGGGCCGGTCTCGCCCAGTCCACCAAGATAGATGATTCGTTTGACTCCGGCATTCTTGGCGGCACGTGCGAATGTCAAAGCCAGTTGACGATCGTGCTCGGCGTAATCCGATCCCGCGGACATCATTGAATGGACCAGGTAAAACGCGGCCCCACAACCTTCCAGGTCGCAGGTTAGGCACGTTTCGTCTCCCAGGTTCGTTTGGCCTGATTTGGACGTCGGGGTTCGTAGCCCATCCGCGACTTTGCAGTTTGGCTGGCGAACGCACCAGACACCGAATAGCGTAGCCGTGGTCGAGCAGACGAGGGGCAAGGCGGCCACCAATGTACCCAGTGACCCCGGCTATCGCTACGCGTTCGGATCCAGACACAAGTCTCCTTGGCAGCCAATGTTCTCAGTTCGACTCCACAGCATTACCTGGTTGACACCCGGCATCTGCGGCCAAGTACATAGATGAGCGCAACTTTACGAAAGACTTGGCGATGGCGAATTTTGCACCGTCCGCGCTGAAAAAGCCCACACGGATTGCCCAGCGTTGGCGAGGAGAAACCACTTGAAGTCGGCGAAAAGACTACGTCATTGGCGGCGGGCGGGCAGAAATCCCAGCTTAGCGCTTAAATTACTGAACTATTTGTGCCCGCTGCTTGCAGCCAAGATACCGTTCGGTCGTTTGAACCCAGACGTGCCCCAAAAGGAATTGTATCTGCTCCAACTCGTGTCCCGATGCTTGGCACGACCTGGCAAAGGTCCGACGCAGGTGGTGCGGCGCCAACTTGGCCACACCATACTCCTGGCGGATTCATTCACGATGTGCCAAACTGCCTTTACGAAAACCCTGGCGCAGATTGCTTCCGACCCGCGCGTGACCGTCCGGCGCGCTGGACCTCCCGATCCAGCGGGACGCTGCGTCGTGTACTGGATGCAGCGCGCGCAGCGAGTACTCGACAACTCGGCACTTGACACCGCGGTTCGGGTCGCGAACTTCCTGCAGCAGCCAGTGGTTATCTTCTTCGCCCCAGTCCCGTTCTATCCCCATGCCAACCTGCGGCACTTTGTGTTTCTGGCGGAAGGCATTCCCCAAACTGCGGCTGGCGCTCGCGCGCGCGGTATCGGATATGTTCTGCGCCGGTATCCGGAACATTCCCTGCTGAAATTCTGCGAGGAAGTGAAGGCCTCGCTGGTGGTCGGCGACGAAAACCCTATGCGAGAACCGAAGTGCTGGCGCGAGCTGGCGGCCCGAAAGTTGACCGTCCCGTTGTGGACGGTGGATGCCGACGTCATTGTACCTTCGAAGCTACTGGCGAAAGAACAGTACGCCGCTCGTGTAATTCGTCCGCGGCTGCAAGCGCGGTTGCAGGAGTTTCTGATCCCGCATCCGAACCCCAAGGCCAGGGTCGAGTGGGAGAAGCCCCGCCGGCTGTCTGTCCTCCCAGACGACGGATCCGCTGACATCACCGAGGGTTGGAAGGAGCTTGATCGCTCAGTCCAGCCTGTCACGTCCTTTCACGGCGGGACCGACCGAGCTTTGACATTGCTGCGCGAATTTGTGACCGGCAAGCTGGCCCACTATCCCGAGCGCCACGGCAAGCCGGAGCTCGATGGTACCAGCCGATTGTCGCCGTACCTGCACTTCGGACACATCGGGCCACAAACCGTCTCGCTGGCGGTGGAGCAGGCCAAAGTGCCACGCCAGGTCAAGGACGACTTTCTCGATCAGCTCATCACCTGGCGAGAGCTGTCCATCAACTTTGTGCACTTCAATCCGTTGTATGACTCCATCGAAAGCGCACCCGACTGGGCCCATCGCACCCTCGCTGCGCACGCCGGCGATCCCCGGCCCCGGAGCTACTCGCGCCAGCAGTTGGAGCGCGCCGAGACCTACGACGATCTCTGGAATGCCGCGCAGCGACAGATGCTCCACGCCGGGTGGATGCACAACTACATGCGAATGTATTGGGCGAAGAAGATACTGGAGTGGAGCCCTTCGCCCGCGGTGGCGTACCAGACAGCGGTGTATCTCAACGACAAATATTTCCTCGATGGACGTGATCCGAACGGCTACGCAGGAATTGCGTGGTCCATCGCCGGTAAGTTTGACCGTCCCTGGTTCGACCGGCCAATTTTTGGCACCGTCCGTTACATGTCAGGCAATGCCGCGCGCAAGAAATTTGATGCCGAGCGCTACATCGAACAGATGGCGAAGCTGGCGTGAGATCGCCCGATTTACCAATCAGAATGACCGTCCGTCCCGCAGCTGCCGGCGGAAACCGATCGCATCGCCCGTGAAAAGTCTGGTGCGCGATGACAGCGGGATCGTAATCGCCTGCGAGAGCGACGCGCCGCTTGCCAGTCATGTACAAAAGAATACAAGCTTGGCAGTTACATGGCGCGCGATACACTTTCCTGGGAATCGCATTAGAAGGCGGCCGGCAGCGGGCTGCGGTTGGATGGAGTCGAGCTGGGACGCCTTGCTAACCGCTTGTTCATCGTTCCGACGTCACGGCAAGTCTTTCGGTATCGTTCCGGGGTTATGCGACAGCGGTTCGGGGCATTGTGATTGAGCGCAGCGCCTGTAAGCGCGGATAAGGGCCCGTGAAAGAGATTCATTCAACGCGTTCCAGCGACGAAGTAAACAAGTCTCCTGGAAAGAGTGAGTGCCTGGTGTTGCTGGCGCACGGGAGTAAAGACCCGCGGTGGCGTGTTCCGTTCGAGCGTATTGTCGACGCTGTGCAGGGTCAATCAGGAGAAACTAAAGTGAGCTTGGCTTATATGGAATTCCTTGAGCCGACCCTGATAGATGTGGCGCGCGAATGCGTCGGACAACAAATCCTGCATCTGAAGATTCTTCCCTTGTTCTTTTCGATTGGGGCACACCTGGCGATTGACGTACCCGAACAAGTGAATCAGGCGAAAGCGCAGTTTCCACAGCTTGAGGTCGAGGTGCTGTCGCCCATCGGTGAGGACCCCCGATTGACTGGATTGATTCAGCAGATTGTCATGGAAACCCTAAAGCATTGACCAGTTGTGATCGAAGCGAGCAGGGCCCCGACGAAATGATCAGTTGCCACGTTGCCTTTCTTGCCAGCCTAAAACCAAAATCCCAAAACCAAAGCCGACCACCTACCCTCGGACAGACAATCCATAAGGTGACCAGATCCGCGAGCATCTGCTGGACCTCAAACTCATCCAAAAGCAAATTCGCACATATTGGTTAGAGGCCAAACCCATCACCAAGGATCAAGCAATTATCACGGTGCTCGGCAACGGAGCTTGGCCGCGAGGACGGTAGAGGCTATGATTGCGAGCACGAAGCAGTTTCAGGAAAGCAACTGTTTTCGTTTCGATTCTTGCCGCCGCAGCCCACCAGGCAAGAATCGCGGTGTCAGCGCTGAGCCCTCGCTCAGGGGATTTCCCGGGAGAGAACACCACGCGAAGGCCGAGGTAGGTGCAAAAGAGATATGGTAATGCCGAAAATCACAAAAATTGAGGCTTTCCAGGTAGACCTGCCTTTGCGGGAAGGCAGCTACAAGTGGTCAGGCGGAAATTTTGTGGAGGTCTTTGACTCCACGGTCGTGGCCGTCCACACCGACGCCGGCATTACCGGGTACGGGGAAGTCTGTCCCCTGGGCCCGGCTTACTTGCCAGCCTATGCCAAGGGCGCGCGTACCGGCATCGCGGAACTTGCCCCCCACCTCATCGGCTTTGATGCAACAGCGCTCTCCCTGCTCAACGATCGCATGGACCGTGCCCTGCGAGGACATCCTTACGTGAAATCTGCCATCGACATCGCTTGCTGGGACATCCTCGGGAAAGTTTGTGGTCAACCAGTGGTGACTCTGCTGGGCGGACGTTATGGGGAGTCATTCCCGCTGTACCGGGCCATCTCCCAGGAAAGCCCCGAGGAGATGGCGGGAAAAGTCTTACGGTACCGTTCGGAGGGCTACACAAAATTCCAACTCAAGGTAGGCGGCGATCCGGACACCGATATCCAACGCATCCACGAAGTGGCCGGCAATCTGAAAACAGGAGATGTACTGATCGCAGATGCCAACACCGGTTGGACCCAGCACCAGGCGATCCGAGTTGCCGATGCCGTGCGTTCCGTGGACGTCTATCTTGAGCAACCCTGCGCCAGCTACCAGGAATGCCTGACGGTGCGCCGCCATTCGAACCGGCCCTTTGTGCTGGACGAGGTCGTGGACTGTCTGGCGATGGTAGTCCGGGGTTTCACAGACCAGGCCATGGACGTCATCAATCTGAAGATTTCCAAAGTTGGCGGACTTACCCGGGCACGGGAGATCCGCGACTTGTGCGTTTCGCTAGGGATCGCTTTGACGATCGAGGACACCTGGGGCGGAGACATCACCACGGCGGCGATTGCTCATCTGGCGCACAGTACTCCGCCGGCCTACTTGTTCACGTCCACCGACTTCAACAGTTACCTGACCGTGAGCAATGCCGAAGGAGCGCCGCAACGGAAAGATGGCCGGCTCGCCGCCGGATGCGCTCCCGGGTTGGGGATCGAGCCGCGATGGAATGTGTTGGGCAAGCCTGTGCTGTCCATATCTTGAAGCGGAGGCCGTACCTGGTCCGGAAGATCCTAGCGGTAAGGGAAAGAGAGCAGCGTTAACCGTGTCCGGCCGCATCACCATCCTCCTGGCTCTTGCGGCGGTGTCTGCCAATTACGTTTATTCCTGGGTAGCGGCGCTCCGCCACGATCGCACGGCAGGCTTGGTGAACGGCCAGGCACAAGCTCCCATCCCATCGCTTCTCCAACTGGCGACCGGCTCTCTGACCAACTTCTTTGACACCCTCGGCGTGAGTTCGTTCGCGACCACCACCACCATCTTCAAATTGGGCCGGATGGTCCCCGACGAACTGATTCCCGGCACCATGAACGTAGGGCATACGCTCCCAACCATCGCCCAGGCGTTTATCTTCATCACCTTGGTTCAAGTCGATTTCACCACCCTGGTGCTTCTCATCGCTTCATCGGTGATTGGTGCCTGGTGGGGCGCCGGCGTGGTCTCAAGGCTCCCCAGGCGAGCCATCCAGTTGGGCGTTGGCGGGGCGCTCACTTTGGCGGTCGTCTTCATGATCATGAGAGAACTCCACTGGTTTCCGGCGGGCGGAGAGGGACTGTCCTTGCATGAATTCGGTCTTCTCACTGGGATGGCGGGAACGTGCCTATTCGGAGCCTTGAGCACCCTGGGGATCGGCTTTTATGCGCCTTGCATGATTCTGGTCAGCCTACTAGGCATGGCCCCGCTTCTGGCCTTTCCCATCATGATGGGCTCCTCGGCTTTCTTAATGCCGGTGGGCAGTCTGCGATTTTTGAAAAGCAGGCGCTACGAAGCCCGCGCCGCTTTAGGTCTTGCGCTTGGCGGCTTGCCAGCGGTGCTGATCGCCGCATTTATTGTGAAGTCCCTACCACTCGACACCCACGCCGTCTGGTGATGGCCATCGCACTGTGGGCGGCCTTCCTGCTCTTTCGCTCTGCCTACCGTGAGGGGCATTGAGCGGCAGTCTACGCTGTTACCTTGGCGCTTAAACCGGCACAAAATGACACAGCGACGAGATGATTTACTCTTGACGCGCCAGCTTCACCATCTCGACCAACACTTCTCTGGTCTGCGTCGGATTCGTAACTTCTCTCAGGAAGCCGATGCGCGCTCCGCGCATGCCATCCTGGGTCTTCAGGCGGACGTGAAAGCCGAGGCGATCAACCGAGGTCATCTCCGCCTCTGGTGCCTCGATGCCGGCAAACCGCTTGGCGAGCAGGATGAGCGCATCCTTGCGGTCGGCATTCATGTGCTGCATGATGTCGCTATTGTGTTCAGCCAGCGGATCGGATTGCGCTTGGGAGTACTCCGAAGCAGCCACCCATCCCATCACTCCGAAGCCTCCCACGTAATAAACGTCCAATACATCCATTCGGTAGAAGAAGAAATCGTCAAAATCGACCCAGTACTTGCTGTCTGGGAAACGCGTCAGGTAGACCGTCCGCACGGCCGCCAGCTCTGGCTCCGGTATTCTGCTAACCGTTCCTATTAACGTGACCCTGGACGCACCGAGCGGGTCGCCGCTGGCGCCGGGCTCGGTCACAAACAGGCTGGCGCGCGGGTCCGCTTGCAGATTCTGCGTGTGCATGGCCATCGTGCTGATAAGCAAAACAGGACGGCCTTGATCGCCCAGCGCATAAGGCATCAATGATACAAAGGGGAAGCCGGGTTGTTTTCGCGACAGGGTCGAAAGACTACCAATGCGGCCCGAGTGCATCAACGTGCGTGCTCTCTCGGCGAACGAAGGCTCGGGGACTGCAGTTTGACTACTCGTCGCGCCACTCGCGTGTTTTCCGAAGGATGAGGAAGACATTGCTTAACACCCTCTCGGTATCAGCATAACCCTCAACTTGCCATCACGCAGTGCTGGCAGGCCACGCAGCGCCTCGGTTGTATCCTTATCAGAGGCCCGCTATGAAGTTCCAGCAGTTCTCATTTGGTCAAATTCGCATCGATGGCATTAAATACGGCTATGACATCGTGATCGACCGAGGAGAGATTCGCGAGCGCAAGAAGAAACCGTCAAAGCGGTTCCGGGACAGTTTCGGTCACACGCCGCTCTCTTTGGAAGAGGCGATACCGTGGAAGTGCAGTCGGTTGGTGGTGGGCACGGGCACTGGAGCACTGCCAGTCATGGATGAGGTCAGACGTGAGGCTCGGCGGCGCAAAGTTGAATTGATCATCCTCCCAACGGAAGAAGCCATGGAGCTCTTAAATCGGCGCGCCGAAAACACCAATGCCATTCTCCATGTGACCTGCTGAGCCTTGGATCCCGCCAGACCGGTGCTGGCATGCGGCTAGACGTCGAAGACCTCATCCGAGGAAAGCTGAGGGCGAGCAGTGACGAGCCTTTGCCCGTCATGTGCGCGGCTGGGCAACATAGAACAGCACCGCAAAGTAGTGACAGGTGCTTCCGGCCAGCACAAAGAGATGCCAGAACGCATGAAAGTAAGAAATGCGGTCGAGAGCGTAGAAGACTATGCCCACGGTATAGAACAGGCCACCCAGCGCAATCCAGAATATGCCGTGCCACGTGAGAGCGTGCTGTAACGGGCGCATCGCGAACACGGCCAGCCAACCCATTCCCAGGTACACGACGACCGACGCGATGGCGAATCGTTCTATTGCAAAACTCTTGAAGATGATTCCCAGGATGGCAAGGCTCCATACAATGGCGAACAGAAGCCATCCCAACTGCCCGCGCAGCGACACTAGGGCGAAGGGAGTATAGGTTCCGGCGATCAGTAGATAGATTGCCGACTGATCAATGATTCGCAGGACGTGACGCGCACGAGTGCGGACGAGCGAGTGATACAGAGTAGAGCAGACATAGACCAGCACCAGCGTACAGCCAAAGACCGAGCAACTGACGATCTGCCAGGCGGTTCCATCCACCGCAGTGACCACCAGTACAACCGCTCCTGCAAGAGCGAGCGCCGCCCCGACGCCATGCGTGACGGAGTTCGCGATGATGTCGCCCAGCCTGTGTTCCGTCACCATAGGAAGATGATAAACATCAGGGCGTTCAGCAGGCGCGGCACTGCAACAACGGTTCGGCAAAAAGATTCTCGCCAAGCGCCACGAAGGGCCAAGCACATGAGATTTGCCGACTCCACATCCGACGAAAGCTGCGCCGCGCGGGGGGACGCTACTTCTTCGGATAGCCAACCGTCTGCGCCAGCAGAACCTTCTGGTTTGGTCCCAACTTCATGATCTTGGCTAGCGCGTCGCGATCCACAGAACCTCGGACGACCGTTGCCAATCTTTCTGAGGTACAGAATAGATACACATTTTCACTGATGAAACCTACATCGGCGGCAGTGAAGAGCTCTGCTTCACTTCCCGATTGTCCGGTCTTGCTGAGATCTGCGACGTAAACCAGGTTCAAAGGTGCAGCGGCGACAAAGGCTTGTGTTCCCGTGGCCGCGCATATCTTGCGCCAGGATCGGCTCAAGACGGTTCGCTTTGGCGTTGTACAGAAACAGGCCATCGCCCAGAGCTACGTAGATGTCAATTTCCTGCCAGTTCATCGCAGACGGCGCGGTACGCCCGCCATCCGGACGATTAATAC
>PLQW01000288.1 GCA_003160215.1 Acidobacteriaceae bacterium
ACGTCGGCAAAGTCGCGGTTGATGATTCCGGGAATCGTGATGATGTCGGAGATACCCTGCACCGCTTGCCGCAGAATGTCGTCGGCTACGCGGAACGATTCGAAGAAGCCTGCGTCCTTGGCGACTGCCAGCAGCTTCTCGTTGGGAATCACGACGGTGGTGTCCACGGAGTCGATCAGTTCCTGCAAGCCGCGCTCCGCCTGGTTCTGGCGGCGTTTGCCTTCGAAAGCAAAAGGCTTGGTCACCACCGCTACCGTGAGCGCGCCCATTTCGCTGGCCAGCGATGCGATGATCGGCGCGGCGCCCGTGCCGGTTCCGCCACCAAGACCGGTGGTGACGAACACCATGTCCGCGCCTTCAAGCGCTTCGATGATCTTGTCGGCATCCTCGAGCGCGGCCTTGCGGCCGACATCGGGATTGGCGCCTGCTCCCAGGCCGTTGGTCAGCTTGACCCCAAGCTGGATCTTCACCGGCGCATTGGAGAGCTTGAGCGCTTGCAGGTCGGTGTTCGCCACCACGAATTCCACGCCTTCCAGGTGCGACTCGATCATGCGATTGACGGCGTTGCCGCCACCACCGCCGACGCCAATGACCTTGATCTTCGCAGTGTTCAGCAGCTCTTCGTTGAAGTGAATGCGAATATCGTTTTCGGGCTGGCTCTTGTCGTTGAAATCTTCGATCATCTTTTACTCCCGGTATGCGCCGTCGATCTGCGCTGGTTATGGAAACAAAGTCCGCGTTTAGTCCTCCGGGGCTAAAGCCCTCATCACTCAAAACAGCTTTGACGCTGGCCTGAAGGCCAGCACTACCCGGGAGTCGACTCTTTCAGAGATCTCTTGATCCCGCAAAATTAACTACGCGTTCTGCCGGGCGAACAATGCCTTGAGTTTTGCTCCAAGTCCTCGATCAAGGTTCATTCGCGCCTGCCGCGCGCGATGTCCGTAGAGCACCATCCCGATCGCCGTCGCAAACTCCGGCTCCAACAGATTCGAAGGCAGCTTGGCGATGGGGACCGGATATCCCAGTCGTACCGGACGCCGCAAAATATCGTCGGCAACCTCCAGGAGCGAACTGAGTCGCGACCCGCCGCCGGTAAACACCAGCCCCGCGCCCAGCAAATCGTAAACGCCCGCCTGGCGCAGGTGATCGCGGAGTAATTCCATCAACTCGCGGGCTCGAGGCTCCAGAATTTCGCCCAACATGCGCTGCTGCATAAGGCGCGACGGGCGATCGCCCACCGAAGGCACTTCGATTTCATTGCCCTCCGGAATGCGGGTGACGATGGCGCAGCCGAACATCTTCTTCATGTTTTCGGCGTCAGGAATGGGTGTGCGGAAGCCCACTCCCACATCGTTGGTGAAATGATCGCCACCGATCGGGATGGCGCCGGTGTGGATCACGACGCCCTCGTAGTACACGATGAGGTCGGTGGAACCCGCTCCGATGTCAACCAGGCAAACCCCGAGTTCACGCTCGTCCGTCTGCAGCACCGAGTCGGCGCAAGCCAGCGCTTCAAAGACAGTGTCGTCGACGTGGATACCGGCGCGGTTCATGGCCGAGACCACGTTCTGGGTCGCGGTGGTTCCCGCAGTCACCACATGGACCCGCACCTCGAGCTTTCTGCCCATTAGTCCGGCGGCATCGTGGACCCCGCCCTGCCCATCCAGGATGAACTCCTGCGGGAGCAGGTGCAGCGCCTCGCGGTCATCAGGCATGGCGATACTACGCGCCTTCTCCACCGCCTGGCGCACATCTTCCCGGCTGATCTCGCGCGAACGCGACCCCAGCGAAATGCCGCCATGACTATTCACGCCGCGGATATGCGAGCCGGCGACTCCGACCACGGCGTGCTCCACCGGAGCTTGCGCCACGTTCTCGGCATCTTCGACCGCTTTCCTGATCGAGTCGACCGCCTTGTCGAGATCGGTAATCACGCCCTTTCGCATACCGCGCGAATCGGAGATGCCGTGGCCGCGATAACGCAAGGCATAGTCATTCACTTCGGCGACGATAACGCACGTCTTGGCGCTACCAACGTCAATCACTGTAAGCAGGTTTTCCGTTTGACTTCCCATGGTTTACGAGTGCTTCTTGTTTTTGTGTTGCACCGCTGACTTGTTTTGTACGGTCGCGGGCGGTACTGGTGCATCTAGGTTACTCGCCCCGTTGCCCGGCGCAACGCCGCCCTTGGCATTACCGCTAGCGGAATCGGGATTAACAATCACCTGATGTTCGTAACGCAAATCCACCGATTCCAGTCTCTGGAACTGCGCTCTCCACTCCTGCACGTGGGCTACGTAGATTCTGAAACGCTCCAGAAAGTTCGACGACCCCAGATGCACCAGCACAGCCCCGTTGGCATCGGTGACGGTCGCCTTCACATCGTCAGGATCGGAAAGATCGACGTCGCTGAGGTCGCGCGAGTAATGCGCGCCACCGGCATCGAGTTCCTTCATCAACTGAGCGTAGATCTTCATTCGCGCTGCGCGAGTCGAGACGGGCTCGGTGTCGGGCATCCCCACCACCACAGGGAAGGAATATCTCGCCTGCTGGCTTGCGGGAAGATCCATGACCACGCCGTTGGCGTCAATCAGTTCAATGTGGGAGTTGACTTGGACAAATGCGACCGGCGTGCGCTCTTTGACAACAATGTTCAGGCGGTCGGGGAGCAGCCGCATCACCGAAGCCGATTGCACCCAGGGAATCTGCTCCAACTGCTGTTTGCGTAACTCCAGCGGAACAAAAAAAACGTTGCGGTTGAGGTCGCTCGCCATTACTTCCATGACCTGGTAGCGGCTGACATTGCTGCTCCCCGAGACCTGGATGTTATCGCTGGAATCGATGCGAAAGCGCCAGGACCGCGTAGCGTATTGATGGAGCCTAATCCAGATCAGGGTAACGCTCGCCAAGACCAGGATCAGGATGAGCGCGATCTTGATGCGGCTGGCAGCCTTGCGTGGCAGCGCTCCCCGACGCACTGGAACGCGCTTCTGGCCGCGCAAGAACGGGGACTCGGCCTCGTCATCGAGGTCGAGCATGCGGGCATCGAGCGGCGATTCGTCGAAGCCGCGCGAACGTGCAGCGAAATCGCTGACACGCGCTTCGAGTTCCTCTTCCGGCGTTGCTGATGAACTTTTCCGAGCCATGAAAACCGGGTGAAACGCCCAGAACTTCGGCTATTCGCCTCACTATAACCGTTTTCGCTCAGATTAAGGAGACGCTTTTGCGCCCAGACGACCGCCCCAGAGAACAGGAACCACAACAGTAAACCCAAAACCTCTCTGCGTGTCTTCTCGGGAGGGCGCTTTCACGACGCTTGATTGTCTGATGAACGAAATTGAGCACAGTCACCGCAGAAAATTGGATACCAAGGGCGGGTGCAGCCATCTAAATCAATATGAGCATGGAAAAGGTAAGGCTTGGTTCACAAGGCGCGATCGTCTCCCGCATGGGACTCGGTTGTATGGGAATGAGTGAGTTCTATGGCGAGCGGAATGATGAGGAGTCGGCCGTGACGATACTGCGGGCGCTGGATCTGGGCATCAACTTCCTGGACACGGCGGACGCCTATGGCATTGGCGACAACGAGGAACTGGTCGGCAAGACGATCCGCGGGCGGCGCGATGAGGTCTTTCTCGCGACCAAGTTTGCCAACATCCGCAAGAAAGAGGATCCCGCGTATTGGGGGATCAGCGGCAAGCCGGAGTACGTGAAGGCGGCCTGCGATGCTTCTCTGAAGCGGCTGGGCTTGAACCATATCGACCTGTACTACCAGCACCGCGTGGACCCGGAGACTCCGATTGAGGAGACGGTGGGCGCGATGGCCGAGCTGGTGAAGGCCGGCAAAGTGAAGTATCTGGGACTGTCGGAGGCGTCGCCGGCTACCATTCGGCGGGCCCACAAAGTGCATCCGATCACGGCGCTGCAGACGGAATACTCGCTGTGGGAGCGGCATGTGGAGAAAGACATCCTGCCGACGGTTCGCGAGCTGGGCATCGGATTTGTGCCGTACAGTCCGCTGGGGCGTGGATTCCTGACCGGTACCATCACCAAGCCCAGCGATCTGCAGAGCAACGATTTCCGGGCGCAGCGGTATCCGCGGTTTGCGGGCGAGAACTTCGACAAGAACCAGGTGCTGGTGCAGCGGGTGAGAGCGATTGCGGAGCGCAAGGGCGTAAAGCCTGGCCAGTTGGCGGTGGCATGGGTGCTGGCCAAGGGCGAGGACCTGGTGCCGATTCCGGGAACCAAGCGAAGGAAATATCTGGAAGAGAATGCAGCCGCCGCGGCGATCAAGTTGGCACCGGAGGAGGTGGCGGAGTTGGAGGCGGCGGTCCCACAGAATGAAATTGTCGGCGATCGCTATACGGAAGCGAGTATGAAGACGATCGACCGCTGAACCTGACCGTTCCTCACTATGTCGCGAGTGCTGAGGGTCATCGGCACTCGCGTCAATTTCGTTTCAAACTCGGTTGCGAAGCGTCGCCAGGATTTTGATCGTTTCCGAAAATCCACGCGCCCTTATCCGACGCTGTTCGCCGTCTGGCTCTCCAGCTCCTCCAGCAGCTGCGGCCCTAGCTGCGATATGCTTCCCGCCCCTAGCGTCAGAATCATGTCTCCCGCTCCTGCGGCGCTTGTAGCCAACCGCACCGCATCCGCAAACGAAGGAATATACAGCGCCTCCTGTCCACCGATTTCCCTAATGCGGTTGGCCAGCAACTCTCCGGTAATTCCCGGGATGGGCGGCTCACTCGCCGGATAAATATCGAGCACGATGACCGAATCGGCGTCGCGGAAGGCGGTCGAAAATTCCTCAAGCAGTAGCTGAGTCCGAGTGTAGCGGTGCGGCTGAAAGATGACATGCAACCGCCCGAATCCACACTGTCGCGCAGCGGCCAGAGTAGCGCGAATCTCCGTGGGATGGTGCCCATAATCGTCAATGACGGTAACGCCACCGGCGCTGCCAATCAACTGAAAGCGGCGATCCACTCCATTGAAGTTTTCCAGCGCCTGGCGGATATCCTCCACGGGGATGTCGAGCCCAATCCCCACTGCAATCGCCGCCGTCGCATTCCTCACGTTGTGTTCTCCGGGAACGCGCAACTGGAACTCGCCCAGAGAATTTCCGCGATAGCTGGCGTGAAAGCTGCTCAATGCTGCGGAACTTTTGCGAGGTCCGCAATGCAGACTCGAAATGAGGAAGTCGGATTGGTCATGCGTACCGTAAGTTAGGATCCGCCGTTGCACCGCGGGCAACAGCCGGCGCAGGTCGTCATTGTCATTGCAGGCCACAACCATCCCGTAGAAAGGTACCGAATCCATAAACTTCAGGAAGGTCTGCTCCACGTCTTCCATATTGCGATAGCAGTCCATGTGTTCACGGTCAATGTTGGTAACCACGGCGAGAATCGGCGAAAGTTTCAGGAAGGAGCGATCGCTTTCGTCGGCCTCCGCCACCAGGTACTGGGATTTCCCCAGTCGCGCATTGGAGCCCATCGCATCCACGCGGCCTCCCACGACGACAGTGGGATCGAGACCACCCGCGGCCAGCACCGCTGCGATCATTGAAGTGGTCGTGGTCTTGCCATGCATGCCAGCGACCGCAATCCCGTATTTCAGGCGCATCAATTCCGCCAGCATTTCGGCGCGCTGGATGACCGGAATATGCTGCTGGTGCGCCGCCACGACTTCGGCATTGTCGCGACCGATGGCCGAGCTGGTAATCACTACTTCGGCGCCGATCACGTTTTCCGGGCGATGCTCGCCACGGATGATAGCTCCCATTCCAATGAGCCGTTGCGTGACAGCCGAGGGCTTCAGGTCCGAGCCAGAGACCTTGTAGCCGAGGTTGAGCATCACCTCGGCGATGCCACTCATACCGATGCCGCCGATTCCGACAAAATGGACGCGCTGGATTTTGGCAAACATGGGAGAGACGAGTCTCTAGGCTACCGCGTGCTGGCTTTGGACGCCAGCGGCCCGAGCCGCGAGCGATGCGATTCTGGCTGCTGCGTCCGGATGGGCAAAGCGGCGCGCCGCCTCCGACATCGCCGCCAATCGAGAGCGGTCGCGCAACAGAGAGGCAATCTCGGTCACCAGTCGGTCGCTGGAAAGTTCAGACTGCGGCAACAAGCGGGCCGCGCCCCCATTCGCCAGCGTCGCTGCATTCCGGGTCTGGTGGTCATCGGCGGCGGTCGGCAAAGGAATGAAGATGGCGGGCTTCCCAGCCGCCGTGATCTCGGCGACGGTACTGGCTCCAGAGCGACAAACCAGCAGATCAGCGCGGGCGAAGGCCCCCGGCATGTTATCAATGAAAGCGGACACCTCCGCTGAAATCATGGTGCGCAAATAAACTGCCTGGGCCGGAACGTAGTCTTTCTCGCCAGTCTGATGGATAACGTGGATTGCCGGCGCCGCGTCCATCAGTTGCGGCAGAGCGTCCAGCACAGCCTGGTTGATGGCGTGGGCGCCTTGACTACCTCCAAAGACCAGCAGCGTCGGGCGGGCATCTTTAGAACGAACTGGGGGGCGCGCTGGAACATGGAAGAACTCCTGCCGCACCGGTACCCCGGTCACATGACAATTACGAAAATAGTGACACGTCGCCTCGAAGTGCACCGCCGCCACGCTCACCATGGGAGCAACCATGCGATTCGCGAAACCGGGTACCACGTTGGGTTCGAAGGCGACCGTGGGTACGCTCATCATCGCAGCGGTCAGCATCGCCGGCCCCGAAGCGTAGCCGCCCACACCGATCATGACATCGGGTCGAAATTCGCGGATTAGCTTGGCCGACTCGATGAAGGCATGCGGGAGATTCAGCAGAGTCTTGAGCCGGGTCGCGAGGTCCACGCGGTTCAGTGCGCCAACCTGAATGAGATGCAGTTCGAATCCCGCCGCCGGAACCAGCCGCGTTTCAATGCCACGCTGGGTGCCGACGAACAGCACCTGTGCGTGGTATCGGGAACGCAACTCCTGCGCGATTGCCAGCGCGGGAATCACATGTCCGCCGGTTCCGCCTCCAGCCACGATCACACGCATGGCTAGTCCGTCTGTTGGGTGATGTTGAGCAGGACTCCGACACTAGCCAGAGTGATGAACAGCGAAGAGCCGCCGTAGGAAATGAATGGCAGCGGGATTCCCTTGGCCGGCATCATGGCAAGCACCACGCTGATGTTGAACAAGGCCTGCACCACCACCATGGCGGTGAAGCCAGTCGCCAGAAACTTCCCGAAGATGTCATCCGTGCGAAGCGCGGTGCGGATGCCGCGATACAGGAAAATACCGAACAGCGTGACCACCAGCAGCGAGCCCCACAATCCC
Organism: Acidobacteriaceae bacterium; assembly: GCA_003160215.1. Taxonomy (GTDB): domain Bacteria; phylum Acidobacteriota; class Terriglobia; order Terriglobales; family Acidobacteriaceae; genus Bog-257. Next base: position 7,321 of record PLQW01000288.1, read on the forward strand.
ATCTCTTCCGCGGTGACGGCAAAGATGAAGTCGGTATGCGGTTCCGGCAGGTAGAAGAGCTTCTGCTTGCCTTCCATCAGCCCCAAGCCGGTCAGGCCTCCAGTGCTGACGGCGATCATGGACTGGATAATGTGGAAGCCTTTGCCCTGAGGGTCCTTAAAGGGATCGAGGAATGCCTGCACGCGCGCCCAACGCCAAGGCACGCGGACGACCAGAAAGTACAGCGGCAACAGCGACGCAGCGAGTGCGTACCACAGATACTTCATGTTCATCCCCGCCACGAACAACACAGCGGCGGAGATGGCCAGGCACGCGATGGCGGTGCCGAGATCGGGCTCCTTCACAATGAGCAGCGCGAACAAGATTGCCGGGGCGGCGGCCGGAAGCAGCACGTTCTTCCAGTCGGCGATTTGCTGCCAGCGTGACTCCAAGAAGTACGCGAGATAAAAAATGATTGCGGGTTTCGCCAGCTCCGAAGGTTGCAGGGAGAAACCGCCAAGCTTGATCCAGCGGTGAGTGTTGTGGGAATCGCGAAACAGGAAAACGGCAATCAGCAGCAGCGAGGTAAATCCCAAAAAGGTGAAGACCACCGATGCCCGCCGGTATTTCCGGTAGTCGATGTGCATAATGACGAGCATGGCCGCGATGCCAGCGCCGGCCCACGCCATTTGCCGCAGCAAAAAACCATAGGGCGAACCGAAGCGCTCCTTCGCCATTACCGCCGAGGCGCTGAAGACCATTACCAGTCCGATAAAGACAAGCAACAGCGTAACCGTGAACAGCCACTTATCCACGCTGACCCGCTTGGCCATTATTCGCTGCCTCCGCCAGCAGTGCTGCCGACATGCTCTCGCTGCTGTTCCCTCGATGCCAACTGGCGAACCAGGTCTTTGAATATCCGTCCGCGGTGTTCGTAGCTGTCAAATTGATCGAAGCTGGCGCAGGCTGGAGCCAGCAGCACTACATCGCCCGGACTGGCAGATTCACTGGCCCGCTTGACCGCAGTCTCCAGCGTCCCGACACTTGCGATCTCAGTTCCTTGCGCTTGCGACTCGATCTTAGCGGCAGCCGCGCCAATGGTATAGACGCGCTTCACTCGCTCCTTGAGCAACGCATTCAGCACACTGTAGTCGCTGCCCTTGTCCTTGCCGCCCAGAATGAGATGGATGCGGCCGGGGAACGACTCCAGCGCCTTGATGGTCGCGTCAACATTGGTGGCTTTGGAATCGTTGTAATACTCGACGCCACGGACCGTGGCCACATACTCCAGGCGATGCTCTACCGCCTTGAACTCGGAAACCGCGCGACGGATCTGTGCGGGTTCGACTGCGGCCAACATTCCGACACAGACTGCCGCCAGTACATTCTCCAGATTGTGCGTGCCCTTCAGCGAGATCTCCTTGGCAGGCATGATCTCGCGGTCGCCATGGCTGTCACGCCAGACTATGTACTGTCCGCGGACAAACGCCCCGCTCGTGACTTCCTTCAACCGGCTGAACCAGGACACGGAAGCTTTCGTCGCCGAGGCCATCTCAATGCAAGGCTGATTGTCCGCGTTCAAAACGGCGAAATCGTTCGGGCTTTGGTTCTCGAAAATACGGGCCTTGGCTGCGGCATAATTCTCGAACGAATAGTGCCGGTCGAGGTGATCGGGGGTGACATTCAACACCACTGCAATCCTGGGGTGAAAGCTCTCGATAGTCTCCAGTTGGAAGCTGCTGATCTCCAGCACCACCCAGGTGTCCTCGGTGGAACTCTCGACGAAGGTGATTGCCGGCGTTCCGATATTTCCACCGACCAGCGCCTTACGGCCTCCAGCCGCAATGATTTCGCCCGCCAGCGTCGTGGTGGTGGTCTTCCCGTTGGAGCCGCCGATGGCGACGATCTGGCCTTTGAGGAAGCGCGCAGCCAGTTCCACCTCGCCGATGACAGGGATGCCCAACGCGCGCGCCTGCACCAGTTGCGGAACATCGACAGGAACGCCCGGACTGATGACGATCAGGTCCTGATCGCGGAAGGTGCGTTCGCCATGCTGCCCGGTTTCGACGGTGATGCCATGATCGAGCAGCAGAGGAATTTCCTGGCGCAGTTGCTCCTGCGATTTGGCGTCGGAGACGGCAACCCGCGCACCACGCTTCTCCAGGAACAGAGCGCTGGCCACGCCAGACTTCCCAAGCCCGACCACCAGCACGCGTTTGCCTTTAATGTCCATCACAGATTCTGCTCGCGTCGCCATTGTGCCACGTTTATGTCGCGCTTACCGCAACTTCAAGGTGGTGAGAGCAAAGAGTGCAAACACCAGGGAGGCGATCCAGAAGCGCACGATCACCTTCGACTCGCTCCAGCCCATCAGTTCAAAGTGGTGGTGGATGGGCGCCATCTTGAAAATTCGCTTCCTGCGCAGCTTGTAGGAACCCACCTGAAGAATGACCGAGAGCGCCTCAATCACGAAGATGCCGCCGATGAACGGCAGCAGCAGTTCCTGCTTGATGATGACGGCCACGGTCCCGATCGCGCCGCCCAGCGCTAGCGACCCCACATCGCCCATGAAGATCTCCGCGGGATGCGCGTTGTACCAGAGGAAACCGATGGCGGAGCCGACCATCGACCCGCAGAAGATGGTCACCTCCGAGACCTGGGGCATATGGGAAAGCTCGAGGTAATCGGCAAATACGGCGTGGCCGCTGACGTAGGTGAGCACCGTGAGCGCTCCAGCAGCAATTACAGTGCAGCCAATCGCCAATCCATCGAGACCATCGGTGAGATTCACGGCGTTGCTGGAGCCCACAATGATGATGGCCACGAACGCGAGGAACGGCAGAAACGCTAACGGCGAAAGATAGCCGTGATGCAACCGACTGATCACCAAGTCTGGCCGGAAATGCTTAAGGAAGGGCACGATCAGACGAGTGGAGTACAGCCCATGGGTTTCCAGGGCACTCAAGATCGCGCCTATCACAAAAGCCGCTAAGAACTGGTAAAGCAGTTTGGCCCGCGCAGTGAGACCGAGGTTGCGGCGGTGCACTACCTTCAAGTAGTCGTCAGTAAAGCCGATCGCTCCGAACGACAGCGTCGCCAAGACTGCAATCCACACAAAGCGGTTGCTGAGATCGGCCCACAGCAAGGTTGGGACAATCATGCCCACCACAATGAGCAAGCCGCCCATGGTAGGGGTGCCCGCTTTCTTCAGGTGGTCCTTGGGACCGTCTTCGCGGATGTACTGGCCAATCTGGAATTCACGCAGGCGGCGGACCACCGCCGGGCCAATAATAAGGCCAATGAACAGCGCGGTCAGGCTGGCGAACACGGTACGGAAAGTCAAATAGCGGAAGATTCGGAACGGGCCGACGTGAAAGACGAGAAAACCCTTCTGGTACAGCAGCCAATAGAGCAAATTCTTCCCCGTTCTAAAAGCTATACAGGAGCTGCATTCCTAGAGCAGTTCCACAAGTGGTGTACTCATGCGAGTACGGGTAGTGCGGCGCTTTAGCGCCGCATACACCGCCGGCAAACGCTCCCGTCCGTTTACGCGGGCCTCCCACCCCAATTCGCGCAAAAGCGGCGCGAATTGAGGACCCCGACTGAAGGCCCGCACTACCCGTACAAGCGGATCTACCAATCCTGGAACCGTCCTAATGTGCAGCCTCCGGCGTTTTGCCAACCCAAGCTTCAAGCGCACGCTCCAGGCGCACTCCACGTGACGCCTTGAGCAGAACTACATCGCCGGTTTTGACTTCGCGCCGCAGCCAATCGGCGGCCTCTTGCGGCGTGTTGACGAATTCCGCGTTCATCCTCGCTCCGACTGCGGCCTCGACCATCGACTTCGCCAGTCCTCGGACCCCCAGCAGCCTGTCGATTCCATAGGTCGCCATGTGCCGTCCGCAATCGCGGTGCATGACCTCAGCCGCGGGACCGAGTTCCAGCATCTCGCCCGCGACTACAATCCGGCGCCGGGCAGGAATCTGGGCCAGTGACCGGACCATACTGTCGAGGGCCTTTGGATTGGAATTGTAGCAATCGTTAATAATAGTCGCGCCCGCATAGTTCAGGATTTCTCCCCGCTTGTCTCCGGGCGCGATGGTCGCAATTGACTCGGCAGCCAGCCGCAGCGGCACCCCATACTGCAATCCCACGGCGACTGCCGCGAGCGCATTATAGATACTATGCTCGCCCAACAACGGCAGGGCCGCCGGGGCATGCTCACCATCCGCCACGATTTCGAACACCGAGCCCAACGGGCCGCGCGATTCAATCTTCCGCGCCGACACGTCAGCCGGCTTGTGCAGTCCGAAGGTGATGACCTTTCCGTGGAAGTCTCGCCCGAACTGCGAAACGTACTCATCGTCAGCATTCAACACAGCGATGCCGCCGGCGTGAAGAGACTGTATCAGCTCGTACTTGGCGCGCGCGATGGCTGAGATCGATTCGAAAAACTCCAAGTGCACCGGAGCAACCATGGTCACTACGCCGCAATCCGGCTGCGCCAGCTTGGCGAGTTCAGTGATCTCGCCGGCGTGCGACATTCCCATCTCGACTACCGCGATCTCATGCTCCGGCTCCAGCTTGAGCAATTGCAGCGGCATGCCGAAATGATTATTTAAATTGCCTTGCGATTTCAGCACCTGATGCTTTGTGCCCAGCACGTGCGCAATGGCTTCCTTGGTCGTCGTCTTGCCCGCCGACCCGGTCACCGCGATCAACGGTTTTCTCCACAACCGGCGGACGGCGGCGGCGAGCCTTTGCAATGCGAGAAGCGGGTCCTCCACGGCCAGAAGCTGGTTCTTTTGCGCGAACCGCGCGCTCTGCTCCTTGGCAATGACAGCGCCGACTGCGCCCTTGGCGAGTGCTGCCTCGACGAAATCATGCCCGTCCAGCCGATCGCCGCGAACCGCGAAGAACAGCTCGCCCGGCAGCAAGGTGCGCGAATCGATGGAATAGCCGCTGGCGATCGCGGCTGGGGCGAACTCGCCAGTGGCCTGCATGAATTCGGCAGCGCGCGATAGGCTTAGCTTCATGACTTTGCTGACTGCATTGGCTGAGCGGTTGCGTAACCGATGCTCCGCAATGCATTCCGCGCCGTCTCGATATCGTCGAACGGAATGGCTCCCGCGACCGTGACCTGGACCTTCTCGTGGCCCTTTCCGGCGATGAGAACGATGTCCCCGCCCTCGGCCTCATGAATGGCCAAGCCAATGGCTTTGCGGCGATCAGGTTCCAAGGTGTAACGAGTGCCGGAACGCTGTAACCCTGGTAGCGCGTCGTTCATGATGTCGAGGGGGTTCTCGCTTCGGGGATTGTCGCTGGTCAGCACCACGAAGTCGCTGCCGGCTCCGGCGGCCTCGCCCATCAGCGGACGTTTGCTGCGGTCGCGGTCTCCGCCACATCCGAAGACGGTGATGATTCGCCCTGGACCTCCACGCTGCGCCAGAAAGTCCCGCGCTACGGCGGTCAGGTTACGCAGGGCGTCATCGGTGTGGGCATAATCCACAATCACAGTGAAGGGTTGCCCAAGATCCACTCGTTCGAAGCGCCCCGGCACCTGGGCCAGTTCATCAGCCGCTAGGACGATGGCGCTGGGCTCGACGTTGCGCGCATAAGCGGCAGCGGAGGCGGCAACCAAGTTCAGCACGTTCACCCGCCCCAGCAGCGGACTCCAAATTGGATATTGGCCCGTAGGCGTCACCAGATTGAATTTGGTGCCGCTCCTCTCGATGCTGAGGTCCTTCGCGCGGAAATCGCCGGCATCGATGCCGTAGGTGATCAGCTCCTGTTGTTTCTTAAGCACTTTGATAAGCCGCCGACCGTATTCATCCTCCACGTTGATCACCGCCGCTCTTGGCGGCTCGGTACCCAAGCCCCTGAACAGGATCGTCTTCGAAGCGAAATACTCTTCCATGGTGCCGTGGTAATCGAGGTGGTCACGAGTGAGATTGGTGAATACGGCCACGTCGACCGGCACTCCGTAAACCCGCTGCTGCTCCAAAGCATGCGAAGACACCTCCATCACCGCTTCGCTGCAGCCCGCCTCCACGGCGCGCGCAAAGAGCTGATTCAATTCCAGCGCCTCGGGAGTCGTGTGGGGAGCGGGAAGGACCTCTTCGCCGATGCGATACTCCACAGTGCCCACCAGGGCAGCTTTACGTCCAGCATTGCGCAACATTGCGTTGAGGATGAACGCCGTCGTCGTCTTGCCATTGGTGCCCGTGATTCCAGTGATCGAGAGCCGCTCGGCCGGACGACCATAGAAGTTTGCGCTAAGCCGCGCCAGCGCTCGCCGCCCGTGTGGGACCTGCGCCCAGGCGATATCGGGCCGAGGCGGTGCCGAGTCGCTAACAATGGCAACTGCTCCTGCATGGAGAGCAGCATCGATGTAGCGATTGCCGTCGGTAGTCTCGCCGCGGATAGCCACGAAACACCAGCCCGGCTGCACCCGCCGGCTGTCATAGTCGAGACCGGCGATCTGCGGATTGCCTTGCTGCGCGAGGTATTCCGCACCGTCCAGAAACTGAAGGAAGTCCATTCTACCCGCATTATAGCTACGCTCTACGCGTGCGAGGGCAGCGGAATCGCTGACGTTCCTAGCTTGACACTTACCAGCGCGCAGTATTACATTTGTAAAAATGTAATGGAGCCAACATGGAATCTGCAATCACCAGCAAGGGCCAGGCAACAATTCCCAAAGCCATTCGGGAACATCTCCATCTCAAGCCGGGTGACCGGGTCAAGTTCTTCCTGCACCCCAACGGCACCGTTTTCCTATTGCCCAAGATCCCGGTTTCGGCCTTGCGCGGCATCGTTAAGAGCTCGCGGCGGGCAACTCTTGAGGAAATGGACGAGGCGATCGCAGCCGGGATTACGGAAAGGTATAGAGCCCCCGCGCGAAAATGATTGGCCTTGATACCAACATTCTGGTTCGCTACTTTACGCAGGATGATCCAGTGCAGTCGTACAAGGCCACTGTACTCATAGAACAGCGTCTGACGGAGCAAAGCCCTGGGTTCGTGAGTATAGTTACGCTTGCGGAGACAGTGTGGGTACTGGAACGCTTCTACCGCTTGAAAAAGCAAGAAATTGCCATTGTTATCGAGCGGATACTTGGGGCCGACGCGCTGTTGGTGGAACACGAAGCAGAGGTTGCCACCGCTTTGACTGCGGTATGGGAAGGCCGAGGCTCATTTGCCGACGCTCTCGTCGGCGCGATCGACGCACAAGCTGGCTGTTCACGAACTGTCACATTCGACCGGAAAGCGCTCCGGCTCCCTGGGTTCGAGCTTCTGTAGGGGGCTATAGGTCGCTGCGTAAGTGATTTTCCATCTGGGCGATCTATCCCTGAAATTGTCATTACGAGCGAAGCGAGGAATCTGCTTTTGTTAGCGCTGGAACGACCGCTTAGGAAAAGCAGGTCCCTCACGGCCTGAACTTTACCCCAACAAGCGCAAAAACGGCGCTCGTTGGGTACCCCGGTTCGGCCGTTCGTGATGACAATTCAAAATCGCGAATCCGGACATTACTTTTACAGCACCTAATGCGTAAACCGCACCGTGATCTTCTGTCCGGAAGGAAGGTGGCTGCCAGGGGCGGGCCATTGCTGGCGCGCGACTCCGCTCCCAATTGCATTGATCTCCAATCCAGATTGCTGGGCGGCCTCCACCGCCGAACGCAGCGGTTTGCCCAGGAAAGACGGGACCAGCACTCCGCTGTCCACATCGAGCACAACAGTTCCTTTTCCGGCGGCCTGCTCGGCCGGGCTCGGCGGCCTTGGTGGAAGCCCCGCCGGCGCCACCTCCGTTCCAGTCGAGGATTGCGTTTGCTGCACTGGCATTGCCAAGGCTGATGGAACCAGACCCGCGCCGGTTCCGCCTGACACCCTCGCGCTTGCCACGTCCACCGGCGAACTTGCCTGCGTCTTTGCGTTGCTGGTCGCGTCGGCGCCAGCTATTTGCAGCGGAGGGCTAAGCCGGTCGGACGATTCATCAGCCAAATCGTCATCTTTTGCCGATGCCCGCAGGTTCTGTCGGATGGGGCTCTTCACATCCGCATCGTGTGGCACATGCATGTATTCGAGCACCTGCTCCGCAATGCGCTTAAACACTGGGGCGCAAACCTGGCCGCCTTGATGCAATCCTATCGGCGAATCAAGAATTACAGCAATGGTTATCGCCGGACTGTTGACCGGGGCAAATCCGATAAACGAAGCGACATACTTGGTCTTGGAATATGCTCCCGTCGTCGGGTCAACCTTCTGTGCTGTGCCGGTCTTGCCCGCCACGTTGTAGCCGTTCAGGATTGCGCGCCTGGCTGTGCCGAATAGCACCACGCCTTCCATCATCTTTTTCATCTCGGCCGCCGTCATCGTCGAAACTACCCGGTGTTGCTGCGCGGAATGAAACACCACCGGCTTGGGAGTGCCGTCGGGAGGTAGCTCTCCGGCGACAATGCGCGGAGGCGTATAAACTCCGTCATTCGCGATGGTGGAGACCAACGAAATGGTCTGCAGCGGCGTCACGCCGATCTCCTGCCCCATCGAGATGGCGCCGATCGAGACCTTCGACCAGCGGCTCACCGGTCTGGCCAGTCCCCGGGTCTCGCCGGGAAGCTCGATGCCGGTTTGCTGCCCGAAGCCGTAGTCGTGAATGTAGTGGTAGAGACGCTGGTCGCCCAGCTTCATGCCGACCTTGATGGCGGCGACGTCGCTGGAATGAGCCAGCGCCTCGGCGATCGTCACGACGCCCAGGCTCTCGTGGTCGTGGATCTTCATGCCAAACACGTTAATCGAGCCATGCTGGCAGTCGATCTTGTCCTCCGGCGTCACCACATGCTGGTCGAGGGCTGCGGAATAGGTGACGACCTTGAACACCGAACCCGGCTCATAAATGTCGCTGACGGCGCGGTTCTTCAGCGCCTCGGCAGGGACGCTGTTAAACACGTTGGGATTGAAGGTTGGACGATTAGCCAGCGCGAGAATCTCGCCGGTTCGCGGATTCTCTACGACCACAGTCCCGGCAATCGACTTGGTATCTTCCATCCCCTGCTCCAGTTCGCGCTCGGCGATGTACTGGATGGTCTGGTCGATGGTCAAGACCAAATTCTGACCGGGATCGGGCGGCTTCTCCACCCGGCTGAACCATTTGCCGCGCGCGTCGAGGGAGACCAGTTCTTTGCCAGGAATACCCCGCAAGTCGTCGTCGAATCCCCGCTCCAGGCCGCCCAGCCCGTCGCCATCCATGCCAACATAACCCAGAACTTGGGCGGCCAGGTCGCGTTTGGGATAGAAGCGCTTGGGTTCTTTGCGAAAGCCAATTCCACGCAGGTTCAACTGGCGAATGCGAGTGCTGGTTTCGGCGTCAATCCGGCGCGCTATAAAGACGAAGGGACGGGCCATCTTCAGCCGCACCAGAAGGTCCTGGGAATCGAGATTCAGCACTTTGCCGAGCATGGCCGCCGTGGTTTCCTTGTCGTGGACTTCGATCGGGACCGCAAATACCGAATCGACGTCAATGGACATGGCCAACGGATGGCCATAGCGGTCGTAGATATTGCCGCGGCGAGGTTCGACCGGAACGGTGCGAGTGCGTTGCCGCTCGGCAAGGTCTTCGAAGAAGCCGAACTTCACCACCTGCAATCGAACCAGGCGAAAGCAGATGGCAAATATCCAAACGAATAGCAGCACGGCAAAGATGTAGAGCCTTCGGCTTGGCGTCTTGGGAGCGCTGGCCCGCATTCCCTCTTCACTCCGTTCCGCTTTGCTTCGGCGTGCGCCGAAGCTGAATGATCGCGTCGTACCGCTGGCAGCTTACATGGAGAAGGCGGCCCGTTGCTCGCGGCCGCCACTTTACTTCACCGTACCTGGTTCAGCCGGTTTCGTACGGTGTCTTGAGCGCCCTCATCTTAAGGTTGCGCCGAGATCACCATAATTCCGTTTGCCTGCGCCATGACCGGGGTGGAGGGATCGGCGATCGCCGAATCCATGGGCTGCAATTGCCCGCCCGCTGGCCGCTGCATACCTATCTGTTTGGCCAGCCTGTCGATGCGCGCCGGGTCCTTCAACGAGGCCTCTTCCAAGCTCAGCGCGCGGTTCGACTCGGTGATGGCGTTACGTTGCACCGTCAACTGCTCGATGCGATAGCCATACTCGATCGCGCTGAAGTGTTGCCACAGATACACCATCACGAAGAGGAAAAGCACGCTCAAGGTGATGCCGAACGAAATCATCTCGCGGCGGCGCTTGGGGTCGGCCACCTTTGCCACGCGCGAGTTGTCGATGCGCTTGGCGAAATAAATCTCCGGTGTACCAATGAACATGCCACGCGGTTGCTCCGCCGGCTGCTCATTCCATTCACCAACTTGCGCCATGGTCGGGTAAAGAACTCCGGCTGCCATTACTCTCTCCTGCCGAACGGCCTGACGTCATCGGCCTTTGTCCGGCTTGTATCTTCAAACGCACCAGCAGAATTTCAGGGCCCGCACTTATTCACATTCTGCACAGCTTTTTCCGCAGCCTCCACAAACATCGCGTGAAGAGTTGCGAACTTTCGAAACCATTTAACTGATCTCGCTCTACGTCCGCTCCGCTGCGCGCAGCTTCGCGCTGCGCGACCGCGGGTTGCGATCGACTTCTTCCTGGTCAGCCGTCGCCGGCTTCTTGGTCAGCACGCGATATACACCGTCGCGCGCTCCCTCGCGCAGCGCATCTTTCACGATGCGGTCTTCCAGCGAGTGGAAGCTGATGACCACCAACCTGCCGCCCGGCCTGAGTACCCGTGGAGCGGCGCCTGCACTCAGCAGCTCCCGCAGGTCATCGAGTTCACGGTTCACTAGAATTCGGAGTGCCTGGAAAGTTCGTGTCGCCGGATGAATGCGCCTCTCAGCCTGGTTCATTGGCCGGGCCGCGGCCGAAATCACCTCCGCCAGTTGAGCGGTAGTGTGAATCGGCCGCGCCCGAACAATGGCTCTGGCGATTCTCCGCGACCTCCTTTCCTCACCGAATTCGTAAATCGCATCGGCAAGCTCGCGCTCATCAAAGCGATTTACCACTTGTTCGGCAGTCTGCCCGGAATGCGTATTCATCCGCATGTCTAACGGGCCGTCTGCCTGAAAACTGAATCCACGCGCGGCGTTCTCCAATTGCATGGAACTGATGCCCAGATCGGCCAGCAGTCCATCCGCGATTGCCGGCGCCACATGCTGCGCCACATCCGCAAACGATGCATGCACCAACTCAACCTTCGGCCACTCGGAAGCCATTTCCGGCGGCGGGTTGGTCAACCTCTCGCGTGCCCGTTCCAATGCTGCCGGATCCTTATCGATGCCAATCAAATGACCCTTTGCGCCCAGGCGTTTTGCGATTTCCCAACTGTGCCCGCCTAAGCCGAGGGTTGCATCGATATAGGTCCCGCCGCGCCGTACGGCCAGGAATTCGATCGCTAGTTTTAAAAGAACCGGCACATGGCCAAACTCTTTGCCCTCGCCATGTCCGCGCCCAGGGGCGCTGTTCGTTTCTGAAAACCCGTTGTCCATTCACTCCCATTCCGAGATCGCGAATGGAACCCGAAACCTGCGTCGCTCTAAATACCCAAGCTGCTGAGGCTCGCGTCATCTTCGTCAGTGAACGGCTCGGCCGCGATTTCCTTGCGAAGCTCCTCGGCGTTCCGCACCAAAAGGTGCTTTAGGCTCCCCATTACTGCAACCTCGCCTTTGAGATTGGCCGTATCTCGCAGCGTGGCCGGGAGCAGCAAACGGCCTTGCCCGTCCATCTCCACCACCTGGCCGTAAAAGTTGGTGTACTTCAAAAACTTCTTCTTGACCGGATGCGAGTCCGGTGCGGCCGCCAGCTTGCGCTCGATCTCCTCCCACTCCTGCATGGGATAAACTTCGGCAACAGTGCCCGTACGGCTGGTGATGTAGAATTGGGCGCCATAGTTTTCGTCGATCTGGCGCTTGAAGTCCGCCGGCACCTTGAGGCGCCCTTTTTCGTCCAGCCGAGTTGTGTGCGTGCCGCGAAACATAACCTTCGGCCCCGAATTGCCGGGCTTTCACCATGGAGGTGAACATTAACGACCCCAATAGGCAGCTACGATCCGGTTGCATGGCGTTCTGGGCGATGAAACCATTTCGCGCACTTTGCTCCCACTAGGGCCAACCGCCGTACCACTATGTCCCACTTCTTACCACTTTAGACGTATCCTACTCCTAACCCATTGCGTGTCAAGAGAAATTTGAGGTTTTTTGCGACCCGCATGATTCGGAACGACCCAATACAATTCCTAGTAGCGACTGGGTCCTTCAGACCCAACAATTTGGGTTTACTCTGAAGGTTCCGTTTCGGCGATTTCGGGAAGAAACAGGTATGAAGGCATGAGCCAGCGGTTTGAAGCCGAACAATGGATCGCGGCGGCGCTGCCGCGCGTGTTCGCGTTCTTTGCCGATCCGCGCAATCTTCCGCGAATCATGCCGCCCAGCCAGGGTGCGCGGCTGCTAACGCTGAATCTGGTTCGTCCGCGCTTCCCTGCCGGTGAAACGCCTCCCGGTGCAGAGCGCATGGCTGGCGTTGGCACGGAGATCATCTTCAAGTTCCGAGCAATTCCCCATGTCCCCCTCTACGAGAAGTGGACAGCGATCATCACCGATTTCTCGCTCAACCAGTCCTTCCGCGACACTCAGAAACAGGGACCGTTCCGTCGCTGGGCGCACACGCACTCCTTCGAAGCAAAGATTGTCGAGGGCCGCGAGGGCACTCTCATCTGCGATGTGGTGGAGTACGAAGTCGGCTTCGGCGTGATTGGGACTTTTCTGGAGAACGTGATGTTCCAGCGTATGATCCGTTCAACATTCGAGTATCGAAAGCACGTACTGGAGAGAATCTTTCAGACGGAATAGCGTTTCGCACCTGCCGCGCGTTGCGTGCTCAACAAACCATGGTCGACGATGCTTTCGAGCAAAAGCTGGAATGGCCTATAATCGCGTCCATCGCCCAACCCGGTCACCATTTGTCGATCGGAGCGGGGCTAGATGGGGGGATACCGTGCACACGCTGACTGCGCGCCATCAAAGCGTCATGGTCATGACGGTAAGTACGCTGCGTGCCCACTTGGAAGGCATTAGCACCTCGGCTTACAGATTCACGATTCACAAGGTACATCGCGATCGTGTCTCGGTTCGAAGCGAATATGTTCTGTCTGGCAAGAAGAAGACTGCATACGTGCTGCTGCCGGCGTATCCAACTGGATATCCGGGCGATGCGCCATGCAACAATCTGAACGTCGTCCTCGAACCCTTGGACTTTGTAGATATCGACAATTGCGCCGAACGAGACATCTTCGCGCCTCTGCTCGGCAATGACATGCTGGCTTACTACGAGAGGATGCATCCGCACGCCGGTATCCCGGTGTCTCGTTGCTGCTAGACGGTTCCCGCAGACCGCAGCGCCTCCACCAGCGCATCATTTTTTCTTTGCGCCTCAATTTTCTTTTGAATTCCTGGGCCTGTTCAGCATACCCTTGTGCGTCGCGGTCCAGCCGCGCCAGCCTCTTCATCCCAGGAGGATACAGTCGTGTCACTTGGCGCTCTGGCTCGTTCCCCCAAAGCCGTGACGGCCCCATCGAAACTGCCGCACCGTTTCCTATCTCTGCTGATCACCGAGCTGGTGCTCATCCTCGGCTACCCTTTTACCGACGGAACGCAGCTTCGCGCCGAAATGTTCCGCTTGTTCGCGGTGCTCGTCTTCTGCGCCGCGCTGTACGCGGTTCTCGGGCGTGGACGCGTCACCGTCTTTGCTTTTCTGCTGGGCATACCGGCAATTGCGATCCACATCGCAAACGCCGCGGATTACTTCATGTCGCTGCAGCTAATCTCACTGGTTTTGGGTGTGCTGTTCCTGGCATTTGTCACCGCCGTATTCATCTGGACGGTCGTTTCCGCTCCCAGCGTCACCGGCGACACCTTGGCGGGGGCGGTCGCGGCATACCTGCTCGTCGGCATCACCTATGGTTTGGTTTACGGGCTGATCGCACGCTTGAGCCCGGATTCGTTCCGCGACACCGTGCAACCCGGAAAAGTCGTGCATCCGTCGGAATTCATCTTCTTCAGTTTTGTGACGCTAACCACGGTCGGATACGGCGACATCGTTCCGTGGGGCGCGCACGCCAGGTCGTTCGTTATCCTGGAATCCGTCACCGGGGTCATGTATCCCGCAGTGCTGATCGGCCGCCTCATCGGATTGCACAGCAGCAGGCGCAGCACTTCCTAGCCCACTGGCAGGCTGCTGACAGACCCGTGCGGGTTACGATTGGAAGGGGCGTGGCTTCACAGGCTGCCGACAGCAACGTTCGGGTAGTGACGTTCGGGTACTGCGGGCCTTCAGGCCCGCGTCCAAGGTGGTCTTTATTGTTGTCATCACGAGCGGGCTTCAGCCCGCGAGGGATCTGCTGTTTCTTTCCATCGCCACGACTGTTTCGCCAGCCCACGATTAGCTCGGCATTCCTGCTCCCATTTTCATTGGCAGAGCTAACGATGTGCTCTGCAGCTAAGGGGTCAACCCGCGCCGTCGAACATTTCCCCGTGGCATAATAATCTTTGATCCACGCCAAATGAATTTTCACGCCAACAAGGAGGAATGTAAATTGCGCCGTGCGCTTGCTGGACCGTGGGTATCGATTCTTCTAACGCTGCTATTGCTGACTGGGCTCTCCCATCCGGCATGGGCACACGCCATTTTGATGGAATCGACGCCCAAGCTGCATGCCACGGTCACCGGGCCAGACGTTGCTATCCGGTTGCGTTTCAACGTGCGCATCGACGGCAGCCGATCGCGCCTGCACTTGCTTGCCCCTGATGGCTCTTTGCATACACTTGCTCTGGCGAGACAATCCACTCCCGACATCCTGCAGTCGCAGGCCACCGGACTAAAGCCTGGCGCCTACGAATTGCAATGGCAAGTGCTCGCGTCCGATGGCCACATCAGCAGCGGTAAAGTCGCTTTTAACGTGAACTAGACATCCATGTTGCTTAGGCTCGTCAACATCTTCGGGTATCTCTCCGTGCTATTGCGGGCTGGGACGCTCATCTTCCAGTCGCTGCTGCTGGGAGGAGTGCTGTTCATTTCCTGGGTTGCACGTCCGTCTTCCGAAATCCCGGATAGCAGCCTTGAAAGGGTGCGATCTTCTTCGTTGCGGCTGTTTCGGATTGCGGCAATCGGACTCGCCATCGTGCAGGTGCTTTACCTGTATGTAAATTCGGCGATGCTCATGGCCTCCGCTGAGATGGGGCTGCGCGACATTGTTGGAGCGAACTTCTTCATCTCCGGCAGCATCGTTTTTGCCGCGGCAATCCTGGCAGCGTTGCTGGCCACCATACGCAGCAAGTTCGCCTTGACTTGGTTAGGGCTGCTGGTTGCCATCATCCTCGCGGCATCGGTCATGACCAACCACGCTGCGTCACGGATGGACGGCCGCGCGCCGTTGATTGTCCTCAGCTTCCTTCACGAATTAGCCACCGGATTTTGGATTGGCGGCCTGCCGTTTCTGCTCTTGGGTTTGTTCGTCGGCAAGACGAGTTCCACGCAATGGCGCTTAACCCGGCGGTTCTCTCAGATTGCGCTGGTAAGCGTTGCGGTCATTGTCTTCAGCGGCGTAGCCATGAGTCTCTCCTACATCGGCTCCGTGCGCTCTCTTTTCGGAACTGCCTACGGCGTGATGGTCTCGGCCAAGGCGATCATGCTGGCAGCCATGCTGCTGCTCGGTGGCATTAACTTTTTGCTGTTGCGCAAATACAGCGGCGATGCGGTCGGCCCCCGGTTGCGCCGCCTGGTCGAGGCAGAGGTTGGAATCGGCATCACCATCATCCTCACTGCCGCCTCGCTTACGTCGCAGCCACCGGCGGTCGACTTGGTGAATGATACCGTCGATTTCGCCCACATTGCTTCTCGTCTCAAGCCCGAATGGCCGAGATTGGCAAGTCCGCAACTGGCGCAGCTTTCGTCGCCTTTTCCCGGGAGGAAGATCGACATTCCCGCCGTGGCCCCTTTGCCTGCGGCGTATACCATCGATGGCGCGCCGCTCTCCCGCAGCGAAGTGGCAGACATCGGGTGGTCGGAATACAACCATCACTGGATGGGCGTGCTGGTTCTGGCCATGGGTCTGCTTGCCCTGCTGGCGAGAACGGGCCACGCGAAGTGGGCCGAATATTGGCCGCTGGTGCTGATCGGAATCGCTATCTTCATTTTCGTGCGCGGCGATCCGGAATGCTGGCCCCTGGGGCCGCAAGGCTTTTGGATAAGCTGGACGAAAACAGAAGTGTTTCAGCATCGCATGGCTGCCCTGCTCTGCATCGCCTTCGCCATCTTTGAATTGCGCGTCCGCCGGCGTCCCTCCAGCGGTGGCCCGCTGGCGCTGGTTTTCCCACTGCTTTGCGCTGCCGGCGGTGCCTTGCTCCTGACCCACTCCCACTCACTCACCAATGTTCAGGAGGAATTCCTGGCGGAGATGAGCCATGTCCCCTTGGGAATTTTGGCGGTGCTCTCCGGCTGGGCGCGCTGGCTGGAGATCCGCCTCCCTCCCGAAGATCGCGCTATTCCCGCATGGATATGGCCGGTCTGCTTCGCGCTCATCGGCGTCGGCCTGCTGAACTACCGGGAGATATAGGCTGCCCGGCCACGATGCAATCCACCGATTGACCTTCATCGAATAATCTTCCTGAAGCTCGTTCATAAATCTGTCATCCGAAGCGGGCGCCGCGAACGCTTTTAGAGGCTGCTGAAAAAAACGCGGAGCCAGCCTTTACTGGCGCCCTGCTGGAGTGCTTTCAACATTCCAGCGGCGAGATACCCCACGGTGTTTGCGATTCGAGAGTCTATCGAGCCAGAGCAAACACCCTGAATCGTCTTGGCCAGTAGCTCGGTGACATCCTCTACGGTCTTCACCGGCCGATCTGCAACTGCGGTCGCGTCCGAGCCGGACGGCAGAGACTGCCGACTACTCTTGCCTCCGCGTTGGCCCAACTCGCTGGCTTTGTCAGGGTTGGCATGGAAGTGGCAGGGGCCCCCGGCATAGCCCAAGCGGTGCAAGCTATACCGTCTTTCCTGGTAGCTTTGCACCGCTTCCTGATAGGTTTCGATGGCTCAAGCTGCGGGGGTTGTACCCCATCGTCGGGCGCTCCGGGGGGCGCGGCGCGTTTNNGGCGTAACTCCTCGTCCCAATAGCCAGTTTTAGCGTTGAATCGAACAGGGAATTATCGGGGGCGTATCAGGGAGTTAAATTCCCTGATGGTGGCAGGATTAGGGAAGCGCCGAACCAGCGAAAAGAGGACAGGAATCATTGCCCGGCAGGCCGCACGCCAAGGCTCTTAAGCTCAATCACCTCAATATGGACGAAGTCTCTGGTTAGGCGTTTGCGAGCTCAAAAAGAAAATCCGCGCTGCAATGCCGGCTTGGAAGGCCGACTCTCCGCGGGTTTCGAGTTTTTCAGCAGATTCTCTCGTAGGCGTGACCCCAATCACATCGAACGGTGCAGCGGGTCACAGCCAGATGTTCTCCAGATTTGGAATCGTGCTTGATAAGCATGCCAGTCTCCCGCGATATTGCCATCTGTCGTTCTGCCCGAAGCTTGGGGCTACGCCGCCGGTCTCTTTGTAGCAAGCTACCGCTATTGGTGACGCTGTTCTTGTTATCGGTATCGTTTATAACCCCCTGTTCTGCAACCTCGCCTACCAGCGACGACTGCCTGGCGTGCCACAGCGACAAGACCATGACCACCAAGCGCGGCGGACGGACAGTCTCGCTCTTCGTGGACCAGAAGAAGTTCGCCAGTTCCATCCATGGGTCGCTGCAATGCACCTCCTGCCACGCCGACCTGGAAGGCAAGGACTTGCCGCACTCCACTCCACTGGCGAAGGTCAACTGCGGCTCGTGCCACGGCGACGAGGCGCAACAATATGCAAAATCGTTGCACGGCAAGGCGGTCGCGCGTGGCGATGCTCTGGCGCCACGCTGCGTGAACTGCCACGGCAATCACGACATCCTGCCGGTGAAGGATCCGCGTTCGTCGGTGGCGGCGATGAAAGTTCCCTTCCTCTGTGGGCAATGCCACCGCGAGGGCACGCCCGTCCAGACGAGCCGCAACATCCCAGAGCATGACATCCTGGAGAACTATTCCGAGAGCATCCACGGCGAGGCCTTGCTGAAGAAAGGGCTGATCGTGGCGGCCAACTGCGCCTCGTGCCACACGGCGCACTCGATCCTGCCCCATACGGATCCCAACTCGTCCATCGCCCGGCGCAATATTGCCGCCACGTGCACCAAGTGCCACGCCAACATCGAACTGGTGCACCGCAAGACCATTCGCGGGGAGCTTTGGGAAAAACAAGCCAACACTCTTCCCGCCTGCGTCGATTGCCACCAGCCGCACAAAGTGCGAAACGTTTTCTACTCCCAGGGGATGGCTGACGCCGATTGCATGCGCTGCCACGACAATGCCAGCCTCAAGTCCGCGGATGGCCGTTCCATGCTGGTGCGCGTCGCTGAAGTGGCCGGCTCACGTCACGTGAAGGTGGCCTGCAGCCAGTGTCACTCGGAAGTGAACGCCTCGCGGGTGCGTCCCTGCGAAACCATCACCCACCCGGTTGATTGCACCGCCTGCCATGCGGAAGTGGGACAGCAATACCAGCGCAGTACGCACGGCCAGATGCATGCCAAGGGCGACACCAACGCACCGTTCTGCAAGGACTGCCACGGCTCGCACCACGTTCTGGGCAAGCACAATCCGGAATCGCTCACCTTCCCGACCAACGTGCCCGATCTTTGCGCCAAGTGCCACCGCGAAGGGCAGAAGGCCGCCCTGCTCTATACGGGTACGGAGCACCAGATTATCCCTCGATATACCGAGAGCATCCACGGCAAGGGCCTGCTGAAGAGCGGGCTGACGGTGACCGCCACTTGCACCAGTTGCCACACTGCGCACCGCGAGCTGCCGGCTTCCGATCCGGAATCGACGGTGAATCCGAAGAACGTACCGGCGACCTGCGGCACTTGCCATCACGGCATCGAAGAGCAGTTTGTCGAGAGCGTCCATTCGACAAAGCAGACCAAAACCGACAAGCCGCTACCGGTTTGCAACGACTGCCACAGCGCCCACTCCATTCGGCGCACCGACGAGGATGGATTCAAGCTCGACATCATGAACACCTGCGGGCGTTGCCACGGAGAAATTGCCAAGGCTTACTTCGATACCTATCACGGCAAGGTTTCCAAACTCGGCTACACCAAGACCGCGAAGTGCTATGACTGCCACGGCGCTCACGACATTCAGAAGGTCACCGATCCACGGTCGCACCTGAGCCGCGCCAACGTGGTTGCGACCTGCCAGAAGTGCCACTCGGGTGCGACCCGGCGCTTCGCCGGATATCTCACGCACGCCACCCACCACGATCCCAAGAAGTTTCCGTTCCTCTACTACACGTTCTGGGGGATGACGGCGCTGCTGGTCGGCACGTTTACCGTGAGCGGCATCCACACCCTGCTGTGGTTCCCGCGTGCCTTGCAGATGCGGCGAGAACTGCGCGCGGCGGAAGCGGTAGAAGCGGAAGCCGAAAAGCACTCTGGCAAGACAGCTTCCGAAGCGAAGGATGGCGACGATGCCCCACAGTGAACCGCAACTCGCAACGACGGTGAACGACGATGCGGGAGCAGTAACGGCACATGAGGCGCCGCTCGCCGAAGTTGGGTCGAAAGTAATCCGGGTAGTTGACCGGCGCGAGTTCGTCCGCTTCGCCCACCTCTATCGCGTGCTACACGCCTGCATGATCGTCAGCTTCCTTACCCTGGCGGTCACGGGGCTTTCCTTGAAGTTCTCCTATACTCCCTGGGCGGCGAAGTTCTCGCGCCTGCTGGGCGGGTTCGAGACCGCGGGATATGTCCACCGCTTTGCGGCCATTGTCATGTTCGGCACTTTCACGGCACACGTGATCGGACTGTTCAAGCAGAAGCGCCGCAACCAAGCGACTTGGAAGGCAGTCCTGTTCGGGCCAAACACGCTGCTGCCCACCAAGCGGGACGGACAGGAGTTCGTAGGCACAATGAAGTGGTTTGTCGGCCGTGGGCCACGGCCGGAGTACGGGCGCTGGACCTATTGGGAGAAGTTCGATTACTTTGCCGTGTTTTGGGGGATTGTGGTCATCGGCTCCACCGGGCTGACGCTTTGGTTTCCTGTCTTCTTCACCCGGTTTCTGCCGGGCTCGTTCATCAACGTGGCCACCATCATCCACAGCGACGAGGCCCTGCTGGCTACGGGCTTCATTTTCACCGTGCATTTTTTCAACACCCATCTTCGGCCGGAGAAGTTTCCCATGGACACTACCATTTTCACCGGCCATATGCCTTTGGCTGAATTGAAGCGCGACAAACCTCGGGAGTATGCCGCACTAGTTGCCTCCGGTGAACTGGAACAGCACCTGGAAGAACCGCAGCCTGCCATCGTGGTCAAGACGATCCGGGTGTTTGCGTGGATTGCGCTAGGCACTGGCTTCATCGTCGTTGTCTGGATCCTCTATGCGATGCTCTTTGCATACCGATAGGGGCTTGGCGCGCAGTGCCGCGAATGGTCAATAGGAGAGAAGGAAAAGCGACATCTTTCAACTTGGATTATTCGCGAGGAACTCACACTTTGAAGGGGCATGGCTTCAGCCGTGCCGTTGGGTGTGCGTGGAGAGTTGGGCTTCAGCCCCTGAGGGAATTCGCACTTCGTCTCAACACCGAAGTCCCTCAGTGGCTAAAGCCATCATGATGGCAGCTCAAAGCTTGCTGCCTTCTGTTACCGAAACAGGGGAATCATCTAGCTTAAGCGCTGGAAGCATTGAGTAACAGTTTTGAGGGGGAGGAACCGATCGCCTGCATTGAATTGGAGCCATCTCATGAAAAGACGATTGTTTTGTCTACTTGGCCTTAGTTTCTTAGTACTGTGGATAAGCGCCTGTTCACAGGACAAGAAGACACTAGCCGAGGGAGCTGCCAGCAACTGGTTAAAGTTGGTGGACTCCGGCAATTATGCTCAGAGTTGGGACGACACCGGAAACGTACTCAAAGCCAATGTTGCAAGGGACCAGTGGCAAGAAGTGTTATTGCGCAATCGTGCACCGTTGGGCGCCCTGATTTCCAGAAAGCTGAGATCGGCAGAGTACACGACACAGCTCCCAGGAGCGCCTGATGGGCAGTATGTCGTCCTTGAGTATGAGAGCAGCTTCGAGCATAAGAGTTCTGCAATCGAAACCGTCACTCCCATGTTGGATAAAGATGGAAAATGGCGCGTGTGCCTGTACATCGTCAGATAGGTAACATGGTCTCCCATCTAGCCCAAATTCCAGTTGGCGCCGGGGTGCGGATTCGGCCGAAGCTCTCAAAACCATTACCGCCGGGCGTGGAGCGACTTTTCTTGGACGCCAACCCACCACAAAAAAGCCGGGGCTTTGGGCTCCGGCTTTCACAACCCAGGGGGACGAGTTGGAATCAGCGGTTCAGTTTGCGGCGTAGTAAACCCGCGAGTCCCAGGACTCCGGAGCCAAACAGCGCCAAGCTACTGGGTTCCGGAGTTGAGGCCGGCACCAATTCTCCAGACGAGAGAGGACCCTCGGTGGAATGCGCTTGTCCCGAGAAGACCTGGTCGATCCTCGGATTGTTTCCCAGGTAGGCGTTGAAATCCAAATTCGCGTATCCACCGTCGACGAACCCAGGGATATTGCTGCTGGTGATGTCCAGGCCACCGAGGAATCGTGGGGCATTAGATCCATCCGTCACGTTAAACAGAGTGACGGTACCGTCGAGAAAGCTGGTTCCGTAACTGAAAGTAAAATCAATGGTGTTGCCGCCCATGCTAAGCGGATAGACACCACTCGTAGGGGAACCAAGCGCCAGATGGCCGCTCCCGCCGCCGGCGAACCACATGGAGTAGTTGCCAACGTTCGATCCATAGTATCCAAAACCGGATAGACAATCCGGGGTTGCACCGCATGTCCCGGTGAAGGACATGTCCGCACTATTGGGACCGGTATTGGTGAACAGCATCTGACCCGTGTCGCTATTACCCAGGATCACTGGCGTTTGCGAACCGAAACCTAGTGCCGTCAGCGAAACGAGGCATACAAACAACAAAAGTGGCGACCATTTTCTATACATATTGTGACTCTCCAAGTCCATTCTGAGCTGTGTGGCGCTGCCTAGCCGCAACTATCCGAAGTGCAAACTAACGCAGCAAGCAACGCCTGCTAATGATGTGGCAATCTCCCCTCCAAAGTAGCGGGTAGTGAATCACTCATAGAGTGATAGAGTTCCGCTTATGGTCCTACGCTTGGATGCAACCCTTTGCGGCATTTGGATAAGCTAGTTCCTCATCCGCTCTTGTCAGACGGCCCGCCGGCCCATTTTGGTTCTGGATTGATTTTCCGGCTCGCGTAGTTTCCCCAGATGGCTCTCCGCCAACGGCAGCCAATAATAGCGGCCATGTTTCACCATTTAATTCTGGGTTATCGATAACGGCTCTGAAGATTGTTTGCGAGCGCGGTAAATATGGTGGCCGCTGGGATGATGGGCGATGGCATCGGCATGGACCACGTAGCTACCAGGCCCGGGAGACGAACCAAACGGGATCACCAGGCTGGACTTCTCCGCCGCAAGCGTGAAGTGTTGATATCCCAGTGTCGTCGCTCTGCCAATGCTATTCACCGCAACCACGACGACAGTGAGATCAAAATCCTGCCCGGTTTGATTTGTGACCACCACTGATCCGGAGAGCGTGGTGCCCTGCACTTTTGGAGATTGCTTCCAGTCGATAGTCAGCCCGGCAATCACGGTGATGGTCATGGCGCGCTGCGCCTGTAACGAAGGCACGCTGGAGTCGGCTACCGCGGCCGTAAAGCGATACTCGCCCGCAGCCGCCGGCACGCCGGAGATCGCTCCAGAGTGCGCGTGCAGCTTAAGACCGGGAGGAAGCTGTCCGTCGACAAGACGCCACGAGTAGGGAGCGGATCCTCCGGTGGCGACCAAAGGAAAGCTGAAATTGCTTCCCAGAATGGCGCTCGACGTAGCCTGTGCGGCGATGACCAGTCCGGGCTGCTGGTTCGCGGCGGAGCTTTGCCCACGCGCAGTGAAAACAGTGGCCAAGGCGAAGAGTACGAGGACGCAACACGCCGCAAGGTTACGCATGATGCTAACCATTATAGTGGGCCATCGGGATAATGATTGGCGTCCTCCCCGTTATTCCACCGCAAACATAAATTGAAACTTCTCATCGCCAACCGGCACGGTCACGCGCACCATTCGGGTTTGCGCCGCCTTCTTCGGGGCAGTGGGACCGCGTGCCAGCTTGCCCATCGGGTAATAGAAGACGCCTTCCAGATCGGCTCGAGGTGGAATGGTGTTGGCCAGGAACGACGTTCGCTCCAGGTAATCGGGCGAAATCTGCCGCTGAAGCTGCATCAGTACATCAGGCCGGGAGCCTTCCTTCCTGCGCAGGTAGGACACCTCGTCGGAGATCGTGGCGCCGGGCGCGATGCCCGAGTCCGGCTGTCCGGTGGCCTCTGTGATGGACAGCGTAGATAGCACGGGCGGCGCGTTTGCCATCTGACTCGCCATCTGCTGCATGGCGCGCATGATATCGCTGTGTTGAGGATCGATCGTTTCCGGGTCGTCGGCTGCGTCAGGGGCCCGTCCGCTTGCCGTGTTCACCGCAAAGCGCGACCAGTTGTAGGGACGGCGCATTCTCTTCGCCAGTTCCGCTCCGGAGATTCCCTCCAGATCGCGGCCCGCAACCGCGTCCTCGACCCGCACATCTTCCGGCCGCACCGTCACCGAATGCTGGCCGTTATTCAGGATGCGCACCTTCACACCGAGAAACTTGCGATTGACTACGGAGTGCGCTGCGACGACCACGGTGTAGTTCGTTAACGAGATGAAATGATAGTCAATCCCGTTGACATAGAACATCCCGTCCCCACGAGGTGAAGGGGGCGAGACGGCTGGGTTGTCTTGAGCGCCGAGCAAACTACAGAACAGGGCCGCGCAGAGGATGTAGCGCATAAAACCTCCCGTCCACTCGAAGGTGGAGTCTGAGAGGTAAATCGGCAAAAACGTGTACGGCTTAAGAGGTTGCGGGAAAAGTCCGAAAAACAAGCCTGTCGCCGGATACAGCGGCTGCTGAAAAAAGCGATGTTCGGGGAGTGCGGATCCTCCGCTGCGCGCCCCAGCGCTTCATTTTTGTCATCCCGACCGAGGACTTCAGTTCGAGTGGAGGGACCTGCTTTTCCGAGATAAGAACTACTGCAGAAGTCCGAACACCGCCACTCCATTCTGGGTGCCGACGAACACTTTGCCGTTCACGACGATGGGAGTGATGAATTTGTTGCCGGGCCCAAACTGGTCCCGCGATCCGGCCTGGTTGCTGTTGTACAGCTCATGCGAAAGATTGGTGGCGTCGTAGGCGTGCAACACGGCCGGGCTTGTATTCTCGACCGCCCAGACGATTCCGTTCGTAATTCCATTGGCGGATACGCTAGGTGTGGTCCCGGGATAGGTGAACGACGTTGCCGTTTGTCCGGTTGGAGAGGTGGAGAGTTTGGCGTTCGTAATGCTGAACGCTTTAAGCGGGCTTCCCACCGAACCGTAATAGACGGTGTTGTTGAAGTAGGCAGGCATGGCCCACACGCCCCCGGGAAGCACTCCATCGATCTCCTGGTAGATGGCGCTATCGTTATTGGGATTGAATTTTCCCATGTTGTCGCGGTCGACCACGTAGATGTTACTGTCCTTTCCTGCTCCCACGGCTAAGTGGTGCACATGCCCTTGGCCATCCATGAGATCGGGCAATATCATCGCTCCGCCCGAGCCTAGGTCTTCATCGCTGCCGGACTCCTGCACCGTGTTGTACATGGTGAAGTAGTCGGCGACGGCGAGCTGACCGGTGACAGAGATCTTCATGAAGGCATTGCCATAATCGCCATTCACGGGAAATCCCTGGGCGTTGAGCGTCGTATCGAACGTGCCGTTGCCGTCGAGAAAATAGAGGGCCTGGCTATCGGCAGCCAACCCGGCGCCAGCCATCCAGATTGCGCCCTCGTTGCCGTTGGGGGTGACGTCCAGCACCGACGTCTGCGCCAAGGTCTGCGAATTGTAGCCCATCACCCACCCCGTGTACGGACGCTGGTCGCAGTGCGAGGTGAAGGCGATGTAAATCGTCCCGCCTAGCTCCAGCAGGCCGGTGCGTTCGGCATATTGTCCCGGGGCGAAGATGACCTGTCCTCCCTGGCTGCCGTCGCCGCTGCCGGGATAGGTTGCCATAATCTCCGTGGGACCACCAAACAGCTCTGCTCCGGTTCTAAGGTCCAAGGCATGGAGACGCTGATGATAGTGGCCCGACGAGTCTTTCGACATGGCCACGAAGTAGATGGCGCCGGACGGTCCTTGCTGGCGGTCGATCACCGGGGTGCCGGTGATTCCGATTTCCGGTGAAATCTGGCCGCAACCGTGGTTGTCGCTGGTGGTCTCGCCCTGGCCGAGCGCTGAAACTCTCCAAAACTGCGTGCCGCTGTTGGCACCGAAGGCGTAGACGCTGTCATGCTCGGTGGCCACGAACACCGTGCTGTCACGAACACCGCTGATGGTATCGGTTTGGGTGTTCAGGTACAGAGGCTGTGCGTCGACTTTGCCATCAACTGAGAAGAAGCTGACCTTTCCGAAGGAGCTGGAATTAACATTGGAGGGCGTCAGGATCGTTTCCTGGGACGTCACGCCTTGACGGGACATGTCGTAGTGATAGGTAAGTACATCCGTGGGATATGTCAGAGTTGATAGTCCCGGACCTTGCGGCGGGGATGGCGCTGACGCTGCGGCGGTGACATGCGGTGACGAGGAACGGAACGAGGAAGCGGTCACCACTCCCCAACACAGAATTAACAAACCGAAGAGGAGCAGAAAGGACAGCGTGAATTTCAAGCAGTTGCGCATCGGACCACCCCAACTCTTGGACTTCTAACTCTGATGGTTGTAGATGAAGCAGGCCACCGGAAAGTTGTGTAAATTTTGGAAATAAGCGCTATAGCAGCGGCGGCTCTTTGGTGTTATTCGGGTTGAGGCGGGTGGCGACGCGCGCGCACTTAGCGCCCAGCGAATAGCCGATGCAACAGAGCGTCGGCAGTGTGTACAAAGGCCAAGCCAGTCCTGCATCGCAATTCGTGCGGATGTCGAAAACGAATTCGTGCAGAAAGTACTGCGATCGGGACAGATCACAGCTCTGGCCGGTATAGCTTGCCACATCGGGTAGGACAACTAGCAGCCACAGCGCAATCGCCGGAACCCAAATCCAGCGCGCGACAGAATGATGGAACTTGCGCGCGACGGAGTATCCCAAGCCGAACGCAGGCAGTAACGTCGTCACATCCTGGACATAGGCGGCAATGCGGGAGGGAAAGATATGGAAGAGCAGAAGGCTGATCGGAGCGGCCAAGAGCGAGCCAACGATGGCTGCGAACACCAAGTTCGGAACAAACGCCAGGCCCTTGAGAAGGGCGTGCAGGACGCGCCTCTTAGGACTTTCGCGCTCGGTTTCGATCAGGCTCTCGGGCATGGCAGAAGAGTAGTCCACGGCAGAGGGAGTTGACTATCCCGAATTAATCGGCTCCCGCCATGGCACGGGCGGGCTTGCCCAGTTTGCGCGGCCGGAACCCCTCGCTGCGAAAGCTCTGGTTCTCCATCCAACTGTCAAGGACGCTCTTCTTGAACTTCCAGCGGTTGCCGAGCTTGAACGCCGGAATCATTTCCTCGGAGACGTACTTGTAGAGCGTGTCGGGCGAAACTCCCAAATACTGCGATGCCTGCCGTATGTTCATCACTTCGCGCGCGTCGGCCAACATGGCTCCTCCTTTGGTTGTGGCTATGGTAGGCTGCGAGTGCGACCCCTGCGATGATGTTGGCTTGGTCCGGCTCGCTTTGGCGTGGCTGCCGATGGCAGGTTCTCCCGGGTGGTCTAACGTTAGCATCGAACTGCTCGTGTATTCGCCAATTCTTCGCCTTGCGGCATACTGGCAAGAGCTGCGTAATGCAAGTTATTGTAGGGCCCACCCATCGGTTTCACCATAGACCCGGTGTTGACCCGCGCGGTACCGAGTAGTGGAAACGCCAATAGCAGAGGGGGAACCGGGCAAATCGCCGATTGCTTTTTGCGGCTGTGCTATGCCATTTGCAGGCAGTCGGTCCGCGAGCTGGGTGACAATCGGCGGCTGAGTTGGTGGTCGCTTCAGCGATAGCTTCTCCGGCTGATCCGAATGCATGCCACCCTTGCCTTGGTGCGCTCATCTGACCTTGAAAAGTCATATCATTTAGGATGTTCTCGGCTAACAGGAGGCGTCGTGGTCTGCAGCACTTGTGGATATGAGAACCAGGCTGGCAATCGCTTTTGCGGGATGTGTGGCACTCCGCTGCCTCACCGGCCGCTGACCGCTCCAGGTGCGCAGAGCACGGCCAGCCTCACCCGGGCCCTGGCGGAAAACGCCAGCCCTATCGAGCCCCGCGCCTCCGCTGCGCCGCCAGCCCACGCCAGAGTCGATGTTGAGCCTCGCCCATACACCCGCGACCAGCGCAACCTATCTGAGACTTCGTCAAACCGTACTGACCTGCCGAGCCAGATGCCGGGCCCGGGCGAGTCTCGGCACAGCGAGCCTCCGCGATCCGGCAACCTCACCCCGCCCTCCCGAGATACGGGGCCCGGCGCGCAACGTTCGAAGGCTGCGCCTCCGCACTTCGACTTGGTGCCGGAAATCCCATTGCAGGAGTACGTTCGGAATTTCCACTACGTGCCGCCCAGCGATCCGGAAGAAATCACCATGCGAGGGGAAACTACGGTATTAGAGCCCGAGCTTCCCGCTGTGTCGAATGCCACCCCCATCACGCCCGTGGAGACGGAGATCGCCCCAGCCGAAGCGACGCCTCCTCCCTCCACGGATGATGTACAAGAGCGGCTGGGATTGGAAGTCGATAGCGAGGCGGAAGAGCGAAATGACCGCCCACGCTACCTGGATCTCAACGAACCGTCCCCGCCGCCTAAGCCAGAAGTCGCTGCGACGCCCACCGCCGTTCCATCCTTCCTGGGACTGAACGATGTGCCGCAGGTAGCCGAGACCGGTAACGAGCTCGGTGTCGAGGAACCTGCGCGCGGGAGATGGCAGATCTGGCTGGCCGCAGCCGTGGTCCTGGTAGTCGGCTTTCTGGGAGCGCTGGAGTGGCGGGCACAAGTGCGCCATACGAACAACGGCCCCATCGAAGTCATCAAGATGAAGATGTGGAACCTGACTCACGGCAAGCCGGCAGAGAGCGCCAGCGCCGAATCCGCGTCGCCTGTCACTCCTTCTGCCTCCGCTTCCAAGCCCGAGATGCAGGTCGAACCACCGTCCAATCCGCCGACGCAAAATCCACCCGCGAACACCGCGACTTCTGCCGCAGCAAAAGGTGCAGCAAACGTTCCGAATACAACTGCCGCAACGGCACCGCTCGCGCGCTCTGTACCCGCCACGCCTGCGCCCATTGGAAATCAGCCAGCAGCCGGACAGTCCACCGCCGCACCGCTGCAAAGTCCGGCGCTGAATGCGACGCGAACTCCTGCTGGGCAGAATGCGGCCGCGACGAAAACCGTGCCCACAGCGCTCCCCGTGGACAAATCGAAATTGACTGGGTCACAACCGCCCGGGTCGGCCGCAGCACCCACGCCTGACAAGGCGAAGCCGTCGCCGGCAGTCGCGGACGATAGCGAGGAAGCGGTCGCTAAGAAAACAATTCCTGGCGCCGAGGAGATGGCCAAGGCCAACAACGCCAGTGACTCGGCAGCGGAAGCGGTATGGCTGTGGAAGGCGACCGCCAAAGGCAACCCCGCTGCGCCGGTCCGGCTCGCCGACATGTACGTCAAAGGCGACGGCGTGCCGCGCAGTTGCGAACAGGCCGTGGTGCTGTTGAAGACTGCGGCCACAAAGGAAAACGCGTTGGCCCGCAACCGGCTGGCTTCGATGTATAGCTCGGGAACTTGCGTGCAACGCAACCGCGTGGAAGCCTATCGCTGGCTGAGTTCAGCCCTGGTTGCCAATCCCAACAGCGAATGGGCACAGCAGAACCGCGATCTGCTTTGGCAACAGATGACCCCGGAAGAGCGCACCTCGGCGGAGAAGTATAGGTAAGCCGCTGTTCGCTATTCGCTCTTGGCTCTTCGCTTCCGGCGGACAGCCAAAGTCTTCGCGAACAACTATAATGATCTCGGGGTGAGGTATCGCGCTTCGCCCGGAGTTTTGAAACCACTTTTCGTTCCCTTGCATCAACCGCCAACTGGAGGAAAGAACAGAATGGCACACGAAGTTCCCGCGCTGCCCTACGACTATTCTGCCCTAGAGCCTTACATTGACACGCAAACCATGCACCTGCACCATGACAAGCATCATGTTGCCTACGTAACCAACCTGAATGCCGCGCTGGAGAAGGCTCCGGAGCTGCAAAAATTGAGCGCCGAAGAACTGGTCAAGAGCCTGGCGAACGTGCCAGAAGCGATTCGTGCCGCGGTGCGCAACAATGCTGGTGGGCATGTGAACCACTCCATGTTTTGGACCATCATGGGCCCGAACGCCGGGGGAGAGCCCAGCGGCGCTATCGCCGATGCCATCAAGAATACCTTCGGCGATTTCAACAGCTTCAAGGAAAAGTTCAACGATGCCGGCCTCAAGCAGTTCGGCAGCGGCTGGACATGGCTGGTGCGCGACCGCGGCGGCAAACTGCATGTTATGGCCACGCCCAATCAGGATAGCCCGCTCAGCCAGGATTTCTCTCCCATCATGGGCAACGACGTCTGGGAGCACGCCTATTACCTGAAGTA
>PLQW01000126.1 GCA_003160215.1 Acidobacteriaceae bacterium
TGAACCATTGCTCGGTGGCGCGAAAGATCACCGGGTGGTGGCAGCGCCAGCAGTGCGGATAGGAGTGTTCGATTTTTTCGAGACCCAGCAACACACCCCGGCTCTTTAGCAGATCCACGATCAGGGGATTGGCCTTGAAGACCTGCTGGTTCTTGTACTCCGGCAACCCGTCGCGCAGGATGCCTCCTTCGTCCACGTCGCAATGCAAATCAAGGCCGTACTTAACGCCGGTGACGAAGTCGTCCGCGCCGTGCGCGGGCGCGGTGTGGACGGCGCCTGTTCCGGTGTCCATGGTGACGTAGTCGCCCAGCACGCCGAGGACGGTCCGCTCCAAGAACGGATGAGCGAAGGTCGCGTACTCCAGCTTCGCGCCAGGGAACGAGGCCATTTCCTTCGCCTCGCCAAGATTGCATTTCTCGATCGCCTGCTGTGCCAGATCTCTGGCCACGATGTAGATCCATTCGCCAGTATCGAGCGCGACATATTCCGCTTCGGGGGCGAAGGTCACCGCCATCGAGGCAGGCAGGGTCCACGGGGTGGTTGTCCAGATGATGGTCGCGACATTCTTCTTGCCGGCCAGCGCGGCGTCAATCTTTGCGGGATCGCTGGTCAGCGGATACCGCACCCAGATACTGGGGCTGGTGTGCATCTCGTATTCGACTTCCGCCTCGGCCAACGCAGTCTTGTCGTAAACGCACCAGTACACCGACTTCAGGCCCTTGTACACCAGCCCCTGCTGATAGCACGAGTAGAACGTCTCAATGACGACGCTCTCGTAGCTCGGGTCCATCGTCGAGTAAGGCTTGTCCCAGCGACCAAAGACGCCGATTCGCTTGAACTGCGAACGCTGCAAATCGAGATATTTCTGCGCGTACTTACGGCACTCCTCGCGCACCGCCAGCGGGTCCATGTCGAGCTTCTTGCGCCCCAGCAGATCGTCCACTTTGATCTCGATAGGAAGTCCATGGCAGTCCCATCCGGGCACGTACGGCGCGTCGAAACCGCTCATGCTGCGCGACTTCACTACGAAGTCTTTCAGCGTCTTGTTGAGCGCCGTACCCAGGTGAATGGGACCGTTGGCATAAGGTGGTCCGTCGTGCATCACGTAAATGGGCTGCCCCTTATGCGCCTCGCGGATGCGGTCGTAAATCCGCATTTTCTCCCACCGGTCGAGCATTATGGGCTCGTTCCGGGGCAGGTTGGCCCTCATGGAAAAGTCGGTCTTGGGCAGATTCAGCGTGGATTTCAGATCGAGCGGCACTCCCTATATCTCCCGCCAGCTGGTTACTGGATTGCAAAAGGATACGCAAGCTATCTGTTCATTATAGGGAGCGGGTAAATTCGCGTCTATCAGCGGCTTGCATTGTGGCTCGCCTGTAGTCGCGAGATTCGTCACAAGTAAAGTGGGCACAGTAAACAATGGTGGGTTACGCCTTAGCAATTTGGGACGTAATCCAAGCGACACACATGCGCAGGCAGACCCTAAGAACCGAGAAGAGCAAGAGGACGAAGACGAGCATCGGCGGCTCGGATAGAGTGGCGCCTCAGTGCCGCAACGGCATGGCGGCGGTCAGTTCAGAGCCGCTTCAGAAACGCCTTGGCGCGCTCTGACTCCGGGAAGAGCTTTTCTTCGGCGCGAAACTCCGGCCCATGGACGCAGCGGCGGCTGCCGCGCAGCTTTACGGGATGCTTCAGATGGAGCATTTCGTGATAGACGATGTACTCGACGGCGTAACGCGGCGCGCGCTGGTGGTCGAAGGCACGGCTGACCACGATGGCGTTGTGCGCAGGATCGTAATGGGCAAGGCTTCTGCGGGCGTGAGATTGGCTCCATGTCATCCGAGGCCGAGCCAGTAAACCGTGAAAGAAGCGCTGGTTGAGTTCTTCGAAGATCTGGTCCAGGTCATAGACCTCTCCTTGTGCGGACTCGATCCGTTTTCGCCCCCGCAGTTGCCGCACCAGCTGCGCCTTAGCGCTAATGTCGTGGCTGAGCACGTAGCGGCGATAGCGCGTCGAGTGCAGGGCTGCGATGGGCTTGCGATAGATTTTGGCCAGCAGGATGTGAGCGATCGCCTCCAGAACGGTGGTGGGCGCGCCCTCCAGCAGGTCGGAGATCCGTGCGTGCACTATGGTCTCGCGCACCCGAATCGTGCTGTTCACATTGGCGAAAGGATAGAACTCGATACGAAACTCCGGCAGCGGCGCACGTGGCCGTAGCTCGCGGTAGGTTCTCTGAAAAATCTCCTGAAGATTTGGGAACAAAGTGTTACTAACGTAGCACGGAGTTCGCAGCGCGCAAGACTAGTCGGGCCGCTCCGAATAGATCTTGTTCAGTTTCTTTTCCTTGGCCAGTTCATTCTGCTCCTGAAGCTCCTTGCGCGTTGTATCGGTGCTGTCGCTTACGGCATCGCGAGCGTTGGCCAGTACGAAGGAGTATTGCTCCAACTCTTCCGGAGGAGACTGGTCTTTCAGGCCACGCAACTTGAGGGCCCATTCGCTGTCGGCCTCAATCAGCAAGCTCAAGCCCTTGCGCATATCGGTCTTGTGCGAGGCATACATGTCCACGTTATCGTCGATTTCATCCATCAGTGAAGAAAAATCTTGCAGCAGATCGTGTATCTGCATGGGGCGGTCTTTCGCGCTCTTCGGGTTGGCCCGTAATTGATCGATCGACGCCATGCGCGCGCGTGCAAAGTTGATCATCAACTCCAGGCGCTTGTCAGGATAGTCCGCGGCCTCGCGCATCTGGTCAATTTCCTTGTCGTTGAGCGGATCCCGATCACGGGTTTGGGTCAGTCCGGATTGGGCAAGAGAACAAACTAGGAACATGAGCCCGACGAGCCACTGGGTCCTACGCTGCATCACGGTCTCCCCTTCGGTTCGGCTTGTGGCCCGAACATTCTGGCCAGCAGGTCAGAGCGGATTTGTTCGAGGTCCTCCACCGCTTTCTCTAGCGGAGGGCGGTCCTCCACAGCCAGTGTTGCAGCAATATCCTTCATACGTTTGGCGAGCTTGCGCAAGTCAATCTCGGTTTGCTTCAGATGTTTCCCTGAAGAGGACGCCGCGTCGGCTGCATTACGGCCATACTCCATAACTTCACCAACTTCGCGCTGGGCCTTTTCGACATCGCCGTTGGTGAACAGAGCATTGGCGTCTTCCAGTAAGCGATGAGCGTATTCGAGGCAGAGCTTGGCTTGTTCGCCGCCGCGGGCGGCAGCGGCGCGGGCCTTCAAGGCAGGCAGGGATTCGTCTGCTGCCAGCGCCATGCTGGTGAGCAGGAAAACGATCGCTGTGCTTCGTAAAAGTGGCCGCATACTACTTCTTCATTTGATACTTCTCTGCGTGTCGTGGGTCAAGCGCTATCAGCCGGTGACGGGCCTGCCATTCCTGGTCAGAAAGCTTGCCCGCGTCTGCCGCCAGGAAACGTTGATAATATTCCACCGCCTGCTTCACCGCCTTCAAGTTGTCAAAACAGGTGGCCCGCAGGAAGTAGCTGGCCGGCGACTCGGGCAGGAACTTGGCGCGGTAGTCGAGCGACTTCAATGCCAGCTCATAATTCTTGTTTTCCGAGGCCACCACGGCGAGGTTTCCATAGGCGTCCGCCAGGTCGGGCTTAAGTTTGACGGCAACCAGCAATTCCTGCTGCGCCTCGGGATACTTCCTTTCGTGCATCAGCAACGAACCGAGCGCGTAGTGCGCCTCGGCGTCCTGGGGCATTTTCTGGACCGCGACCCGAAATTGTTGCTCCGCTTCGCTGTCCTTGCCGGCCTGCACGTAGAGCGTACCGAGTTCCAGCGCGGCGTGAGGCTCCCCGGGATCGGCCTTTAGTCCTTGCTGCAGTTCCACGGCGGCGTCGGCGCTCTTGCCCTCGGCCGCCAGGACGCGTCCCAGTTGGACGCGCGCGTTGTTATTCTGCGGATCGGCTGCCAGCAGCTTGTGCAGCGCGGCTTCGGCCTCGGCATACTTCTTTTGCTTCATCGATACGTTCGCCAAACCTGCAAGGGCTTCCGGCGACTTCGGATCGAGTTCCGCCGCCAACTGGAACTCGCGGGCTGCGGCGTCGAGTTCGTTCCGCTTCTCCAGTAAAATTCCGGCGGAGAGATGCGGCTGGGCAGCTTTGGGATTGAGCTTGGCTGCTTCCGCATAGGCGGCGAGCGCCTGCGGTAGATCGCTGTCCTCTTCGACGCGTCCCAGCGACTGCCATGCGCGCGCCAATCCCTGCTCAGGGTTTGCAGTGGGCTTCAGTTGGATTGCGGCTTTCAGATACTTTGCAGCTTCAACCTTGTCGCCTTGCCCAGCCAGCAATATGCCCAGGTTCAGATTGGATTCGAAGACCTCCGGCTTCGCCGCAACCGATTTACGATAGGCGTCGATCGCCTGCGTGCCGCGCTGGGTGGCGTTGTACACGTATCCCAGGTCAAACCATGCGCGATAATCGTTAGGCTTCGCGGTTATGGCCTTCTGCAACAGCGACTCCGCAGTGGTGAAATCGCGGTGCTGCATCGCCGTTTCCGCCTGATCCACTTCAGGCGAGCTACTGTCATCGGGGACCACCTCGGCAACGCGGTGGTGACGAACCGTCGGCTTGCTCTCCTGTGCGGCGACACTGACGGGAGTCGCGGCCACGGTCAGAGCCATGGAGAGAAGAACCGCCGCCGAGCGTCTATGGATGCTCATTCGATTGTGGGTTCCCGTTGGGCGGTAAGATGCGCGCCAGCCACTGGCCGGTGTAGGAATTCTCAGCCTTGGCGATGGTCTCCGGCGTTCCTACCGCCACAACTTCGCCACCGCGCGATCCGCCTTCCGGACCAAGGTCGATCACCCAGTCCGCCGTCTTGATGATGTCGAGGTTATGCTCGATGACCAGGATCGATCCGCCCGCCTCGATCAATCGGCGGAAGGCCGCCAGCAGCTTGCTGACGTCATCGAAGTGCAGGCCAGTGGTGGGTTCATCGAAGACGTACAGCATGCGTGGATGGCGCTTGTTGCGCTCGCTCTGCGGCCGGCCAATGTCACGCAGCTTGGGTTGAAGGTGCGCCGCCAGCTTCATGCGTTGCGCTTCGCCGCCGGAGAGTGTAGTCGCCGACTGGCCAAGGCGCAAATATCCCAGGCCAACTTCCTCCAGCACTCGCAGTTTTTCCACAATCTTGGGCACGCCCGAAAAGAAGTGTAGGGCTTCCTTGACGGTAAGGTTCAACACTTCGTGGATATTCTTACCGTGATAGCGGACATCGAGAATTTCCGGCTTATAACGCGTGCCCTTGCATTCTTCGCAAACCAATTCGACATCCGCGAGGAACTGCATTTCCACCGTGACCGTACCGTCGCCCTGGCACCCTTCGCAACGTCCACCGGGGATATTGAAGGAAAAATGTCCCGCCGCGTAACCATGCTTCTTGCTCTCCGGCAGGGAAGCGAAGAGTTCGCGGATAGCGTCAAATGCCTTGATGTACGTCACCGGATTTGACCGTGGAGTGCGGCCAATCGGCGATTGGTCCACCAGCACGACCTCGTCGATCCACTCCACGCCTTCCACGCGATCCACTTCGGCCTGTGGTCCGCCGGTAACCTGGCCTGTCTGCGCAGCTATCGCGTTATAGAGCACATCGTGCACCAGCGTCGATTTCCCCGAGCCCGACACGCCCGTGATGCACACCATAATGCCCAGAGGGATGGAGACGTTCACCTTCTTCAAATTATGCGCCCGCGCACCAATCAGCTTGATTTGCCCTCCCGTACCGGTGCGCCGCGACGATGGCATCGGTATGCGCAGCTCGTCGCTCAAGTAGCGTCCCGTGAGGGAAGCGGGATTGCGCACGATCTCATCGTAGGTTCCCGCCGCAATCACGTGCCCGCCGTTTTCGCCTGCCCCCGGACCGAGGTCAAGAATGCGATCCGCCGAGCGCATAATCTCGGCATCATGCTCCACCACCAGGATCGTATTTCCCAGGTCCCGCAGATCGTGCAGGATCTTGATCAGCCGGCTGGTGTCGCGGTGATGCAACCCGATAGAGGGCTCGTCCAGTACGTAGAGCGTGCCAACCAGCCGCGAGCCCAGCGAGGTTGCCAACTGAATCCGTTGCGCCTCGCCGCCCGATAGCGTGGAAGACAGGCGATCGAGCGTCAGATATTCCAGGCCAACGTCGTTCAGATACCGCAGCCGGTCGTTGATTTCGTCCAGCAGCTTGCCAGCGATGTCCGCCTCCTGCCGCGTCAGCTCCAACTGCGAGAAGAAATGTGTGGCCTCTTCGACCGTCATCGCCGACACTTGACAGATGTCTTTGCCGCCGATCTTCACCTGCCGGGCTTCGCGTCGCAACCGCAGGCCTCCGCAATCGGAGCACAGCGAATAGCCGCGATACCGGCTGAGGAAGACCCGCACGTGCAGCTTGTACTTCTTGCGATCCAGGTGCTGGAAGAAGCCGCGCACACCCCAGAATTTGCCGTCACCATTGACGATGTAATTTTGCTGCTCGGCCGTAAGGTCCTGCCACGGCACGTCGTGGGGAATGCCTGCGGCGCGCGCGTAGCGGCGCATCTCCGTCGCCAGCGGCCGGTATTTCGGCTTGGTCCATGGCTCGATCGCGCCTTCGGCGAGAGTAAGCGTCTTGTTGGGGACCACCAGGTTTAGATCGAAATCGATGATGTTGCCAAAGCCCTGGCAGCGCGGACACGCGCCGAATGGGTTGTTGAACGAGAACAGCCGTGGTTCCGGCTCTTCGTAACGAAGGTCGCACCGCTTGCATTCGAAGCGCTGTGAGAAGCGCAATCGCTGCGCAGCTTCGCCTTCAGGCAGAGCAGTCTCGAACAGCACTTCGCCAGCCTCGCGATAGCCCTGCTCCACCGCATCCACAATGCGCGCGCGCACCTCGGCCGAAACCGCGATGCGATCGATCAGCACCAGCACCGGTTCGGCAAAATTGAGGTCGAGCAACGACTCGGGCGTAGAAAACTCAACCACTCGCCCGTTCTGATAAAGCCGGTTGTAGCCCCGCTTGCGCAACTCAAACAGGCGCTCTTTCAGCAAGGAGTCGTCCGCCGGCTTCGGCGCCTTCTTTTTCGTGGAGCGCCGGCCCTTCGATTTTTCAGGCTCGGCGGGCTCAGGCGGCGGCTGGACTGGGAAGAATGCCTGCACGCGTGTTCCTTCACCGAGAGCGAGAACCCGCTCCGCCACTTCGTCGACGGTGTCCTTCTTGACCTCCTGCCCGCAGTTCAGGCAGTAGGTGCGCCCCACGCGGGCATAGAGCAATCGTAGATAGTCGTAAATCTCGGTTGCCGTGGCAACCGTCGACCGAGGATTGCGCGTGGTGTTCTTCTGCCGGATGGCGACCGCGGGAGCGATGCCGTCGATGACATCGACGTCCGGCTTCTCGATGCGTTCCAGGAACTGCCGCGCGTAGGCCGAAAGCGACTCCACGTAGCGGCGCTGGCCTTCGGCGTAAACGGTGTCGAACGCCAGCGACGACTTGCCCGAACCCGAAACTCCCGTCACCACCGTCATGGCGTTGTGCGGAATTTCGAAGTCGATGTTCTTCAGGTTGTGGACGCGCGCTCCGCGTACGACGATGCTCTCGTTCGACATGGACCCCAGGTTTTCGGCAGGGAAGAGTCCGTGGGAAGGGAGAATAATCCCGCGCCCACCCCACAGATGCGGTTAGAAAGGGCTGCCGAAACCTCTCATTATATCTGTTTGTAGGGTGCTACGTGCGATCACGGGAGGTAAGGTACTGGGCTAAAAGTGTGTTGCTCCCCGAAAGCGGGGTACTGAATGAGTGAGCGTCCCCATTATGTTTCATTTCTTGCTCTTGGATTTTGCTTGAGCGTGGTGCTTTATATCTGGACAGGCTCCTTGCTCAACCCATCTAGCGCCGGAGTCGTTGATTTGCAGAATAGCTATCGGCTGACCGATTCTTTTGGGTTTCCGGGATTCAAGTTGAATTGCTCCAACAAGAAGGCTGCGCAAGAAATCGACGTCGGGAAGATTTTCTACCTCAGGATGTTGACTGTCGTAGATCGGGACGTTTTCAGATGCTCCAATCCTTTGATAAACAGCTGGACTCCCGAAAGTACCAACGTCAACCACCTTATTGTCGATAGCCATATTTCCAGAAGAATCTTCGGTGTATTGCACAATTGCTACAGTGAATGGAGGGCCGCCAGAAAAGATCACCTCGAAGTGAGCGGGCTGTCCCGATTGGTTCATGAGAGCATACGTTGCTGGTTCATGCGCTTTGATATGAGTCCAAGCACGCCGTACTTCAGGCAGGGCGGTTTTCTCAAAGGAGTTGGCTCGTTCGATAAGCGTTCCCTTTCCCTTGCAGGCGTGAGCAGCCAAGGGAACCAAGTCGTAATGAATGCTCTGAATATCCCGCACTCCGACAATAGAGAAGAAGCAAGTATCGGTTCCCTGCATTATCTTGCAACCCTTCACGGAAGGTGGGGAACCTCCAGGTTTAAGCAAGAGTCCATCAGCAGCAACAACGACCCCATCCCCGGAGCACGCGGTCAGGACAAGAGTGGCTCTGCAAGTGGAAGTCCCAGCGATAAGCAACAGGAAGAGCCAGAGTATATGCGAAGAAACGACACAGGCCCTCAGCGGTTCTGGCGAACGCGAACCGGCCAACTCGTTGATGACCTCAGAACTACCGACATTGATGTCAGCTATGACGGGAAGGTCTGGTTTCACTTGTTTGGGCCGAAATGCATTAATGAGTTACCACGAATCACGTTAATAGTTCCGCAATCGACCAAACATGATCGGTCAGGCCCGATTCCATCGCGGGAGTGACGCGCAGTGTTTGGTGTACGCGACAGAAGTTGTAGAAGGCGATATACAGCGTAACAGCCGCCTTGAGATAGAAGCCACGACTCCGTGTCCTCCGTGTCTCCGTGGTGAAATGATTTTCGACGGAGCGGCAAGCCCTATCTCGCGAAGTAGAGCAGCGCGAAGATGTAAATCCACAACAGCCCCATGAAGTGCCAGTACCACGCGGTCACGTCGATCACGATGCGGCGTGTCTCCGGCGGGCGATGTAGCCCGGTCGTTACCCCGGCATAGAGCAGCGCGAGAATTCCTCCGATGAGGTGCACGGCGTGTACCCCAGTCAGCATGTAAAAGAACGAACTGCTGATCGTGGTGGCGAACGTGGTGTTGGTCAACCGCAGTTGGCGCCACGCATACCCCTGCCCGGCAAGAAAGCCGAAGCCGAGGACGATCGTCGTCCAGACCCAGGGGAGGGCACGGCTGGCGCTCACCCGAATGCCGGGCATGCCAACAATGGGCGCCAGCGCAACATCTTCCGCGGCGCGCTGCCGCGCAAACTCCAGGACAAAACTGCTCAGCAGGAGGACGAAAGTATTAAGCATCAGTATCTTGATGGGAAGCGTAAGTGGCACCCAGTTGCTGACGTAGTCGTTGCTCGCCGGGTCCCAGATCGCACCCGCCTTGCGCACCACGTAAGCCGTGGTGAAGGAGACGAAGAGCATGACCACCGAAGACAGCGCCAACATCAGTCCCAGGCGATAGCGGCGCAGGCGCTCGCCATAGCTGGGAGCGTTGTCGTCGCCCCCGCGGCCACCACCGCCTCCGCCGTCGCCGGGCCAGCCCGCAGTGGGGCCTCGGCCTCCCCCGCCTTGCGAGGTCCTCGGCACTCGAATGCTGATTTCGCGGCTCACGACTGCGATACCCCTGGGTCGCCTTCTGCCCAGCACTTGGTTTTTCGCAGCGCGCAGGCTAGACGGCAATTTGAGAACGCTGGCGTCGGAACGCGAGCCACCCACTTCTCGTCCGCGTCACAATGCCCTGTGACATTATGATGCACGCGGTCGCGACGGAACTCAACTGGTCATTAGAGGTATATTTTGGGGACAAGGTATATTTTGGCGGACAGCGATTCTGGCCGGCCGAAAGCTGGGGCGATCCCCGAACCTACAACTGGTTGCTGACTTACAATACGGCGGCGAATCGCCGTTCTGCATATGAAGCGCATTATCATCATCGTGGTTGTTTTAGCGGGTATTCTGTATCTGTCCGACTTTCTCTCAGTCCGCTTTCGCATACCGGCCCGCGACACCTTTGGCACCGTGACATTGCATACCTACTACGTCGTCAAGTTGAAGAATGGAAGGACCGAGTACGACTACGCGGGCGACCACGACGTAAGTTGCTCGAACTCCGCGTTCCCGCAGTTCGGCGTGAAGCCGTGTTGGTATACCAGCCGGCACACCGAGGAACAGATCAACATCGACTCTGGCACTCCGAATAATCCGCATCTGTTTTGAGGAGTCGCTTTTCGCTATTCGCTTCTCGCTCTTCGCTAAGGTGATGGCCCGGTCGACACGGACTGTCTTGCGAAGAGCAAAAAGCGAAAAGCGTCTGTTGAGATCGCCGACGGTCGATAGCTGAGAGCTCCAGAAAACTATGGAAGAGAATGCCCGCATCGAATGGGACCGCCGTCACGCCGAGGGCCCTCACAGCCCGCTTACGCCCGATCCGTTCTTTGTCAGCGCTTACGAGCAGTTCGTCGCGCCAAACTTTAAGCATGTGGGGCGAGCTCTCGATGTCGCCGGCGGCATAGGCCGTCATGCGATTCATCTGGCCGAACGCGGTTGGCTGGTAACGCTAATGGATATCTCGGACGTGGCATTGAAACAGGCCAGGCGACACGCCGAGGAGCGGGACGTTCATATTCTTGCCGAGCAGATCGATTTGACGGAAGCCCAACTGCCCGCGTCAGCATTCGATCTGGTCCTGGTTTTCTTCTATCTCGAGCGCTCGCTGTTGCCACAGATCGCGGAAGCGCTCAGGCCCGGCGGAATTCTTATCTACAAGACTTACACGCGGGAACAGCTCAAGATGGTCGGCGGTCCGACACATCCTATGCACTTGCTGGAGCCGAACGAATTGCAGGGCGCGTTTTCCCGGCTGCGGATACTGCACTATGTTGAGATGATCGAGGACAAGGCGGTTGCCGAGCTTGTGGCGCGGAAGGAATAGCTGTCGGCTGGCCGCTCTTCGCTGTTCGCTTTTCGCATTTGGCTTTTCGCTCTTCGCAAGACAGTCCGTGGCGACACCGTGCCATCTCCTCAGCGAATAGCGAGTGGCGAAAAGCGTCTTCCCACTTGCATCCTGATCGAGTCTGCTTCATCTTGTGTACATGCCCCGGCACGAGAAAATTCACGGTCACGAGGTAAAAAAAGA
The DNA here is from genome assembly GCA_003160215.1 of Acidobacteriaceae bacterium. Taxonomy (GTDB): domain Bacteria; phylum Acidobacteriota; class Terriglobia; order Terriglobales; family Acidobacteriaceae; genus Bog-257. Next base: position 11,201 of record PLQW01000126.1, read on the forward strand.
GGAGTTCGCCAACAACTGCTTCGGTTGCGGCCCTGCCAACGAAGCTGGATTGCGGCTGGAGTTTGTCCTCGATAAGGAACGCGGGCGCTTTGTGTGCCAATTTCAACTGGCAGACCGCTTCGTCGGGCCGCCCGGCCATGCCCACGGCGGCATTATCGCCACCATCCTCGACGAGGCCATGGGCAAGGTCAACAAGCTTCGCAACGTCATTGCGCTCACTGGCCGGATGGAAATCGACTACCTCAGGCCAGTCCCGCTATCCACGCCGCTCCTCGTCGAAGGCTGGGAGCTGCGGGTCGACGGCCGGGAACACATCCACGTCGCCGAGATTCGTAACGGCAATGGGGAAGTGCTGGCCAGCAGCATAGGGACGTTCATTGAGATCGATGCGCATCGCATGTTCGCCAAGTACCTGAAGAAGAAGCACAGCGACGCTACCTAGCGCGGACGGCGCGCCACGCGGCTTTGAAGACTGCTGAAGAAAGTGACGTTCCGGTAGGGCGGATCTTCGGGTCCGCGTTCCATGGCACGGGGTTACGCGGCGCGTCCGCGCAGAGTAAAATAGAGGGTTCCGCAACTACAGGATTGCGCTGCTGCTTGGCAGTTAGCGGTTAGCATTTGGCCAAAGCTTCCCGACCAACACCAAATGCCAACTGCCAAGTGCTAAATGCCGCGATCCGGGGAGAAATTTATGTCAGAGAACAATGGCAACAACACCAGCCTGCGACTGAAGACCGGCTTGGCCGAGATGCTCAAGGGCGGCGTCATCATGGACGTGATGAGCGTCGAACAGGCCGAGGTGGCAGAGAAGGCCGGCGCAACCGCGGTCATGGCGCTGGAGCGCGTGCCCGCCATCATCCGCGCCGAGGGCGGTGTCTCGCGCATGGCCAATCCCAAGCTGATTCGCCAGATCATGGCCACAGTGTCGATCCCGGTAATGGCCAAGTGCCGCATCGGCCACTTCGCCGAGGCGCAGATTCTGCAGGAACTCGGGGTTGACTATATCGACGAGTCGGAAGTGCTGACGCCAGCCGACGAAGAGCATCATGTGGACAAGCATGCGTTCAAGACCCCGTTCGTTTGCGGAGCGCGCAACTTGGGCGAAGCCTTGCGCCGCATTGCCGAAGGCGCCGCTATGATCCGTACCAAGGGCGAAGCTGGAACCGGGGATGTAGTCCATGCCGTCAAGCACATGCGGCAAATAGTTAAGGAAATGCGTCAACTTACGGTGATGAGCGAAGAAGAGCTTTTTGCCGCCGCCAAGAACCACCAGGCGCCGTACGAGTTGGTGCGCATAGTCGCCAAAGCAGGGAAGTTGCCGGTGCCGAATTTCTCCGCGGGCGGGATCGCCACTCCGGCCGACGCCTCGCTAATGATGCAACTCGGGGCCGAAGCGGTGTTCGTGGGTTCGGGCATCTTCATGAAGGGCGGAGCGACGCCACTCGACCTCAGCCTGAAGGTGGAGCGCGAGGAAGCCGAATCGCGCGCCCGCGCGATTGTGATCGCGACCACGCACTACGACGATGCCAAGGTGCTGGCCGAAGTCAGCGAGCAGATGACAGGTGCGATGAAGGGATTGGCCGTCGGCGCCATCGCGGAAAAGGATCTGCTACAGACCCGGGGATGGTAGAAAGGCCGCTTTTCGCCATTCGCTTTTCGCTTGTCATTGGAATCAAGGCGCGGCGTCGGCTGCGCCTTTCTGTTTGTGCGGAGCATCGAAAATAAAGGTTGCGAGTCATCTCCGTGGTCGCTCGTTAAGGGAAAGGCGCGCAGCGAAGAGCGCTCCTTTGCCTTTAGCGAAGAGCGAAAGGCGAACAGCGAATAGCGTTCCTATGAAAATCGGCGTTCTCGCATTGCAGGGCGATTTCGACGCGCATCGCCGCCGCCTGGAGGAACTGGGCGCGGAGGTTGTACTGGTGCGCAAGCCTGAGCAGTTCGACGAGATCGATGGGTTGGTCATTCCGGGGGGCGAATCGAGCACGTTCCTAAAGCTACTCGGCGATGAAACCTTCCGAAAATTGAGTGCCTTCGCGCATACCAAGCCGACTTTCGGCACCTGCGCCGGAGCGATCATGCTGGCCAAAGAGGTCGAGAACCCGCATCAGCAGGGCCTCAATGCGATTGACATTACGATCCGCCGCAACGCCTACGGCCGCCAGATCGATTCCATAATTGTCGAAGCCGCCACCGCGCTCGGCGGCGATCCGCTGGAGATGGTCTTCATTCGGGCGCCGCGCATCGAAAAAGTTGGCGAGGGCGTAGAAGTCCTGGCGCAACGCGGCGACGATCCCGTGCTGGTGCGGAAGGGAACTGTGATGGCGGCAACTTTCCATCCGGAGCTTTCCGCCGACATGCGGGTACATGCTGAGTTTCTGAAGCTGGTGAAGAACGGAACGAAATACTGATTAATCCCCAAACCGGCGCCGTCTGGGCACGCTTCCTTTTTTCTTGTGTATTCCTCCGTGCTCTCCGTGTCCTCCGTGGTGAAAAACAATCTACCTGTCATAATCTAAGACGAAGCATTTACATCGACAGACAGGAACGAAACCACTCATCTCTATGGCCGAATCTCCCATCACTGCTCGCACACAGGATTTTGCTACCTGGTATCAGGACGTCGTTCTGCAAGGCGACATGGCCGAGCCCGCCGAAATCGTCAAGGGCTGCATGGTCATCAAGGCCAACGGCTACGCTGTCTGGGAGCTGATCCAGCGCGAACTCGACGACCGCTTCAAAGCCACGGGCCACCAGAACATGTATTTCCCGTTGCTGATCCCGCAAAGCTTTTTGCACAAGGAAGCCGAGCACGTCGAGGGTTTTTCGCCCGAGTTGGCGGTAGTCACGATGGCCGGCGGCAAGCAACTCGAAGAGCCGTACGTCATTCGCCCTACATCGGAGACGATCATCGGCCACTTCTTTGCCAAGTGGATCAAGAGCTGGCGCGACCTGCCGGTACTGGTGAACCAGTGGGCCAACATCATTCGCTGGGAGCTGCGCACGCGCATGTTTCTGCGCACCACGGAATTTCTCTGGCAGGAGGGTCACACCGCGCATTCCAGCCATGACGAAGCTGTGCAAGAGGTGCTTCGCATGCTGGATGTGTACGCTGAAGTTGCCGAGGATGTGATGGCCATGCCGGTAATCAAGGGCTTGAAGACGCAATCGGAAAAGTTTGCCGGAGCGCTGCAAAGCTATTGCATCGAAGCCATGATGCAGAACGGTTTCGCGCTGCAGGCCGGCACCAGCCACGACCTGGGACAGAATTTCGGCAAAGCCTTCAACGTGCAATTTCAGAGCAAGGAAGGGCAACTCGATTACGTCTGGCAAACCAGTTGGGGGGTCAGCACGCGGCTGATCGGCGGGCTCATCATGAGCCACTCCGATGACAAGGGCCTGGTGCTCCCACCGAAGCTCGCGCCGATCAAGGCCGTGCTAGTCCCGATTTACCGCAAAGATGAAGAGAGGGAAAAGGTGCTCGAAGCGTCGCACCGAATCGCGAAAGACCTGGGCGCGAAATTGGATGACCGCGAAGGACAGTCGCCCGGCGCAAAGTTCTTCCACTGGGAGCGGCGTGGTGTGCCGGTTGTTCTCGAACTGGGGCCGCGCGACCTGGCGTCCGGCAGCATCGTGTTGAAACGGCGTGACACCGGAGCCAAGGAACCAATGCCGCAGTCCGAAGTCGCCGCCAAGTTGCCAGCCGTGCTGGTGGAGATGCAGCAGAACATGTACGACGCGGCCAAACAACGTCTGAAGTCCAACACGGTGCTGGCGAACTCCATTGAAGAGGTGGAGTCGATTCTCAAGGATGTGACCGCCGAAAAGGGCGGGGGCAAGTTTGTGATGGCGCATCTGAAGGACGATCCGCGATGCGATGCCCGCATCAAGGAGTTCAAGGCCACGATCCGCTGCATTCCTCTGGTGGATGAATACGACGGAGCAGGGAAGTGCATCGTCACCGGCGAGCCGGTGGATCGGCGCGTGGTGGTCGCGAAAGCGTATTAACGACACGAGACACAATTGGGAATTTTCTTACCACGGAGCACACGGAGTTCACGGAGAAATTCATTTGATCACGGAAACGCCAAGGCAAAGAGGGAATCATCTGCAAGGCGGACTTCTGTGATCCCTCACACGATGCAGGAAAACGAAGAATTTCGCGCCACAACAGATCAATGGTAATGTCCGATTCTCTTTTTGACAGTTGTCTCTCTGACTCTGTAGTTTTCTTTGGGCTTCTCCGTGCTCTCCGTGTCCTCCGTGGTAAGAAATAACGTCCAAGGAGACATTTGCAATGGGCCTGTACGACCTTTCCGCGAAGCTGAACAATGGCCGCAACAAGAACCTCAGCGATTACAAGGGCAAGGTCCTGCTGATCGTCAACACCGCGAGCAAATGCGGGTTCACGCCGCAATATGAAGGGCTGCAATCGCTCTATGCCAAGTACAAAGACCGCGGCCTGGAGGTGCTTGGCTTCCCCTGCGACCAGTTCGGCCATCAGGAGCCCGGCTCTGATGACGAGATCAAATCGTTCTGCCAGGTCAATTACGGCGTGGACTTTCCATTGTTCTCGAAGATCGAGGTCAACGGGGACGACGCACATCCGGTCTTCAAGTTCCTGAAGAGCGAGAAGAGCGGCTTGCTCGGCGACAGCATCAAGTGGAACTTCACCAAGTTCCTGGTAGACAAGAAGGGCAACGTCGTGGAGCGTTTCGCCCCAACCACGCCGCCGACGGCAGTCGAACCGCAAATCGAAAAGCTGCTCGGTGGATAGGGTTTCACCACGGAGGCACGGAGGACACGGAGGTTTTTCCTTATGGCCAACACAGAAAAAACGGTCACGTTGGGCCGAGTGCTCCTATCCAACCTCGTGTTGCCGTTTGTGGCAGCGTATCTTTACTGGCGGGGTACGCCTCTTAGCATCGTGATTGAATCCTGTCTCATTACTTTTGCGGTCCTCAATGTTTGGTTCCTCGTCGCGTTCTGGATCTGGGGGAAAAAATAGCTTCTAATTCCTTCGAAGAACCTCTCCGTGCTCTCCGTGCCTCCGTGGTGAATACTCCTTGCATTTCCCGCTATACTGGTGATTACTGAGGATGCTTGTGAGTTCGCCGCAAAAGACGTTTTACATCGAGACCTTCGGCTGCCAGATGAATTTCCACGACTCCGAAAAAGTCGTGGGCACGCTCATCTCGGAGGGCTACGCCCAAGTGCAGCGCGAAGAGGACGCCGACCTGATCGTCTACAACACCTGCTCCATCCGCGACAAGGCGGAGCAGAAGGTCTTTCATCGCCTGGCCGATTTCAAGAAGCTCCACAAGGAAGGGAAGCGCTTCGCCGTTCTTGGCTGCGTCGCCCAGCAGGAGGGCGAGAAGATCTTCGAACGCGCACCCTATGTTTCTCTCGTCGCCGGGTCAGCTTCGTACCGCAACTTGCCGGCCATGCTGATTCAGATCGAGGCCGGGGCCGATCGCGTCACGGGTCTCGACGATCGCCAAACCGACCAGACTTTCGAGACCGAATTCACCGCCCGCACCAACCCGCACCGTGGATACATCACCATCATTGAGGGCTGCGATAAGTTCTGCGCCTATTGCGTGGTTCCGTACACTCGCGGCAAGGAGCGCAGCCGCACTTCGCGGTCGGTCCTTGACGAAGCCAGGCGCATGGCCGAGGCCGGCTACACCGACATTCAACTGCTCGGGCAAAACGTGAACTCTTACCGCGATCCTGCTGGGAAGAAGAGTTTTGCTGAGTTGTTGTCGGCTGTCGGGGAACTGCCGGGCATCCGCCGGGTCCGCTTCACCACCTCGCATCCACGAGACTTTACCAAGGACATCATCGACGCGATTGATGCCGTTCCGACACTCTGCGACCACGTGCATCTGCCTGTCCAGAGCGGATCGTCGCGCGTACTGGAGTCCATGTTTCGCGATTATTCCCGCGAGGAATACCTGGAGCGAATCGCCTGGATGAAGTCCACCCGCAACAAGGAAATCAGTATTACCACGGACGTGATCGTCGGGTTCCCTGGCGAGACCGAAGCCGAATTTCGCGAGACCCTGAGCTTGCTCGACGAAGTCGGTTACGATGGCGTTTTTTCCTTCAAGTACTCGTCCCGGCCGAACACTCCTGCGCTGCAGTACGCCGATTCCATTCCCGATGGCGAGAAATCGCGCCGCTTACAGGTTTTACAGGAGCACCAGCGTGAATTGCAGAGGTCTAGCTATCGCAGGCATTTAGGGCAGATTATTGAAGTTATGGTGGAAGGCAATAACCCGTCCCGTGGGCAGATCACTGGGCGCACCTCGCAGAACAAGACGCTCAACTTCGTGGTCAACAATAAGCCGGCGCCAGGCATCGGAGAATATGTCCGAGTGAAAGTTACGCAGACGTTCCCCAACAGCCTATTGGGCGAGATGGCCGTCTAAGAATCCAGAAAGTGTTTGCGTTTCGTACGCAATGCGGAGTATGAAGAGGCAGGAACCTGGGAGGGAACCATGATGGAAGTCGAAATGAAGATTCGCGGGCTGATGATGGATCCCGTGACCAACATGCCCATCGTGATCCTGAAGGACCAGGGGAGCGACACGGTCCTGCCGATCTGGGTGGGCGTGTATGAGGCCAATGCCATCGCCCTCGAAATTGAGAAGGTCACAACTCCGCGCCCCATGACCCATGACTTGCTGAAGAACCTGCTCGTCGGGCTGGAGACTACGGTCCAAAAGGTAGTCGTGACTGAGTTGCGCGATGACACCTTCTTCGCCGTCATCTGGCTGGAGCGCGAAGGGCAGGCCATCAGCATTGACTCCCGTCCCTCCGACGCGCTGGCGCTGGCGCTGCGCATGGACTGCCCAATCTTCGTCGAGGATGAGGTGCTCAAGTCCAGCAAGCAGGCAAACGCGGCGAGCGACCGCGTCAACAGTGACGAACTTCGCAAATGGCTTGAGAACCTCGGCGAAGACGACCTGGGCCGCTACAAGATGTAGCCATGCCCGACGCCGCTGAGCAACTGCAACGGATTTATCTCGCCGGTTTTGAACTGCAAACCTTCGAGCGCTATCCCAATTCCATCGGTGTGTTTCGCGACGGCTGCATCGCGCTGCTGAGGGCCACGCCAGTTGGCCTGCAGATGATCGGTGCTCCGGGATGGCGGATGGGGGAGGTGCTGGGCGTGCTCGTGGAAAAGGACGGCCGCCAGGTCTTCCAGGCAAAGTCCGAGATCGTCGAAGCCACGCCGGAGAGGCTGGAGGCACTGCGGGGGTTCGGGGAGGATCTGGATCAGTTGCTTACCGCGACGGCGTGAGGGGCCGTTCGAAGAGCCTCAGAGCTTGCGGTTGTCAAGGCTTAACATAATATCTGTTATCGGACATTACGCCAGAGTCGAATGCGACCCGTGAGCGCAACCCCCGTCCAGTGCGGCTTCCCTCGACTTCAACCATCAGCTCAGGAGTTTGTAAAGCGAAGACCCTTCCTGCGGTTTAGGCGCCCGGCGCGTCGCCTCCAAACAGGCCGTGTAAGCGGGTGATCTCGAACAAATCGTGGATTCGCTCGTTCAGATTGATGAACTCCAGCTCGCAGCCGCTTTTTCTCGCCGAAGCCCAGACGCTGATGAAGGTGCCGATGCCCACGCTGTCCACTGGCTAACGTTGGCCAGGTCCACAAGGATCGGCTTGCCCTCAGGAATGAGCGCACGGAGAGTGTGGTTACCTTCGTTCTGCGGAATGCATTTTCTCCTCGGCCCCACATATACCCGCAAAATAGAATGAGAAGGCTGGAGTCAGTCTCCCGCGCCGCGAATGCCCGTCTTCGTTGTGCAGCGGTGACCGTGAACGGCTAAGTTCCCACCCTAGCCAAAAGAAGGCCAGGATGGGGCACCCATGGCACCCGATAAGTGCTTTGTTCGGAATACCTTGCGTGTATCTGCTTTAGATAGAATATTTTGGCGGGAATCGCGCAAGATATTGAGCGGCAAAGACTTACGGCTGCGCCTAAGTTACGTGTTATGAATATTTTGCGGGCAAAATATTGAAAACAAAGATGCAGAAATGCCGGGGGAGGGGGGTACTTATTAGGTGCTTCTTGCGTGTTCCACCCTGCCAACTGAGAACGGGTTCTCACGCACGTTGTTTAGGCGCCGGGGGCGTCGCCTCCAAACAGGCCGTGCAAGCGGGTGATCTCGAACAAGTCATGGATCCTGTCGTTCAGATTGATGAATTTCAGCTCGCAGCCGCTCCTTCGCGCAGAAGCCCAGACGCTGACGAAGGTGCCGATGCCGACACTATCCACGACGCTCACCTTAGTTAGGTCCACGAAGATCGGCTTGCCCTCAGGAAAGAGAGCGCGCACTGCCACTGAGAACATGGCCCAGGAGTCAATCACCACCTTGCCCGTGCAGTGCACGATGGTCGCCCCGGGTTGTCTCTCGGTCTCCAACTGCAAAACCGGGGTCTCATCCTCGGACACAGAGTAAGCCCTCCAAAGTACGACAAAGTGTACACCCGCAGCCTAGCTGCACAGCACTACCTTGGGATGGAACAGCGTCCCGGCGACTCGGCTGGCGATGCAGATCAGCTCCGACTGTCCGGCGAAGACCTTTACGAAGCGCGAACGGGACATTTCCGGCAGGTTCACGGTCCGGCCGTGGCGAATCTTGGCAATATCCTCGTCGGTGGCTGTGACCGACGGAATCTCCGGTAGGACCCGTCGCGGATGTACCAGGAGCTCCTCGATACGGCCTTGGCTGGCAGCTTCGCCGATTTCGTCCAATGTATGGCTCTCCTCGATGGCGAACTCGGCAACCGCCGTCCGGCGGAGGCTCGCGAGGTGGGCCCCGATGCCCAGCTTTTGCCCCAGTTCGTGGGCCAGGCTGCGGACATAGGTGCCCGACGAAACCCGGCAGCGGAAATCGACCAGGTCGCCGTTCAGGCCCAGGACCGTAAATTCCTTCACTTCCACCTCGACCGGCTGAAGCTCGACTTCCTGCTTCTTGCGGGCCAGCTTGTAGGCCGGAACTCCCTTGATCTTCTTGGCGGAAAACGAGGGTGGAGTCTGCTGGATGAACCCGACAAAGCCCTGCACCACAGCGTGAATTCCTTCAAGTGTTACATTAACATCCTGCGCTGATCCGAAAGGGTCGCCGTCGCAATCGTAGGTGTCGGTGGCGACACCCAGCCGGATTGTTCCCTGGTAGGCCTTTTCCGAGGACGTATAGAACTGGGACAGCCGTGTCATCCGCCCGAGCACCAGAGGAAGCACGCCGGTCGCCATGGGGTCAAGGGTTCCCAGGTGGCCAATGGAGCGTTCGCCCAAAATGCGCCGTGATTTCGCCACCACATCGTGCGAAGTCCATCCCGCAGGTTTATCCACCACGATCACACCATTGAGCGGCATCCTTCTGCTATCGTGTAGGTTCAACGGTGGTTTGGTCAAATCGCCGGCGAGAATCGGCTGCCGCAAGGAATTTGAAGGGAATTCAGTTCCCTGCCGTGCGGTGCCGAGCGACCCACTTCCTATGATCCCGCTGAAAGACGACGCGCCCCGGGTTGGCACTCCGTACGTAACTTATGTGCTGCTGGCGCTGAACACCGTGGCATTCCTTCTGTCTCTGAACTGGCAGTTGCGTCCGCCAGAGCCTAGTCCAGAGGTCCTTACCTTGCTAGGCGTTGTGCCCGCACGGTTAACGGTCGTGCTTTTCAACCATGGATACGTGCCGTGGGACCTCATCTCGGGTCTCGGCACGCGCTACGTCTCAACTACGGAGGCCATCCTGCCATTCCTCACCTCGATGTTCTTGCACGGCGGATGGCTGCACCTCATCTTCAACATGTGGGCGCTGTGGATCTTCGGCGACAACGTGGAAGACTATCTCGGGCATTCGCTCTACCTGTCGCTTTACCTCGTCTGCGGAATTGCAGCGGCATTGCTGCATACACTGTTTAACATTGGCTCGACAGTGCCAAGCGTCGGAGCCAGCGGAGCGATTGCTGGGGTCATGGGAGCGTACTTCCTGCTGTTTCCGCGGGCGCGCGTGCTGACCCTGGTGCCGTTCTTCTTCGTCTTCTTCATGTGGTTGCCGGCGTGGATTGTGCTCGGCTACTGGTTTGTCGCGCAGTTCCTTAGCGGAGCCGCCACCTCGATTGCGGCACACAGCGGCAACTCCACTGGAATTGCCTTCTGGGCCCACGTTGGAGGCTTTCTGGCAGGAATGCTGCTGATCAAGGTCCTCCCTGCCCGGACCCGGCGATATCACTACGGGCTGTAAAGAAATTCACCGCAGAGACACAGAGGCACGGAGAAAACAAAGGAATCAACTCGACAAACAGGATTCACACAAATGGATTTTGCTTCCCCAAAGTGCCGAGTCTCAAACCTGCCTGCGTATTCAGTCCCCATTAAATTTCTCCGTGTTTCTGTGGTAAGGCTTGATAATTCTCCGTGATCTCCGTGGTGAAGTACCCACTGCTACAGCGCCCCGCCGGTCGGCGTCAGAACTAACTCCGACAGATTCGCGTTGGGCGGAAGAAGCACGGCGTAGAGCACGGCCTGGGCGACGCTCTCCACGTCAACCATACGTTCGCGCGGAGCGTCGGGCCAGAATTGCTGCCACAAATCGGTGTCGGTTGCGCCCGGCATCAGCGCGACCACGCGAATGCCGCGGGGAATCAGTTCATCGCGCAGGGACAAGGTGAAGCCCAGTGCGCCGTGCTTGGAGGCGTTGTAAGCGGCGAAATCGGGAAAAACAGTCCTGGCCGCGACCGAAAGGTTGTTGATGATGGTAGCGCCGGCCTGCATAAGAGGCAGCGCGGCGCGCGTGCAAAGAAACAAGCCCGTGAGGTTGGTATCGATCGCGTCCCGCCAGATTGCAAGACTGGTTTGCTCGATGGAGACTGCCGGTTGAGCGATTCCTGCATTGTTCACCAGCACATCGATCTTGCCGAAGCGCCGTTTCACTATCGCGAAAAGCGATGCGACTGAATCTGGATCGCGCACGTCGCAAACCTCGGCGACGATTTGAGCATCATTGTCGTCATGCGCGAGTGATTTTCTCGGGAGCAACCGCCTGAGTTCCGCCGCGCTCTTGGCGAGCTTGGGACCATCGCGACCGGTAATCACCACGCTGCAACCTTCGGCGGCAAGCGTGCTCGCGACGGCATAGCCGATCCCCCGGCTGCCGCCAGTGACAACGGCTACCTCGCCCAGCAGTCGAGGACTGGTCGGCTGCGATGCCGGGACCCTGGCGCTGGATTTCGCCTTACTGTTCGACTGCGGCTTCTTCGCAGCCATGGATTAGATTCCGTTGCCGTTCTTGGCGTGGATGAGCGACAGAAACTCCTGGCGCGTTTGTTGCGCCCGGAAGGCCCCGAGCATGGACGAGGTGACGGTGGCCGAATGTTGCTTCTCGACCCCGCGCATCATCATGCAGAGGTGGCGAGCTTCGATAACCACTCCGACGCCCAAGGGCTGAATCGCCTTCTGAATCGTCTCCGCAATTTGCACGGTCAGACGCTCCTGCACTTGGAGCCGCCGGGCGAACACTTCCACCAGGCGCGGAACCTTGCTCAGGCCGATCACCTTGCCCTTGGGGATGTAGGCCACGTGCACCTTGCCGAAGAATGGCAGCACGTGGTGCTCGCAAAGGCTGAACATTTCAATGTCCTTCACGATCACCATTTCGTCGTAATCCACGCTGAAGAGCGCTGCCTTCAGAATCTGTTCCGGGTCTTCGCCATAGCCTTTGGTAAAGTACTGCAGAGCTTGGGCGAAGCGCTCCGGCGTCTTCAGCAGCCCCTCGCGATCTGGTTGTTCGCCCAGCCGGACCAGCATCTCGCGCGCAAGCTCTTCGAAACTGGCGCTGGTCAGGGTAGGCGTTTCGGTCAAGTCTCTCATCATGCTCCCAGGGTTCATACCCGCAATTCCGCTCCGCCTGCGTATTCGAAGCTATTCATCATGGTTTCTTCGAGTCGCACCTTTTCAAGATGAGCGGCCGTAAAGCTTTGTTTCAAAATGTTGAAAATGACCTCGCTAAGATTCTCTGTTGTCGGTACTAATCCATCGAACTCAGAGCGATAGTTGAGATTTTCATGATCGAAGCGTTCAAGAACCTCACTCTGTACAGAGCGATCAAGATCCGAAAGGTTACAAATCATTCCGGTCGCGGGATCAACCTGTCCGCTCACCGTGACCTCGAGTGCGTAGTTGTGCCCGTGGCCGTGCGGGTTATTGCACTTGCCATAAGTCGCCTGGTTCTCCGGCTCGGAAAGCCCATCGCAATGTAAACGGTGCGATGCCGAAAACAGATACCGCCGAGTCAGGTGGACTTTCATGCTTCCCCGTAGAAATCGACGAAGAGATCGGGCAACTCGTAGACACGCACCCGATGCAGTTTTGCAACATGCAACTTGCCTTGCAAGCGGTTCCAGATGGCAATGGCAAGGTTCTCCGTCGTAGGAATTTGTTGCGAGAACTCCGGCACTTCCTTGTTCAAGTGGCGATGATCAAGCGCGTCGATCACTTCACGGTTCAGGATTTCCTTTAGCTCTTTCAGGTCCACCACAAAACCCGTCTTAGGATCGATAGCGCCCTTCACCGTGACTTCGAGCGTGTAGTTGTGGCCGTGGCCATTCAGGTTGGCACACTTGCCGAAGATGCGCTGGTTTTCTTCCGCCGAGAACTCGGGGTTATGGTAATAGTGCGACGCGGAAAACTCACACTTGCGGGTTAGATAGACCATGTTCTTCTAGGACCGAACTCGTTTCGCAGCCGCCATCGCAACCTCTGCCGTCCCTACGGGACTCGACCTTATTTCCCACGCTACCCAGCACTCCGCCTTCGGCTCCGTGCTGGGCTAAACTGAGCCGCGCCTACTTCCACTCCAGTTCGCGCAAAAGCGGCGCGAACTGGGGACCCCGGCTACGGCGCTGGATCCTCGTCAGTCGGAATCTACTCCCATATCACACTTGGTTCGCACACAGACTCTTAATGTTCTCTGAAAAATACCTGCGACATGCGGAAAGTCGAACTACTTATTTCCAGCGGCGACTCCCGCTTCGTCCGCTGGTTGAACGTCCCGCATACCGGAATACTCGCGTCCCTTCCAGCGAACCGCCCCCTTCTTAAGACAGATGCTGGAGTTGAGCAAAAGTACCGCGAAAAGCGGCAATCCGAAGAACGCCAGCATATTTGACAGCCAGTCAAAATGCGCAAGGCGAATGCGCTTCCCGAAGAGGTAAAGCCATTGCGCCGTCACTGCGGCAGCGATTACACCTGCGAGCTTCTCATCCTGCAGTCCCGCAAATACGGCGAACGCCGCAGCCACCACCACCACCGCAAACTCAATGGCACGCCGCCACGCCAGACCCCGCGCATTGGGAAACAGCAGCGCCAGGTTCTTCGTCCAGCCCTCCCACATCTGGGGAAAGCTGCGGTACATTCTGGTGCTGACTGCGTCGGACATGCCAAAGCGTAGAGCGAATCCCGCCTGCTTCAGCCGTTTGGCGAGTTCAACATCCTCGAGAAGTGTAGTGGCGACGGCGGCGTGGCCACCCATCGCATCGTAGGCTTCCCGGCGAATGAGCAAGTATTGTCCGTTGGCGGCCGCCACCGGCGACTTCGGATCGCACACGTCCTTCGGCGGATAAGTTGTCGCCAGTTCGGCAAAGATGACGGGCATCAGCGCACGCTCAGCGAATCCGCGCACTTCCTGCTTGGGCGAATAGGAGAGCATGTCCGCGCTATTCCCTTTCGCCTCCTGCAAGCCGCGGGCGATCGAGTCCGGCGAGTGTCTGGTGTCCGCATCGGTAAAGAGCAGCCACTTCCCTTTTGCCGCCTTAGCGCCGGTCCAGGCCGCGCTGCATTTGCCGTTCCAACCGGGCGGCAATTCATCGGCGTCGATCAGCTTCACCGGAAAGCTTTCGGCGATGGCGCGCGTGCCGTCGGTCGAGTGGTCGTCCACCACAATGACCTCGTAGGCAGGCCCCGCCTGGCCAACCAGCGACCGCAAGCAATCGGCCAGACAGCCTTCTTCGTTTCGCGCAGGAACAATGACGGACACTTCGGGAATGCCATCCACTTCTGGAGAGGCGGAACTGCTGCCGTTTTGCAGCTGAGAAGTCACGAGTTTGGCCCTTCCATTATTATATGAGGGTGAAGCGTTCTTTCTCGTCTAGCGTCCTCGTCTGCCTGATATTGCTCGCTGCGTGCAACAGCGGCGCGCATCCGCCGCGCATCGGCAGCGCCGCCCCAGAGTTCACCATCACCGATTCCCAGCGCACGGTTGCGCTAGACCAATTTCGTGGCAAGCCCGTGGTGCTCAATTTCTGGGCAACCTGGTGCCCGCCGTGCATTGAGGAGATGCCTTCACTGGTGCAATTGCAGAAGCAGCTTGGCGACAAGGTCACCATTATCGCCGTCAGCGAGGACGAAGACGACAGCGCATACAAACAGTTCGTCCGCGACCACAACGTCGATCTGCTCACGGTCCGCGACACCCGGCAGAAAACCAACGGGCTGTATGGCACGACGGGGTTTCCTGAAACCTTCGTGATCGATCGCAGTGGCAAGATCGTCCGCAAGTTCATCGGCCCGCAAGAGTGGACCAGCCCGGAGATTGTGGATTATTTGAAGAAGATGTAGGAACATGTAGGAACGATCCCGCTTGCGTGCCTTCATAAACTGCCATAAAATGACACGATGCCGATGACTTCTTTGAATATCTCGCTACCCGAGACTCTGAAAACCTACGTGGAAGGCCAGGTTGCCTCAGGAGACTGGGGCACTCCGAGTGAATACATCCGTGAGTTGATCCGGCAGGATAAAGAGCGGCGCTTGGCCACTCTGGAGCAGTCGTTGCTTGCCGCTGCGAAGGGGCAAACGATTGAAATACCACTCGCCGAGATTCGCAAGAAGGGACTGGTCACGGCCCTGCGCAATCGTGCACAGCGCTATTGAGAACGCCTCGAATTACATTTAGCGATTTGGCAGTCGCAGATGTCCTACAGCAATCTGGCTGGTATCAGGCGCAGGCGGACTGGAAACTGGCACAGCGATGGGAGAGGGCGGTGACGTCCACGCTGCTGCGCATCGCCAGAGTGCCACGTGCCGGAATACCTTGCAGGTTCAAGGCAGATAAACTGCGTGGCACGCGTCGGTTGCCTATCACGGGATTTCCAATGCACCTGGTCTTCTACCAGTTCCGGGAGGATGAGGTTCGCGTCTTGCGAGTCGTCCACGGTGCCCGGGATCTTGAGGCCCTGTTTTCCGACTGACTCCAACCGCCGCTCACAGCTTCACCCGCCTCAGCCTCAGCGCATTGCTAATCACCGACACCGAGCTGAAGCTCATGGCCGCTGCTGCGAAGATTGGGCTCAGCAGAATCCCGAACTTGGGATACAGAATGCCCGCCGCGATCGGCACGCCCAGCGAGTTATAGATAAACGCGAAGAACAGGTTTTCGCGAATGTTGCGCATGACGGCGCGGCTCAGGCGGCGGGCGCGCACCAGCGCTGCCAGGTCGCCCTTCAGTAGCGTGATGCCGGCGCTCTCCATCGCAACGTCTGTGCCCGTGCCCATGGCGATGCCAACCTGCGCCTGCGCCAGCGCGGGTGCGTCGTTGATGCCGTCGCCCGCCATCGCGACCACTCTTCCCTGCTCTTGCAGCTTCTTCACCGCGTCGGCCTTGTGGCTGGGCAGCACTCCGGCTTCAAAGTCGCTGATACCGAGCTGCCTCGCGACCGCCTCTGCCGTGGTTTGACTGTCGCCGGTAAGCATTACCACCCGCAGGCCTTCCTTTCGCAGATCGCGGATCGCTTGCGCCGCTTCGGGCTTCACCGGATCGGCAATGCCCAGCAGCCCCGCGATGCGGCCATCCACGGCAACGAGAACCACCGTGTGGCCATCGTGGCGCATGGCTTCAGCTTTCGGCTTCAGCTCCTCGGCATCGACTCCCAGCTCGTGCAGCAGGGCCTCATTTCCCGCCGCAACTTCATGCCCTCCGACTCTGCCCACCACGCCGCGTCCAGTAAGCGATCGGAATTGGTCGCTCGGCATCAAATGCAGCCGGTTGGCTTGAGCAGCCTCGACGATGGCCGCTGCCAGCGGGTGTTCGCTTCCCTGCTCCAGGCTGGCCACCAGCCGTACGACGCGATCTTCGGTCTCGCCGCCGACGGCTACCACGGACATCAGCTCCGGTTTGCCCTGCGTGAGCGTGCCGGTCTTGTCGAGTGCCAGGGTGTCAACTTTCTGGAGCGTCTCCAGCGCCTCCGCGTTCTTGATGAGAATGCCGGCCCGCGCGCCCCGGCCCGTCCCCACCATAATCGCCATCGGTGTCGCCAGGCCCAAGGCGCACGGACAAGCGATGATCAGCACCGCAACGGCATTAACGATGGCATTGGCCAGCCGCGGCTCCGGGCCAATCACGAGCCACGCGATGAACGTGATCACGGCCGCCGCCAGCACGGCGGGAACGAACCAAGCCGCAACCTTGTCCGCCAGCCGCTGGATTGGAGCGCGGCTGCGTTGCGCGTTGCTCACCATCTGCACAATTTGCGCCAGCAAGGTTTCGCTGCCCACGCGCTCGGCGCGCATCAGCAACCATCCAGTGCCGTTCACGGTGGCGCCGACAACCTTGTCTCCGGAGCGCTTCTCAACCGGCATGGCTTCGCCCGTCACCATGGACTCGTCCACCGAGCTGAGCCCGTCGAGTACGCTGCCGTCCACCGGAATCTTCTCGCCCGGGCGCACCCGCAGCTTGTCGCCGACCGTTACTTGCTCCAGAGGGACGTCGTATTCGCTGCCATCGTCGCGCATGATGCGCGCCAGCTTGGGCGAGAGGTCGAGCAGTGCGCGGATGGCGCTGCTGGTGCGGCTGCGGGCACGCAGTTCCAAGACCTGACCCAGCAGCACGAGGGCAATGATCGCCGCTGCCGCCTCGAAGTACACTTCGGGCTGGCCATGCATGCCTCGCATGGAGGGCGGGAAGATACCCGGCGCAGCGGTGGCCATCGCGCTGTAGATGTAGGCCACGCCGACGCCCATCGCAATCAGGGTGAACATGTTCGGGCTGCGGAACTTGACGGACGCCCAGCCGCGCACGAAGAACGGCCAGCCGCACCACAGCACGATTGGCGTTGCCAGCGCAAACTCAATCCACGTGCCTACATGCGGCGTGAAGGTATGCGCCATCGGGCCCATGCGCAGCATCGCGTAGGCAACCAGGGGAACGCCGAGCAGCACGCTGGTCCAGAAGCGCCGCGTCATGTCGCGTAATTCGGGATTCTCTTCCTGCGCGCTCGTTACCGTCTTCGGTTCCAGCGCCATGCCGCAGATCGGACACGCACCGGGCCCATCACGAACGATCTCCGGATGCATTGGGCAAGTCCACTGCATCCTGGTCGCGGCCACGGGGATGTCGGGCTCCAGTGCTATCCCGCACTTGGGACAGGCTCCGGGTCGCGATTGACGTACCTCGGGATCCATGGGACACACGTATGTTGTTCCCGACTGAACGGGTGCAGTCTTGCTCTGCCCCATTGCATCCGCGGCAGCGATTTTGGGACTCGCACTTTGCGCAACATACTTCTCAGGGTCAGCTTTGAACTTCTCGCCGCATCCTCGGCTGCAGAAATAATAGGTCTTGCCTTGGTGCACCGCAGTAGACGTAGCTTTAGCGGGATCGACACTCATCCCGCAGACTACATCCTTCTCCAGCTTGCGGGCGCCGCCGATCGGCACCGGGGCGCCACCGATTTGAACCATCGCGCCCATGCCGCCGGCCTTGTAGTTAGGGGAGAGATATTTCTCCGGATAATCCTTGAATTTCTCCGCGCAGCCGCGCGAGCAGAAGTGATAGAGCCTGCCCTCGTACTCCACCGAAGCGGCGGCCTTCGCGCCATCGACATCCATCCCGCAAACCGGATCTTTGTCGAGCTTCCTGGCTACGCCGGCCGGCGCCGGAGCGTTGCTCGGAGCTTCCTGAACGGCCGAAAGATATTTCGCCGGCGACGACACAAACTTGTGCATGCAAGCCGGCGAGCAGAAATAGTAGGTCTGCCCCTCGTACTGCGCCTTACCACGAGCTTCGACCGGATTCACCGCCATCCCACAGACAGGATCGATTACCGAGATATCGATGATCCGGTTCTCCAGGGTTTCCTCGGGTTCGTTCATTCCCTCCCTCTCCTGATGGGCGTGCTCGCCCTGTTCATTGACGCAGCCATGCTCTATATTGAATGCGGATTCAGTGCGGAGGCCGAGACTCCTCTCTGGCACCTATTCTAGATGCTGAGGAAGTTTGCCAGTTCCGCGTGTCCTTATCATTATCATTGCACGTTTGCGCGAGGGTAGCTCGATGACCGCAGTGGAAGTTTTGTTTCGCTATGGAATGCCGCCGGGCGAGATGGAAATGGGCGCGCTGGGACAAGTAAGCGATGTCTACGGTATTCGCCGGGTGCGCTTCAACCAGCCTGACCGGACCATCCGGGTGGAATACGACGCCACCCGCCTGAACGAATCGACGGTAGAGAATCTGCTGCGCAGCGCCGGCTTCGATATTCGCGAAAAGCTGGCGCTGGTGTAACGTACGGCGGCGCCAGAAAAAACTGAAAATACAAAAGGCGAAGTGCTGGTTACTGAGCACTTCGCCTTTTACTGTCTTACCCGGGTGTGCGTACATCGACGGAAGCCTAACCATCCCGTCGGCGTCTGCACACCGCAGTCGAAATTTCTTAGGGGGAAACCAAAATAGAAAGGGCCGCTCAGTGAAAAGGAAGTCTGGCCGAAATTCCCTTCCGAGCGGCCCCCTTATTGCGCCACTTCGTCTGGCATTGGATAGAGCACTCCGTGTGCCAAAGTGGGTCCCTGACAAATAAAGGACTTATGGTGTTCCCAAAGTGGGACACTCTGTAGAACTTTCTCGGCACTGAGAAAATTTTACTAAGGCACTAAGGTGCTGGCACCCGTTTTTGCCTGAAGGAATGTAGGGGCAGTCCGGCTTCTGCTCGGTGGGGAAAGTACCGTGCTTCCACTCCCAGGTCTCGAAAGCGAGACCTGGGGCAACTGGCGGGAAACAGCAAGGCACCGTCGGATTTTGACGTCCCAACTCCTCCCAGTGGGTGGAGATTACTGCTTTCACGACTAACGCGGTGGTGGCTGGTTTATGCCCCCTGATTCTCTACGCTTGGCCCAAGCCAGGTATGAATTAATCAGGTCATATAGGCCGCAGCGTTCAAGTTGAGCCTTAATCCCACCAGAACCCTCCCAATCCCCTGTCGGGATCGGAGGACCATACACACCGGCATCTATGATTCTATTGATCTCTTGTTCGAGTTCCTCGCAGGACGATTTTTTCGGGGACGGCGGGGCCTTGTAAAACGCAAGGGCAGAGACGGATGTGCCGCTGTCCACAGTCAGAGTCCGTTTAACTCGGTCGCTTGTAATCCCCGGGGGATATACAGGAGTTTTGACTTCTGTGACCACCCCTCCGACCCTCTCGAAGCGGATGTCGTACGTTACCGGGGGGTACAAGAGCACCCATTGGTCGAAATCGACGTCGGTTGGCGAAGTTGGCGAAAGGGCCGTGATCGTCTCGGTGCTGCTCGTGGTGTCAACGTAACCCTCCTTGTTGGCATATAGCGACAACGTACCATCCGGATCCCCCGAGACGGTCGCGAAGGTGTCATCGAACAAGATTCCTGTCGTTTCATTGAAAGAATCGATAGTCGCGCCGTAGCTGGGAGGGCCGTTGGAGCCGCCGACGGGCACATACACGACCAGCACGTCTATGGGGTCCTTTCCGACATGCACCAGAGGCGGCGAATTGTAGACGGTGGAGCTTTTCCCGGAGTAATTCACGAATGCGAAATTGAAGGTTGGGCCGCCTGGGCTGATTGCAGGCAGGGTTCGCGGCAGTGGTCCAGCGCTGAAAGTGCCGCCTGTCGGGTCGCCAGCCAGAAACGACTGGATCAGGGTAAAGCCGCCCGGGCCGGAATTGAGCCTGGGCTGACGTTGATGAGGGCCTGCCGCGAAATAAACGTAGTTGTACGTCACTTGAGGCATGGTGGGATAATGGGGGTCTCGCCGGGCAAGTCAAGTAAATTTGCGTGCAGGGGCATGAGGTCTCTCGGTAATCGCGAACATTGTCGGCGGTTTGGTATAATTTGCTGACTGTTCACCGTGCGCGCCCTTAGCTCAGCTGGATAGAGCGTCTGGCTACGAACCAGAAGGCCGGGAGTTCGAATCTCTCAGGGCGCACCATAAACTTCTTGCAAATGCAATTGCTTAGAGCGCGGCCAGAAAACGCGGGCGCGTTTTCTTTTGCCGAATGTCCGTGTTTTGTCCGTGTTTCCACTACACCCAACATTTCGACCCTCAGTTCCGGGCCGCTGATTTGGCGGTGATTACGTTTGGCCGCTCCTGCTTTCGAGCGTGTTTAGGTAGTCTTGCGTCCGTTGCATTGCGCTCCTCAGGTCATCCTCGCTCACGATGTTATACCTGTCAAAGATCGAGCGAGTCTTGTGCCCGCTGATACTCATAGCCACTTTTTCCGGTACACCTGCGCGGACCATGTTCCTCACCGCTGTTCTTCGGAAATCGTGGAAGAGCCTCCCCACATAGCCCGCTGAGTCTGTGCCGCAGCATTCGCACTTGTGGCCGTTCGTAGGCTGTCCACATCGACGACAAGTCAACTGGCCAAGGCCGGCCGCGACACAGGCACTTTGCCAATCCAACCTGATGTGCCTTCGCAAATCCTTACTGTTCAATCAGCTACCTGTGCCTGTCCGCCGTTTGTACGCCTATTTATGCCCCTATTCCCTCGCATTTTGCAGGCACCGCACTGACGCAGCGGACTACCAATCCGCCGCGTCCCGCTCGATTTTTTCCGGATTGCTGTCCGATCGGGGCGGCAGCGTTGGCATCGTCATCGTCGCCGCCAGTTGCTCAAGTGCCGGAACACCCGCTAAGCGTGTTGCGGCATACTCGGTAGCCGTCCATGCTCGGTACTCTTCGTAGAATCGCCGCTGCACGTGCGGGTAATCGTTAGGCGAAGGATTCACTATCGCTTGCCACTCCCCGACGCGACGTATTGTGTCCCGAATGCGCTGAGGGAGCTCCGGCTTTGGGACTCTCCCTCGATTGCCCACGAAATCCCGCTCTTCGTAAACGCCTTCAGGGTTGCGGACAACATGCCGCCGAACGTAGCTCTGCAGCGCATCCCATGCGGCCCGGCATTCCGCCTCTTCCGCCTCCCCGTCTGTCACCACTCCTGCCCTGTCAAATAAGTCCGCGATGGTGAGCACGGGAGGAAAACCGTTCTTTCCACGAATCTCCCGCCGGCACCTGGTAAGCGCACACGCAATGGCGTCGTCAGGCAGTTCGGCCAAGTCCTCGACAAACAAATTCAACGCTGGCGCTGACAACTCCGCCCCCATTGCCTCAACCGTTGCCGTCACCATCTCCGCGATCCGGTCCCTCCGTGCTGCCGAATCGTTCTTGATTTCTCTGCTTGACTGCGTTGAGCGCAGCACGATTCCGCTGCGTCCGTGCGCTTCCTGTGTTTGTTCCGGGGCCATAAGCTGTGTTCCTTCCTGGTTTTGGATTGGGATTGTCTTGCTCTTTGCTGAGCCATCCAACGATGAATCGCTTGATGCCGCTCTTCGTTTTTCTGCGAGTCGGGTTGGCGTCTAGCCATGCCCGCATGTTGCGGAGTTGCTGCATTACCTGCACGGCCGGGAAGAGAGAACTCCACTCGCTCAACAGTTGTTGAGAGATTGGGAACTGAGAGCCGTCATTCAGGGGCAATGCGATAACCGGAGGGGCTGGCGTGGAGCCGCATGGCTCCGCGCACGACGCCTGCTCTGCTACTGCTCCTGCTCTTGCTCCTGCTACTGCTATCTGGCAATTGCTTAGCACTTGCTCGGTAATCGGAAGCACTTGCTTAGCCTCTGCTTCCGAGGATGCCGCCCTGGAGCATCCGCGGCGCGCTCCGGCAATGGCCTTGACAGCCCTCTCCGCATCCTTCGTGGTGCGCTCGCGGTCCATGCGCGGGTTAATTAGGGTGCCAGGAGATGCTTCAACGAAACACGCGCGCAACGCCGGCCAGCAGTCCCGCAATATCTGCTTCGGACACGCGCAGACCTCCGCCAAAGCGTCCAAGTCGTCTGGGATGAATCCCTCGGCCCAGCATTCATCGAGCAGCTCGCGGTACAGGCCGCGCTCGATGTACGTCATACGCTGAACCTTCCGGTTTGCCCGGTAGTCTCGCCAGTGCCAGCGGTAATAGGGCAACGCCTCAAAGGGATTCAATGGTCCCTCCGCTCGCGGCAGATCGACGGTTCGTGGGGATCTTCCCATTTGCCTCCGCACAATGGACAGTGACAATCGTTTGCCAACAGCGCACCTCTCTCCCCTCTCGGCCCTGAGCAAGGGCCCGGTGGCAATCGGGCTGGCCCCTCCGTGCTCGTTGCGACGTCCCGCCGTAAGGTTGCGATCCACGACGTTGCGGGCGCTGCCTCAGGAGAGCCGCTCGGCTGCCTCAAATTTGCGAAGCTGAAATGAGAGAAATGCGGTAAGCTGAGAGCGAGCGAATCAAAGCTGCTTACCGCAGCTCCCGAAGCCCAGACGATCCGACGCCTGGGCTTTTTTCTTCGCGAACGAATTATCTATGAGGGATTGCGGAGCACTGCGGAAAAGTAACTAAAGGCTAGTGCAACAGCACACGTCTTCGCTGTGGAAAAGTAACTAAAAATCCCAAGAAACCCGCTAAATTAGCGGGGTCCGCTTCAGCCCGCGTGACCAAACCAAAACCAGGAAAATTTCACGCGGAGTGAGAAACGTGATTGACAGCAACCTTTGCTCTACTCGAACTTCCGGGTTTATTCACCCATCTCCGAACTCTTGTGACGAGCGCTGTCGCTGCGTTACTTTTGACCATCACGTCGGAGCTCAGAGCAGCAGCCCAGGTCCCGCCATCTGGCCCCTCAATAATCTGAGCTTTGTCCAAAATCTTCGCTAACTCCCGATTGCTCATCGAACCGTCACGAGAAAGGAGGATGTCTCCAATGATTCGCCAGTTGAGGGGTCTATCCCACCAGTCGACGGGCCGCCGGCGGGGCGCCTGCAGCGCCTCATTGCGTTCCTTCCAGCGCTTTTTCGACAGTGTGCTTAGGGTGGCGCGCCGTTCCGGCGTCCAAGCGCCTTTCACGCCTTCAATAATCCGCTGACGCACTTCGGGGTCGGCCCAACTGCGTTTCCTGGCCTCACTCCAGCGCTGCCGCCTATTGGGATCAGTCCATAAGCGTTTCGAGTTCTCACTTCTCTTTCGGCGCACTTCAGGATTGGCTAAAGTGCGTTTCAAGGCTTCAGTTCTGCGTTGCCGCACTTCAGGATTGGCTAAAGCATGCCTGATGCCCAAGCTCCTGCGCTGGCGCACCTCGGGGTCCTCCCAAGTGTGTTTCGTGGCATCACTCTTGCGGTCGACGAGCTTCAGGTTTGGCTAAAGCACGCTTGATGGCCTCACCCCTGAGCTGGCGCATTTCACCCGAATTACCTGGGCGCTTGTTCACGGATTTGCCTTTGCCGGATTGAACCAACGAGCTTGAGGGCTGCATGGCAGCGCACTTGCTTGTACGGCTTCGCCGGGTACAACGCAGGTGTGGCCTTTACCGTAATCGGCCTCCGCGTTTTACTGCTGCGGGATCTTTCCTTCTCTTGGCCAGGCCCCGGTGGAAAAGTAACTAATAGCCCCAAGAAACCCACTAAATTCGCGGGTTTCACTTCAGCCCGCGTAACTTGATTTTGGCATTCTGAAGT
>PLQW01000138.1 GCA_003160215.1 Acidobacteriaceae bacterium
TTTTAGCCGGACACCCTTGATTTTGACCATACGAGGGCAGTGCGCGCCAAAGGCTTTGAAACCAGAAAAATGCCGGGCAGCGAATGTGCTCGGCATGTACAGCTCTCAAATTTCAGATGTGCTAGTGGCACTGACCAGTTGAGCTGCCGTCGTCTGTGTAGAAGCCTCCCGGCCCCTCACCGTAGACGAAAGTCTGAGTGTTACAAGGATGTCCGTTGTTGAGCGTGTTGGTGTCGGGCCAGCTGTAAACTCCGGGCCCAGGCCCAACCGGTGGCCCTTCTGGGTTACGGGTAAACCATGGCAGCAGCGCTTCGTTCTGAGTATGGTAGGTATACGGGCCGCCGGTGGTCGTCAATTGGACATGGTAATCGGAATCCGCGTCATGCATACCCTCGATGACGTCGCCGGTTTCAAGGTTACCTTGCGCGAATGTCGCGCCCCCGTCAATCCACGGAGAGACCAAGGTGTTTACGAAGGGATCGTGGTACAGCTCGCTGGTCTCGTGGCTCAAGACGAAAGTGTCGTACCCGAAAGGCGCGAACGGGTTATTGCTACTCTGCGCTATGTAGGTCGCCCATGTCCAGACCAGAACGGAGTTGCCGCCCTCGTTACCCGGCTGGGCGCTGTGGAATCCAAGTACGCAGCATCCACCACCCGGACCGGGAATGAACGCAGTGACGAAGTCGGTAAGGATGATAGGCACTTCGGTGCTGGGAGGATTCTCCTGTGCAGGACTGAGAATCTGCTCGAAGATGTTGGAGATCGAGTTGATGTTGACAACCGGGAAGTCGCCAGATGACGTGCAGGGCGGGGTCAGTCCGCTGATGCAAGCCCAGTCGCCGTTGTTGTAGAACAGTTGCCCGACGTAGTGATTGATGGGGAACGTAGGCGGATTTAGTGTCGTGTGCCAGTTTGCCGCCTTCACGCCATTGAAGGACGCGCGGATGACGGTATCCACGAATTGACCGGTATCGGGTGGCAGATTGGCGTCACCAGGGTAGGTCGTTGTGGCGTTCCAAAGAGGACCCTGCGTCTCCAGCGAAACGTCGCTCAAGCCAAGATCCTGGGGCGCGCTGGGATCAAAATCGTACAGAACAGTGACCCCGTCGGGACCGATGAGCTGGAGTTCCAGGGGAATGACCTCGTTGGGGATGCCGGTTGTTCCTCCAGCCCTCGGGGAATGTCCGACCATGGAGTAGCTGTAAACACTATCTCGGTAGCCGGTAATGAACCAGCTGTTGAAACACGGAATGCTGATGAAGCCGCTGCAATTGTGATATGCAGGTCCTCTCTGCTGCGTCTTGATCAGATTATTCATCGCCAGGCTGAGGTGGTTCTGCGCCTTGTACGCCGATAAGGCGTGGTTGTCTGGCCCGTTCACCTGGATCCGGCCTCTCACAGGTGTGCCATGCGTGGTTGATCTGAGGACGACTCGGGTGGCCGCAAAACCTGCCATCGCTCCAAAAGTCAACGCCAGTACGGTTAGCAATAGGGAAATTTTTCGCATATTTTTAGTTCTTCCTCTCTCCGGAATTGGGAGTGGGCGCGATGCGGGTTTGACGCATGGCGCGAAGTTGGGGGCATCTCATCTGCCCGTAGCCATCTATGCTTAGCTGGAGCCAAAGGGTCGATTGTTCCAATCCGACTTCTCAGACGCCGCAAAAACCTACAACTTCAGCTTGCGACGCACCATGCCGCCGACTGCAAGCAGTCCGGTACCCAGAAGAACCAACGAGCTGGGTTCAGGAGTAGTTGAGTTAACGCCGATACTGAGCGCGTTGATCGCAAAGTCATTGGCATCACCGGTCCCTTGTTCGCTGATGACGATTTTGGTGATGTTCGGACCAGTCAGGTCGCCAAGCCCCATGAAAATGGCCGAGCCGTCGTTGTTTTGGTTACTGACACCTAGCATCACCAGAGTGTCCAGCAATGTGGACCCATTGAAAGCCTGCAGGGTAGCGGTGAAGGGACCGAGGAACTCATCCTGGATTTGGAACCCTACCGAGGAAACTCCGGAGGCGAACGCAATGGTAAGCGGGCCAGGACCGCCGCCCGACTGATTACCGGTGTATAGCAGATTTTCACCGATTTCGAAGTTCCCATTCCAGCTACCTTCGCCGCACGTCGGGCAGGAGTCGACGTAGGTGTACATGGTTAACCCAGCGATAGAAACCGTCGCACCCAGACCGTTGAACGAAGTTGCACCGGCTGGGCTGGAGACGGCCGTACCGTCCGGCCCGAACTGACCCCAGTCATAGATGTCGCTCGGGTTCTGTTGAGCACGGGTGGCGTAGGTGGTGAACGAATCAGCGTAGGCCAGTGTGCCCAGGCTGAACAGCACAACGATTAGCAGCATTTTCTTCAAATCAATCCTCCTTGATCGTCCTCTCGGTCGAATTTGTTGGAGCCTTGGCTTAACCATCTTTTCGGCTGGACAAATTAGCCGATTCTACGGGCTCTTAACAGCACGTGCTTGGCCAAAGAACGGGGAGCAGCTTTTCATTGTCCTTGTCCTTCTTCTTGTTCTCTGTCGTGGTTTGTGGCGACGGTCTGAGCTGGGCACGTCGCGATTTGTAGTGCGGCCAAGATCGCTCATCTTTGGCTGGCGCATAGCTGCTCTTTCTTACTTATGCGTCGGAATGGGAATCCGGTGCCCCGGCTCACAAAGAAAAGTGTGGCAACATAGCGCCGCGGAGAGCCAAGGACGACGAGAGCGGCGCTGACTTCAGTAGGGCCCAGGGGAAAGGCTTCCTTACTCCCGCTGCTCCGCGGAACGATCAGCGGATACCATGCAGAAGTTCCCTGCCTGAATTCCTAAACAACTAACTGCTTGATCCCACGCCTCGAAAGGGGTGACGAGGTGTCGTACGTAAAAGGCCGATACGAAAGAATTTCGTCGGCTGAGTGGGAGCATAGTGTTCCCAATTTGTCGAGATGTCAAGCATTTCTTGAGCAAATTTTAATAAATGGGTTCTGCACAAGAATCTGACAGGCCCCGCGCATTCATTGGGTTTCCTTCAATTTGAGTATTGCCTCTCCGCCATCCTGAGAAATCGCTGAAGGGCCATATCGCCAATGTTTGCAGCCCTTCGAAGGGATTGGGAGGTAAGTGAGTTCCGACGAGATGGACCTGCCGTTCCTCTTGCCGATCCCGAACGAGCGCTCTTAACTTGATAGCCCCTCGAAGAAAAGCTTCTAACGTGCCGCGCCCACGCCCTGAGAGGGCCGGCTAGGGTTTGGCTGCACGATCCCTCTCGCCAACTGCACTGGCTTTCAACCCCGCCCATCTCGCACAAGCCCTTGAATCATCGGCGGTTAACACCGTCGCCGTGGCGTGCTCGCCACGCTCCTCGCATGCACATCCCGCGCTCTCCACCACTTCCACAACATTTCCCTTCGCTCGTCTCCAGAAGATTTCGGCTTGGGGCTAAGTAGGCCAACCTCAACAACCAACCTTCAGGACGGCCACGGCCTTCAGTAAAACCGGAAGGCGAGCCAAGTCCGAAACAGGAAACCGAACAGGAGCGGCCAATGCCACTAGAAGGCGATGAACAAGACACAGGTCGAAGCCTCAAGCCGATGTTCGGGGATGAGGAGGAAATCGACGTAAGCGACATCCCCTTTTAGCCATGAAAAAGCCGATTGAAGTTATTGTGGAACAAATGAACAGGAAGCTAAAGGCCGACGCGTGGTTCATAAATGACACCGACTATTTTGACGGCGAGAGAGCAATCTGCATCGTCTTCCTAGACGAGAAAAAGGAATATCAAATCGCAATCAAGCTCTAAGCAATGACCGAACGCTGCCCCCACTGTGGGGCGAACATGAAGGCATTCATCCACAATCTGAACCCCGGCCTCGTATCCGTCCTCATCAAGGCCATTCAGTTTGTTCACGCGAGCGGAAAGAACGAGTTTCACTTACAGAACGATTTACACCTGAACGTCAATCAGTTCTGCAATGTGACGAAATTGCGTTTTCACGCCTTGATCGCAAAGGTTGATGGAAAACCTGGATTCTGGTTGATAACCGCCCGTGGCGGTCAATTTCTCCGGGGCGAGATCTCCGTACCGGCCACTGTTAAGACATTCCGCAACAAAGTGCTCGAACATTCTACCGACTTGATCCATATCAATCAGCTCAAGGGGAAAGTGCCGGAGTTCCAGAAAGAATATGCGTATGAGTGCCAGCGTCCTCCATCCACGGAAAAGGTCGAACAACCAAAACTATTTGCAGCATGATCCTCACTTGCTTATTCTCTATGTGCATCCAGCAGATTACTTCAACGATTCCCAACAAGATCGACTGGAATTTCTACAACAGTAGCACGATCCTCATGGTGCGCTGGATTACCCCCGATCTCACGTTGAACCTTGAGGAAGACAACAATACGACGACGTGCTGGCTTTACGACGGGCAAAACGATTCGCCGTGCCAATAACCATGAAGAAGAAAAAAGAACAACCAAAGCATCCTCCGATCGAATGTCCCGATTACGACTTCACCGGCCAGTGTAAGCATACATACCCGCCGGCCGACAACGGCATCGCGAAGGCATTTGGCGGTTGCAAGAACTGCTACGGCAAAGGGTATGCAACCGTCCGGATCGGAACCAGCAGTCGGTACCATTCCGAGATTCACACCGAGCTCCGATTCTGCTCGTGCGACCGTGGAAAGCAATTGAAGAAGTATTTTGCCGAAGCTGAGAAAGAAGCCTACGCAAAAGGATTCAAGGGCGTCGGCAACAAGCGCCTTGCGGTAGTCGATGGGCAGGAGCAGAAAGCGTACGATGACATCGGAGCGGGGACCCTTGTCTTCAGCCCGGACAGCCAACGATGGGCCTATTGGGGGAGAGTTGGTGAGAAGGCAGTGCTCGTAGTTGATGGTAAAGAGCAGAGATCCTTGGATCAGTTCGCCACGGGGATTACTTTCAGCCCAGACGGTCGGCGACTTGCCTATCCCGCTCAGATCGGCGGGAAGTGGTCTGTCGTAGTAGATAGCGTAGACGGTGCACTTTATGACGGCATCGGCGCGGGCGGGGGTATCATCTTCAGCTCGGACAGTCGGCATGTCGCTTATTTGGCTGGTGCCGGCAAGAGGAACTTCGCCGTGGTCGATGGGAAAGAAGAGGCGTCACACGATGTCGTTGGGGATCTGCAGTTCAGCTCCGACGGCCAGCATATAGCATACGCAGCCGTAGACGGTGCAAAGCAGTATGTTGTTGTTGATGGCAAAATGGAGAAATCATACGAGCGCATTAGCGCCGGGAGTATTGCATTCGGACCAGAGATACAAACCCAGGGCAACAAATTCAGGACTTGCAACAGCGCCTGTCTCATCTGGAGTTGCTCGTCGCGAAAAAGTGAAAGTGTAGGGGGCCATCTTTCGCCAATATGAGCAGACGCTGATGGTGGGTCGCAGTAAATCTGTGCTGAAGCGTGCTTAAGCGGAACTCAACTAATCCAGTTCAGACGCACTATGTTCTTCTCGGCAAGATAGTGAGCTTTATTAGTTAACAACACGATGGGCTGACCCAGTCCTCCAGCGGGGAACAAACTTCCACCGGCCAGTAAACGCGCTGCCTGCCGCGACCTAGCTTAAGTGGTGCATCCACCTTCAAATCATTTCCGGCGTCACAACCGCTTATCTCGCTAGCAATCAACCGCTTATGCCAGCCTCACTCAAGTTTCCCCGGACAGCAGTGGAGTTGGAGAATGGTTTTGAAACGCGCATAGGCGCGCCGTGCCATGTCAGCAAACAGGAAGTTGTTCAGAAACCGGCTTGTGGGAGATTACTCCCGGAAAGTCGGCCAGCATCCGGCAACCGCATTGGCACCGCCACTTGGACGTAAAACGCCCAAACCGCTGTCGACCAACGGCGTAGGCTCTTCCCCAGCCGGATCAATCCGCGCTCTTCCGCAGCCATTAAGACCTCCTTATCGTCGTCGGAGAGCGTGTTGTATTGCTTTTGATTCAAATTGCCATCAGCATCCTGCAGGACAGAGCGCAGTGCTACAACGAGAAGTTCACCGTCCACCTCACCAAGCTGGACGGAACTACCGCGACGATTCCCGCTCAAGCCCGCACAAGAGCTATGGGTGGAGGTGACGGTGCCCCCCATCGGGGCCGCCACGCGCGATTCAGTTGGCCCTCAGCCAGAACGGAAATTGGCAGGTTCTCAAGTTTGAATGACTGAATCCGAATGCCGGAATTCCACGTCCCTGGCTGGGGGTTTGAAGTTCCGCTGAGCGCCGACCCAGGCGCTCATGATCGGCGGCGACGAGGCGTCAGTTGTAGGGGAACGTCGTGAGATGCGCCGCGATCACCGCCTGCACCAGGATGCGCATCTGGCTGCGAAATTCGGCACAGCCCTGGAATTGCGGGGTGCGCGTGCACTGTTGCGCAAACTGCAGCGTTTCGGGCCGGTAGACGCGATCAAAAGCCGTAGTTCCGATGAACCAGTTGCCCTTCACGGCCAGCGTCTCGTACGCTCCGCCTTGGTCCCAGTGAACCTGTCCGTAGGGATTGCGCGCCGTGTGCAGTAGCGCTTTCCGCTCCACGGTCATGCCGTCGGCCCGGCGGCGCGGCTCAACGTACGTAAAGTTAGGATCGGGAGACCACTGTGGCATGGGTGTAATTGCCCGTTCATATGCCAGCCCTAACTGGTACATGTCGGATGGCTGATTCATGTGGGCCATGGCATACACCAGGACGAGGTTGGGCAACACGTTAACCGAGCAGGCCTGGCCGCCCTTCAATTCTTTGCCCTCCGGCACCGCCAACGCTGCTCCCGAAGTCGCATCCTGATAGATGTCGTAGCGCAAGTCCGAGGGATCGATGCCGAAGACGGCGAAAAACACCAGCAGCTTGGCGAGTCCTGCGGCGTCGTCGGTCGATTGCAGGATCTCGCGGTACTCAATGGTCCGGATCTTAGTAAATGAGCCCGCGCCGCACTGTACAGCCGCCCCGGTCGGCCGCACCTCGGTCTCGGCAGCGAACAGGTGCGGTTCGGAGGCCTTGGCGGTGGGTGTTTCGTGGGACTGCGCCAACGCCGTCAGGTTCACCGCTGGGACACCCCATGCGATGCCCACCGTCCCATTGACCAGACCGCCGTCGCCGATGGCGACCACCCTGCCGACTTTGTCCATGATGGGCGCTCCGCTGGCGCCCGGAGCCAGAAATCCCTCCAGAAATGTGATTTCCAAGTCGATACTCGGCGAATTGCGCTGTTTGAGTTCCTGCTGGGTATTGGCAGGCACGATCTCCCCCAGCCTGGAGCCGCCGAATTTAACCTTCAATTCGGTGCTGTCCATGCGCTCGATCAGCAAGGGATAGCCCAGCACCGTAAGCTCGTCGTGCACCGCCGGCTTCTGGGTGCTGACGGTCAGCGGTTGGGCATTGGGTACGGGTGCAGCCAGGTGCAGCATCGCCAAGTCGGCAAAATTGAGTGAGTGCACCAGTTTCGCGTCGATGTTGCGTTTCAGTGTCTCGGAGTAAATGCCCAGCGTGCCGCAACCCGCCACCACATGCAACGCCGTCACGACCGTGCTCCCGTCACTCCACAGGAAGCCCGTCGCCTTGCGGTTTCCCCCTACGCACCCCGACGCCTCGACGCGAAAGGTAGCGTTGCGCGCCTTCTCCAGCGCGGATTCCGGGGTCTGCGCGTTGGCCCAGCCCACGCACCCCAGCAGCGCCGCCGTCAGCATCAGTGGCCGCACAACAGTCCTCCGGTGGACTTGACCACTTCGTCGCGCTGCGCGGGCGCCAGTTTCTCCACGGCATTTGCGAATTTCTCCAGGCCGCCGCCCTGGAGCTTCATGGCATGCAACGTGTCGTCGGTGGTGCCGTAATTGTTGGGGTCGAAATAAGGACAAACCGACGTGCTCAAGGCAGCAAACAGGCTGCTCGATTGCGTTCCCGCAGCCGATTCACGATGGGCGACCAGCTCGCCGGCCTTACCGTCGATCTTGGAAAAAGTCAGTCCGACTTTCTGATAAAGGGCGATGTCGCGCGCCGGATCGGGTGCGAAGCCGGCGGCTTTCCACCCCTCGGCCAGCTTGATCGCGGACGGAGACAAAACGTCATAGGCCCTCGCCATCACGCCGCCGACCAGGGCAAGAGTGCAGACGATCCCGAAGGCCGCTACACGGGCCATCATGGCTCCGCTCGCGTTGTGCGCAGCAGCGTGCTCCGCGGCCGCGTCGCCCCGCTTCAATCCCAGAAGGATCAGCAGGCCGGCGCTGATCGCGCCGACAACCACGGCAATCACCGGGGCGGACGAAAGCCCTGCCGCGACGCCCACCAGCAGGCCAATCGCTCCGCCCGCGAATGCACTGCCAACAATGGATTCCGCCGGGCGTTCCGTCACCGCTTCACCTCGCTGCCTGATCGGGCTAAGCACTGGTAGTTGACCACAGATAATGACCCAGCGAGTGAAATCCGTCAATGTCGCGGCGGTGCCGAGAGAGATGACCGTGGCGCGCGGCGCCAGCCCGGCGGTCAACTCTCCTGAGTTGCTCACCCTAGGCCGGAGCCGCAAACTCCGGTAGTGTCCTAAAGTTGCGTTGCTGCTAAACAGCAAGCGGTTGCAATCGCATCTCTGCGGTGCTACGGTTTGCTCATGGCACGCAAGCAAAACGATCTGAAAGCGCTCCGCAAGATGATAGGCGAAGCGCACGACATTCTCCGCACGACAATCCTACCCGAAGAGCGCTCACAGCGAGCGTATGAACTGCTGACCGCTGCCGTTCACCTAGCCGACACTTTACTGGAAGAATCCCCCGCTGCTACGCTCGGAGCTAAGGGCGGGAAGGAAACTGCGAAGCGAGGCTCAGACTATTTCCGCCAGATAGCGGCCAAGCGCAAGGTACGTGCTGGCGGGAGGCCGCCTAAAGAGCAGCAGCCGAATTGACAATTGCGGTACAATACGAGTGAGCGGAGGGCGGGAGAATCGAACTCCATACCCGGCAAGGTATCCGCGGTTTATAAGACCGCCCCTCGCACCAGCGAGACGCCCTCCGAATCTTCATTGCACGATCCTCAGTCGCCTCTCTCGTAAATACTGCGCCCTAAATACATCCTCATCCTTGACGAACATAAGCTGAGCAAGTTCGTGAATCGAATATCCCAGCAGTTCGAGATGCTGATGGATTAAGCGGTAGAAAAGATGCGGCTGCTCCACTGGAATCTCAGACTCCAATGGTTCATGAATTCGGCTGCCACTTCGCTTCGCAACGTTGATGAAGAGGTATCTGCGCTGCGATTCCGTGATTGTTTTCAGTTCGTATGCGCGCATAATGAGCGCTTGCATTGACATTTTCCAATGCCGTTTCAGGTCAGCCAATTTCGCCATATTCAATCCCAAGAGGGAGCCTTTTATTTCCTTTCGTGGATGCCTAGCCGACTTATCATTACTAATCGAAAGGAAGGGATGGTTCGAGGACCGACCGCGCCTGTCCTAACGGCCGCCTCAACTCACGCAAAGCCCTGTTCTTGCCAGCTGAGTCAACCTCCGAATGGCCCGCGACACGACCACGACAGATCAATGTTGGCGAGGGATGGTCCTTTTCGTACAGACCAGTTGCGCGATTTCCGGCCGGTCAAAGTTAGCGCCGCAGCACTGCGCGCATTACTTGCGGTAGCGTTGCATCAACTGCTGGGACCGCGGGTCCCTGCGCAGTGCAGCGAAGTACGGGCTGGTATCGAGGGCGGCAAAATCGTGAAATCCCACGTCAAACGCCTTTTGCAGCGTGGCCAGGGCCTTCTCGGTGTTCCCGCCTGCCGCGTATGCCGCGGCGAGCCAGAAATAGTTGATGCCCGCCGGCCGAATGTCCTTCGATAAGGCGGCTACAGCTTTTTGGTAGTCGCCTTGCGGCTTCGCCGCGAGACAGTCGCCCTCGTCAATTGCGCCGCTAGCGTAAGTCACGCAGACGGCATGAACGGGCGAGAAGTCAAGTTGGCTTTCGCGCTGTGTTCGCTTTGTGATCGCTGACCATTCGCCCGATTGGATTCTCGAAACCGGACCACCAATCAAGGCTCCAGAGAAAAACCCCTGCGATGAAAGCGAAATCGTTTCTAGGTCATTTTCTCTGGTCCGGTTTGTGTAGCGAATATCGCGAAAAGTCGGCCTTTTTCGCTTATTTCTCGAGCAATGAAGCAGAGTTTCTCTGCAGTTGAGACTGCGTGGCGGAGGGAGGTGGATTCGAACTCTCAGTCCGATTTCAATCTGTTGGGTAAGGTCCTATTTG
>PLQW01000048.1:0-646 GCA_003160215.1 Acidobacteriaceae bacterium
GAAACGCAGGACGTGCGGGCGGCTGAAGCGGTCGCGCTGTTTTGCTACCAGGTCAAGAAATGGATCGGCGCATTCACGGCGGCGTTGGGCGGGCTGGACACACTGGTGTTCGCTGGTGGCATCGGAGAGAATGCGCCCACGGTACGCGCCCGCATTTGCGATGGTCTGGGATTCCTTGGAATTGAACTCGAGGCACAGCGAAATGCAGCGAATGAGGGCGTCATTTCCGCGGCTGCAAGCCGGGTTGCGGTCCGCGTCATTCGCACGGACGAAGAACGCATGATAGCCAAGACGGTCTGCCGCGTTCTCGGCCTTGGGATGGCCGATGATAATAACGCAAAGAAAGGAGCTTCATGATGAATCACGGAGGGATGAATGGCTGGATGGGCGGAGGGATGTGGCTTTGGACAGTGATCGGGGTACTGGTGGTGGTCCTGCTCGTCGTCTTAATTAACAAGGTGTCCGAGAAATAATCGTGAGCTCACGACTCGCCAGTGAAGTGAATGGATAGACATGGAAGGAAACCTATGCTGGTCGAATCATCCGCTGACCAAACCGTGAGTGAAGCTGCGGTTGCCTTGCAGGCTTCCGTCCCGTCCAAGCCGCGGGGCAAAGCCATCTACACGTGCCCGATGCACCCCGAGGT
>PLQW01000048.1:696-3181 GCA_003160215.1 Acidobacteriaceae bacterium
TGGGTGGACAGCAGCGCCTCACGTTGGTTGCAGTTGGCGCTCGCCACGCCGGTGGTCTTGTGGGCAGGTTGGCCGTTATTGCACCGCGGCTGGCGCTCCGTTGTGACGCGTCACCTGAACATGTTCACGCTGATCTCCATCGGCGTGGGTGCGGCATTCGTCTTCAGCGCCGTGGCGATGCTCATGCCCGGTATATTCCCACCCACGATGCAACACGAGGGCAAGGTTGCCATCTACTTCGAATCCGCGGCGGTGATCGTTGTGCTGGTGCTCCTCGGTCAGGTGCTCGAACTCCGTGCCCGAAGCAGCACGGGCAGCGCTATCAAAGCGCTGCTGAACCTCGCACCGCCCACGGCGCGGCAGGTCGCACCGGGGGGCGATCATGAAGTGCCGCTCGACCTAGTGAAAGTCGGCGATTGGCTGCGCGTGGTTCCAGGTGACAAGGTGCCCGTCGATGGCGCTGTGGTCGAAGGTCATTCCAGCGTGGAAGAATCCATGATCACCGGCGAACCGGTCCCGGTGGAAAAGACGGTCGGTGACAAAGTGACGGGCGGCACCGTTAATGGCTCCGGCAGTTTTGTCATGCGTGCTGAGCGAATTGGTAACGACACATTGCTCGGGCAGATCGTGAAGATGGTTGCCGAAGCGCAGCGGAGCCGGGCACCCATTCAAGGTCTCGCCGACAAAGTCGCCGGCGTCTTCGTGCCGGTGGTACTGGCCGTTTCGGCGCTCACCTTCGGCCTCTGGATGTGGCTGGGGCCGGAGCCGAAACTCTCACACGCCATCGTCTGCGCGGTTGCGGTCCTCATCATCGCCTGCCCGTGCGCCCTTGGCTTGGCCACTCCTATGTCCATCATGGTCGGTGTCGGACGCGGCGCGCAGGAAGGCGTGCTGGTGAAAAACGCCGAGGCGCTCGAACGGTTGGAGAAAGTCACCACACTCGTCGTGGACAAGACGGGTACGCTCACGGAGGGCAAGCCGAAACTGATGAATGTCCTGCCCACTGGCGGTTTCGACGCGAAAGAATTCCTGCGTCTCGCCGCATCGCTGGAGCAGAACAGTGAACATCCCTTCGCCGCTGCGATTGTGCAGGGCGCGAAGGATCAAGCAATCGGTCTCGATGCGGTCAAAGACTTTCGCTCGGTAACGGCGGGCGGTGTTGCTGGCGCCATCACTGGCCGCACTGTGATGGTCGGCAAACCGGATTTCCTGCGGAGCGAAAAGATCACTGGCTTGGAACCTCTGGAAGCCTCGGCCGTGAAACTTCAAGAGGAGGGCAAGACTGCAGTTTTCGTCGCGATTGATGGCAAGCCGGCTGGTATCCTCGCCGTCGCCGACCCGATCAAATCCACCACATCCGAAGCCATCGGCGAACTCCACGCGCTGGGGTTGCAAATCGTCATGCTCACCGGCGATAACCGCCGTACCGCCGCCGCGGTGGCCAAGAAACTCGGCCTTGATGCGGTGGAAGCGGAGATCGAACCCGCCGGAAAAGTCGCCCATGTCAAGAAGTTGCGCGCGGAAGGGAAACATGTTGCGATGGCCGGCGACGGAATCAACGACGCACCCGCTCTCAGCGAGGCCGAAGTCGGCATTGCCATGGGCACCGGCACCGATGTGGCCATGCAAAGCGCGGGTGTCACGCTCGTCAAAGGCGACCTACGCGGTATTGCCAAGGCCATCCGCCTCAGCCGCGCCACGATGCGGAACATCCGAGAAAACCTGTTTTTCGCCTTTCTCTACAACGCGCTGGGTATTCCTTTGGCGGCGGGCGTGCTTTACCCGTTCTTCGGCTTACTGCTCAGCCCGATCATTGCCGGCGCCGCGATGAGCCTGAGTTCTGTCTCGGTCATCACCAATGCCCTCCGGCTACGGAGAGTGAAGCTGTGATTTATGCCAAACATGAAGACATAGACCAGAACTGCCTGCGCCGGAGGCCTGACCTCCGCGCGGCGATTTCCCCGGCTGATAGAGAAGTTGCGGTCCGAGTCATTCGCACCAACGAAGAAGAATTGATAGCCAAGACGGTTTGCCAGGTTCTCGGACTTGGCTGCAAGAAGAAGAAGGAGAATTGAATCATGACACCCGACACACTCACTTCGGAACTGCTCGACCACAAACCCGAAGCAGCGAACAAAAAAGATTTGATCCTGAAAACGACGAAGAAATCCGATACCCTCACTCCAGAACTGCTTCACAAGATGGATGCCTACTGGCNNTGGCGCGCCGCCAACTATCTGTCGGTCGGCCAGATTTATCTTTACGAAAATCCGCTGCTCAAGGAGCCGCTGAAACTATCGCACGTGAAGGCGCTGGTGGTCGGGCACTGGGGCACGGTTCCTGGGCAGAACTTCATCTACGTGCACCTGAACCGGGCCATCAAGAAGTACGACCTGGATATGTTTTATGTTGCCGGTCCCGGACATGGGGGCGCGGCTCTAGTGGGCAACGTTTACCTCGAAGGCACCTGGAGTGAGATTTATCC
>PLQW01000055.1 GCA_003160215.1 Acidobacteriaceae bacterium
CCGGCAACGCATGGAAGCCGCGTTTCGACTTGTTGTCGAGACTCTGTAAATGGGTCGCCAAGGCGGTGTCACACTCAGCGATCTGCTGCTGATAGATCAGGTAGAGATTCCGCTCTTGTTGCAAAATGAATACCAACTCCTTGCGCCAGTTACCTTCCAGGCTGCGGGCGATTTCCTCCCGGGTTGCCCGAATCCGCGCATGGGCCAGATCGGCCAGCTTATACCGGTCTCGCTCTCCATCCAGAATGGCCTGGATGATGGCCAGGCCTGTCAGGCCGCTGATATCGCTGATCACGTTGGCCAACTGCACGTTCATCTCGGTGAGAACCTTCTGCATCCTTTGAATGCACGCGCTCGCCGAGGATACGTGCTCGGCCCGTTGCCGCCAGTAGGCTCGCAGCACGCATATCTCCTCTGGCGGGCGAAAAGAGTTGTTCAGTAGACCAAAGGTGTGCAATTGCAACAGCCACTGGCATTCCTGCACGTCGGTCTTACGCCCGGGCAGGTTCTTGGTATGCCGTGCGTTCACCAGAAACACCTGCAGTCCTTCCTCCGTCAGGATCTCGTAGACCGGTAGCCAGTAAACTCCGGTGGACTGCATCGCCACGGTATCGATGCCGCAGCTTTTCAGCCAGCCCGCCAAACGGTGCAAATCCTCCGTAAAGCAGGAAAACTGCCGCACTGGGTCTGGATCTCGGCCTGGGGGTACGGCCACGTAGTGGGACTCGTTGCCGATATCAATCCCCGCCGCGTTCGGATGCACCACCTCCAGATTTACGCTCCAATCCTGCTGCTCAGTCCCTACCTTCTTCCTGCGCTTCCGGTTCATGGGTTTATGCTCCTGCATGATTTGGCAGCATTCGGCCCGGTTGCGATTGGTTTATGAGTCTCCTTAACGGGGTCGAGGTCGCCTTACTTCGCATACCTCGCCACCATGCGAGCGATCGCCTAAACCGGAACCACGCTCCCAATCGGGCATTAAAGCACCATCTTGGCCACGGTCCTATTTGCCAAATGCTGCGTCTAGCAGGATGCCAGAGTCGTCATGCCCGATGCCAGTTTCTTCAACAAGCGACGACACGAAAAGAGTCGTTGGACGCTCCCAAGGACATCACCCGTTCTGTAGGGGGATGACTTGAAACCCGAGTTGAGCGGCTTGTCTGCGGAGCCGAAATTGCGCGCGTCTTAGAACTTCTTCATCGCAGCGGTGAAAGACGGTTTCGTTGTAGGCTTCTTTAGTGCTGAGCAGGTGATACACGATGCGCGCGAGTTTATGAGCGGTGGCGGTGATCGCTTGGGGTTTGCCAAGCCTCCGAGTGATACGCCGAAAGAACTCGCCCAGATAGTCTTTGGCGTGATGTAGCGAGTTCGCCGCCATGCGTAGCGCGGTGGCAATGCGGCTCCTGACGCGGCGACTCTTCGTATAGAGTACCTTGCCACCACTGATCTTGTTCTCGGGACAGAGTCCCAACCAGGATGCAAAGGCGGAAGCATTGCGAAATCGGGACACATCTGTGCCGATCTCGCATAGGATGGTTTGGGCTGTAATCGCGCTGATACCAGGCACATTGGTGAGATCGACGCCGAAAATTCGATACAGCTCATTGCGAAGGTCGAACGCCTTCGGCTCATATCGGCCCCGTTGATATGGAGAAGCCTTGGTTCGTTTGGGTACCGTTGGCTGCGCGGTTATCGCTGTCTCCAGACTGCCGAGTTGACGTTGAATCTCCTGATCCACCTCGACGACCAGCTGTTGGTAGTAGTGGAACGCAGCCAGCGACTGTCGGAGCGCGAACAAGTGCTCGGGGCGATAGTCACCCTCAAGCGATTTCGCGATCGTGTCCTCACTGTTCTTTACGCCACCATGACAGAGCCGAGCTAAGGTCACCGGATCTCGTTCGCCCGCGAGGATTGCGTCCAGTATTCGGAGGCCGCTCAGTCCGGTGATGTCGTTCAGGACGCGGTGAATCTGGAGATTCATCTGATCAAGCGCTTTCTGCATGTGCAGCACATGCTCTGCCGCCATCTGGATCAGACTGCTGCGGTGTCTCCAGAGAGAGCGAATAGCACAGATGAAGCCAGGAGGACGGAAACTGGCACGCAACAGGCCAACCGAATGGAGGTACTGAAGCCACTGGCAGTCGGACACGTCGGTCTTCCTGCCGGGAACATTCTTTACGTGTTGCGCGTTGACGAGACACACCTCTAGCCCGCGGGACTNNCTCGTTGACTCCATGGCCACGGAGCGAATCCCGCACTTCTGTAGCCAGTCCGCAAGTGCATTCAGATCGCGAGTGAAGGTTGGGAAACTGCGGATAGGTTGGGGATCACGATCAGTGCTGACTGCGACAAACAACTCGCTCGCACTTACATCGATGCCGGCTGCATGCGGGTGCAAGATGGGCAATTCCTCGCACCGTTTCTTGGATCTCTTCGCCATGGGCTCCTCCGGGGACCGGCCGGATGCCCAAGGTGCGAATCAAAGGCAAACTCCCAATCGAGATCGTCGTCAAAGCTGACGAGCGTCATCACACGTCTGTACGCAAACCTCGGACCCACGCTTTTCGTCGGGCTTCTGAAGCGCCAGTGTCGGCGCGGGCTGTAGCTGTCATCCGACCGGCGCCAATCATCATCGCTCTTCCCCTGTTCCTTTGCACCCTGTCTGGCAAACGCCAGTTGCACGCTTATCAGGAGTAATCTCCCAACGCTTAAATCCGCGTCCCATCCCGGGGCGAGCGTCAGCCGTACGTGAGGTCGGTGCTCTGTCCGACTTCGATGATATAGCCGTCAGGATCGCGGATGTAGCAGCGTACCTCGCCGTATTTGGGTATTGGCTCCGTGATGAACTCGGCTCCTCGACTTTTCCATAATTCATAGCACGCTTGAATATCCGCAACGCGGAAATTCATAAAGCTGTTGATGTGATTCGGGTCGGGGACGCTGAGCGTTACCGTCGGCTTATCGGGGGTCGGCCCGCCCCCTACGTTCAGAATCATCCAGATATTCGCAAGCTGAAGGTACGCAGGCGCGTTGCCGTCACCCAGGCTCAGAATGCGAGCGCCGAAGACCTTTTCGTAGTAGCGAGCCGATCGCTCGATGTCGGCGACGGTGAGAAAATGCGCGATGCTGATCCCCTCTCGCGGGGGCATCTCATAGCTCTTCTGTTCGATTTGTACGCTGTTCATTGACGACTCCCGTTGAGTGCCGGTAGAAG
>PLQW01000078.1 GCA_003160215.1 Acidobacteriaceae bacterium
TAACCGTCAGGATCGCGGATGTAGCAGCGAATCTCGCCGTACTTGGGTATTGGCTCCGTGATGAACTCGGCTCCTCGACTTTTCCACAATTCATAGCACGCTTGAATATCCGCAACGCGGATATTCATAAAGCCGTTGATCTTATCCGGGTCGGGGACGCTGAGCGTTACCGACGGCTTGTCGGGGGTCGGCCCGCCCCCGACGTTGACAAGGAGCCAAGTATTCGCGATCTGAATGTACGCGGGCGCGCCTTCGCTGTCGCCTCTGCTCAGAATGCGACCGCCGAAGACCTTCTCATAGAAGCGAGCCGACCGGTCGATGTCGGCGACGGTGAGAAAATGTGCGACGGTGAACCCCTCGCGCGGGGGCATCTCATAGCTCTTCTGTTCGACTTGTACCGCGTTCATTGATGGCTCCTTTTGTACGCCGTTCATTGGTGGCTCCTTTCGATACGGTGCTCATTACAAATACGGTGTCCCGAGTCCCCCCATTCATAAAAAATCGATCGACGCCAGCTAGTGCAGCAGCGATTCCCAATTGGCTGGAACTCTCCCTGCCGGTCCAGGTGCTGGTTGATCCTCCGGATGCGAATGTGGCGGAAGCAAATCCACACCCTTGATCATCCCCCGCTTCTCGTAATCGTAGAACCAATCCTCACCCGGCTCGAAGCTGGCAATGATCGGATGCCCTGTTGTCGCCGCATGTTCGGAATGATGCCGCAAGTCGGGCGGGGATTCATCAAAAGCTGCACCCGCAATCAAAAGCATGGAGACACGGTCGCAACTTCCGCCAGAGCACGCCCTGATATGTCCCGAGGAACGCCCTGCTGGTCAGGATCATGCTTTTCGCTGCGGCAACTGGAGGCCGCTCCCGATGGCGAAGAGCAAACGCAAACGAGCCCCGAAAACAGTCCTCAAGCTACCCGATCTTGAGCAATCGAAGTCTGCGGTCTTGAATAGCCTCACGTCGGCGAGTTCAAGACGCTCATACGACCATGGCATTCGTGATTTCATCGACTGGTACTGCTCGGAGCCCAGGCTGGCATTCAACAGGACTGTGGTCACACGTTACCGAATCGCACTCGAGCAGCACCCATACGCCCCATCGACGATTAACCTAAGATTGGCGGCGATACGTCGGTTGGCGTATGAAGCGTCCGATTGCGGCCTGCTCAGCCCAGATCTGGCGGCAGGCATACGTCGCGTGAAGGGTGTCCGGCTGCTGGGAGTGCGTGTCGGAAATTGGCTGACGGCAGAGGAAGGCAAGAAGTTACTCGGCGCTGAAAACGCCGACACCCTGCGCAGTCGGCGAAATCGTGCTTTGCTCTCGCTTCTCGTCGGCTGTGGCCTCCGGAGGGCTGAGCTGACAACCTTGCGGTTCGAAGACCTTCAGCTGCGGGAAGGCCATTGGGTCATCGCGGATCTGCGAGGAAAAGGCGGCCACATCCGGACGATTCCCGTTCCGGAATGGGTAAAGGAGGCGATCGACAGTTGGACCCTTGGTGCCGGCATCAACAGTGGTCCGTTGCTGCAGTCCGTTAACAAGGGGGGCAGAATTTGGGGACACGGCTTTACGCCCAAGGTGATCTGGGCAATTGTGAAGGTAAACGCGAAAAGCAGCGGCCTGCCAGCGGTCGCACCGCACGATTTACGACGGACCTGTGCGCGACTGTGCCATCAGGCCGGCGGTGAACTGGAGCAGATCCAGTTTCTTCTGGGTCACGTCTCCATCCAGACAACAGAACGATACTTGGGGTGCAAGCAGCGTTTCCGGAATGCCGTTAAAGCGCGGCACTGGCTGCGGCCTGTTCTTCATCGAAGGGAATGATGGCGACGGAAAGCCCGCGAATGAAGTCGGCAGCGGCTTCGATTTCGCCGCCGCGTTCAATGGTCTTCTTCAGTACTTCGGAATAATTGACAGCGGAAATCACCGCGTCGCCCAGCGCGCTTGCGACCTGATCCGCTCCCGGCTCCGAGCGCAGGAACGCGAGTAACGCCGAAGCATCCAGGACAACGCTAGTCACGCTCAATCTCAGAGCGACGGTCCTGAAGGATTTCCTCCGAAAGCAACACGTCCGGCGGCGCAAGTTTGGCGAAGTAGGCCTGAGCTTCGGCGGCTACCTGGTCACGCGTCTTGACATGCAGGCCTTGGGAATCCTCGATGATGACGACGGTATCGCCCTCGGCGATGTGATTGCGGGCGCGAGCCTCCGCTGGAAGCACTATGCGCCCGGAGGAATCCACCTTGAGGTGGTAGACCTGTTGCTTATCTTGCATGGGAGATTTCCCGTGGGTTGTGGTTAGTGGGTAGTCCGCGTACTGTGCCACATTGTGGGAGTTAGGGCAAGGGGAATGTGGTCTGTGGGACGTGAATGACCTTGTGGCCCTTTGGGAGCAGTACGAGCGGAGGGCGGAAAGAGCGGCGTAAAAAATTGCGAACACGAAGTTATCTCGGGCCTCTGTGTGTGAATACCAAAACGGGAACTCGCTGCACTTTTGGAACAATTCTGTGTTGCAACCGCCATAAAGAGGACGAGAATGGGAGT
>PLQW01000283.1 GCA_003160215.1 Acidobacteriaceae bacterium
CCAGCGCTTCAGCGCTGGGTACAGTGGGAAATGAGGCCGAGTCCCGGTAGGGACGGCAGAGGTTAGCCCCACATTGTGGGACTCAGGAGGGCGAATGCGCGCTTTTGAATACGTCAGCCCGACGAACAAGGAGCAGGTCGCCACGCTACTCGGCGAGCACGGCTCGATTCTCGCCGGCGGCACCGACCTGCTGGCGCTGATGAAGGATGACGTGGTCGCACCCCAGCGTCTGGTGAACATTAAGCAGATCGACGCCTTGCGCGGAGTCAGCTATCAACCCGGCAACGGCTTGCGCATCGGTGCACTGACCACGATCGCCGAGTTCGCCGAAGATGCGAATGTCCAGCGTCACTATCCCGTTCTTGCGGATGCTGCGATGGAGGCGGCCAGTCCGCAGATTCGCAACCTCGCAACCATGGGCGGCAACATGTGTCAGCGTCCACGCTGCTGGTATTTTCG
This sequence comes from Acidobacteriaceae bacterium, assembly GCA_003160215.1. GTDB lineage: Bacteria > Acidobacteriota > Terriglobia > Terriglobales > Acidobacteriaceae > Bog-257. The sequence goes on from PLQW01000283.1 coordinate 460, forward strand.
CAACGGTATGGGGCTGATGGCGAAAACGGCGGACGGCAAATCCATGGTGCTCGAAGGCGACAATCGATATGCCGCAATCCTTGGCAACGCCGGACCGGCGTACTTTGTCAGCCCGTCGACGCTCGCGCCGGTGCTCATCGCTCTGGGCGCGAAGATCCGCCTCTACTCTGCGAAGGCCGCAGGCAGCGGCGTGCGCGAGCTGCCGCTGGAAAAGTTTTTCGTCATTCCGCAATCGGAGAACGAACTCGAGCATGACCTAAAACCTGACGAGATGGTGATTGAGTTGGTTGTGCCTTCGCCTTCGCAGACCCTGAAGGCCACCAGCTACGAAGTGCGTCAACGCGCGGCATTCGACTGGCCGCTAGCGCAGGCGTGCGTAGCGCTCGAGATGGACGGCAGCACGGTAAAGAGAGCGCGCGTCGTGCTCGGACACGTTGCGCCCATCCCATGGATCTCGCCCGAAGCGGCGCAGGCGCTGGTGGGGAAGAGCATCTCTCCCGAGACCGCGATGGCTGCCGCCAACGCCGCGGTCGCGTCAGCCAAACCGCTCAGCCACAACAAATACAAAGTCACGCTGGCGAAGGCGGCCGTCAAGCGCGCCATCCTAAGCGCCGCGGGCCAGAGCTCCGGAGGTGCCGCGTGATGCTGAATCTCGACGCTGATCGCTTCGATACGAAACGCGAAGATCTTTGCCCGGCGCTGCGTTGGAAGGGACAATTCATAGAGGTGGAGCACGATCCTACGGTGCCGCCGACGAATGACGGATTGTTCTGGTGCATGCACACCCAGACCTGCATCGGGCCCGATGGAGAATTGGCCGAGCCGGGAACCTGCTCGTCGATGTCTCGCGCGTGCCACGGAACCGGAAAGTGCGAACATAGCTAACCGCGGATTCTCGCGGAGGAACGCGGATTGATTCCGAAAAATCTAAGAACGATCCGTGTTCATCCGTGTCAATCCGTGGTTGCCTTTCTTTACCGCGTGTATTCCCGAATCAACTCCGCCGCGCCGGGATACTGCGCAATCAGTTCGTCGCCGTTGCCGTTCTCATAGTCGGCGTAATCGAAGCCGGGAGACATCGTCGTCCCCATCAGCGCGAACTTGCCGCCGAGTGCGAGCTTGCATCCCTGCCAGATACCCCCGAGGACCACGACTTGCGGCTGCTGTCCGCTCGCGAGATCGCTTCCCAGCGTAATTGTCCGCGAGCTTCCGTCGGGCAGCAACTGCAGCATGATCGCGGGATCGCCAAGATAGAAATGAAAGATCTCCGAGCCGGGCAGCCGATGCAACGCCGAGAACGTCTCCGGCGTGATCATGTAGTAGATTGCCGTGCCGATGGAGCGCGGGCCACGAATGCCGTCGGCCAGGTATTCCGCCGCGACGTTCCAGCGTGAGCGATAGGTTTCACGAAAGAAGCCGCCCTCAATTGCCAGCGGCTGCAGTTGCAGCAGTTGTTTGACCTCATCCGCAGTCATTGCGGGAACAGGGTATCACTCCGCACGACGGGAACGCTCTATCCCCGGTAGCGTTGTCGGTATCCAGGCTGCTCTTATCAAGACCAGCGCGCTTCCATCGGCTCGGTGTAGGTCTCCGCTTCGCCATGCAGCGCCAGCAAATGCCGCGGCAGAAGAATCGAACGGCGCCAGCGCCGCAGCATCGCCCGGCAGAATGCGCGCTGCTGGCCCAGTTCCGCCAGCAGCTTGCGCCGCTGCTGTTGCTCCTCGGGGTTCAATGGCAGATGCCCCAGATGGCTCGCCAGCGCCATCAGGTCGTCTGCCGTCGAGCCGATCTGCCGGCCCACTTCCATCAGGTTTCCCGCCTCGCCGCCACTCAAGGATCCCATCGCAACCGTAAGCAACTCTTTCAAGGTCTCCAGCAGCACCAGTTCCTGATCGATCTGGGTTGGAAGAGAAGAGCTCGCCAATGCAATATCCGAAGTCAACTTGCACCTCCTTAGGCGATGTCGTCTAACTGATGACTACCCTGCTCCTCCGCCAGATCTTCTGCCTCCGCCAGCTCACTCTCATGCTTGGACCGGCGCGGTACACGCCCTTTGCGCTCTCCCGCTGGCGTGCTGAGCGGGCGCTCCGGGATCCGCGATGCTGCTTCCAGGCGGCCAATGCTCAGCCCCATTGCCATCCTTCCTTCTGCATGGGGAAGCTATTGGCTTCAGCCGAGACTGAGTATTCCATCGGCAAACATCGCAGCCGCGATCTGTCGCGGGTCCCGGCGGTGCCTTCCCTCCGCAATGGCTTGCTTCAACGAATCCACCTTCTGCTGCCGGATCTCCGGGACCTTGTCCAGTTGTGCCTTCAGGGTTTGGACCGCGTCGCTCACAGTGGGCAGATGTGCAACATCTTCCGCGCTTGCCGACGGCGGATTCGTCATGTCGCGGATCTTCCATCGGAAGTGGGGCTCTTGCTGCGGTCCATCTCCGCCATGGCTGACGGATCTAAGCCAATTCTCATCGCAGTACATCGTGCTTTGTATGTCCATGCAATTAAGTAATCGGCAATAGTTAAGAAAGCTTTAATCTTTCTGCGGGTTTTTTCCGTCGCCGCGGACTCCTCCACGTTCCGCCAGAGCCGAAATGGGCAGTCGCGCCTTGTAACCGTTGGTATTGACG
>PLQW01000174.1 GCA_003160215.1 Acidobacteriaceae bacterium
CCTGCCGCTTTCGAAGTGCGAGTCACGTTTGCCGCGTAAGTTTGCCTTCCCGTCTGAGGCTTCGACTCGCCCTTAGTTGTGTTGGTGATTCTCGCCACCCGCCAACGCGGGCGCTTGAATCGGGAGGTAAATAACGATGTCGTCCCTCATCCCAGCACGAGTCTAGAAAGTGAGGCAACAAATCACCATCAACCTCGATGCAGATCGGCTCGCCATGCTGGAAAGCTATGGGCGTTCATCAATGACAGCCGCGATTACGTCATCGCCAACCTCTGGATGTAGTGTTCAAGAAAGACAAGGAGTTCGGGCAGGATGTGAAAGCCGTGCAGGAGCGGGTGCATGATGCCTACAGCCGGATCAAGCTCGACCTTTACGCCCAGGTCGGCATGCCGGAGAAGCGGCGAGCGCAAAGCGAAGTTGTGGAGTTTGTGCTAAAGAGAAGGAAGGCAGTGGCCTAACTGGACCATGAGCCTTGTTGTCAATTCCTTTTAAGTGCTCGAAAGGAATGGCGGGGTCGACGGGACTCNNGGCCTCTGCCGTGACAGGGCAGTTCTGCACCCGTGCAGGACGTAGCACCGTTGAGCATAAATTTCGACTTACTCCAATGTTTATGAGGCCGGGAAGCAATTCTCGCTAACCCTGCTCACTCCCTCTCGCCTGCTGCTTATTTGTGCAAAAACGGCCGAAAATAAAAAGTTTCCTGGGGAAATTCATGGGGAAATTTCCCGTGCAGAAAGTAGTTCGTACTTTCGCCGTGGCAGCAATTCATTTTGTGGCCTCTGTTCGGGTGGAAGCGCGCAGACGGCACGCGCCGTCACCACCCAGCACCTGTTATATCAAGACGGCCGACGCCGACGTGCTGGCCGCGATGGAGCAGTTGGCGGCGGCGAGCGGAAATCCGGCTCCGAAAGCGCCGAGCCAGACTGCACCCTAATCTGCACCCAATGCTTTACGATGAAGGGCTAGTACTACAGTTGTAGATAAGTGATAAACTGAATTCGCTCTGGGGTGTAGTTCTTCGTTCTTTGCCATGGAGAAGCGATTATCGGGTTGGAAGCGTGAGTTGTTGCGGGCGCATGGCTGGATTGCGGATCTGTTTGTACGCTCGGAACCTCGTGCGCTAAGTCTGGCGTATTTACAAGGCTTGTTGAGCGGCTGTGAGCGCAAGAATGGCTGGCAGTTGGCTGAGTGGATGGAGGAAGCGGCTCCTTATCGCGTGCAGCATCTGTTGGACCGGGCCCGTTGGGATGCAGACGCTGCGCGGGATAAACTGCGCCATTACGTTGTGGAAGAGTTGAGCAGTCCAGATGCAGTTCTGATCGTCGATGAGACGGGTTTTCTGAAGAAGGGTCTGCACTCGGCGGGTGTCAAGCGCCAGTACAGCGGCACGGCGGGGGCGCATCGAGAACAGCCAAGTCGGCGTATTTCTCTGCTATGGCTCTGCCAAAGGCGCGGCCCTGGTGGACCGCGAACTCTACCTTCCGCAGGAGTGGGCTGAGGATCCAGAGCGTCGCCGTGAGGCAGCAATTCCTGAGACTGTCGAGTTTGCCACCAAGCCGGAGTTGGCACGGCAAATGATCGAACGCGCACTCGATGCGGGCGCACCCTGCGGCTGGGTGGCGGCCGATGAGGTCTACGGCCACGACAGCCAGCTGCGCCGGTTCCTGGAGGGGCGGCAGATGGCCTATGTGCTGGCGGTGGCTTCCGACCAGCGCTTGTGGCAAGCGGATTGTATGCAACCTCGGGTGGATGCAATTGCGCGGAGTTTGCCCGCATCTGCATGGAAGCGCCTTTCCGCCGGTTTCGGCAGCAAGGGCGAACGGCTCTATGATTGGGCGTTGCTGCAATTGTCGAAACAGGAGGGTTGGGCTCGGGCGCTTCTGGTGCGGCGCAGCCTCGAAGAGAAGCCCGAGTGCGCTTACTATCTGGGTTACGCTCCCAGCGGGAAAGACACGCTTGCAACGCTGGTCCGAGTGGCTGGACAACGCTGGCTGATCGAACCATGCTTGGAGACAGCTAAAGGCGAATGCGGGCTGGACCACTACGAAGTGCGCCACTGGCAGGGCTGGCACCGGCACATCACGCTGCGCATGCTGGCCCATGCAGTGTTATCCGTGTTGCGAGCGCGTGGAGAAAAAAACTCCAGACGCACAGGTGCGGCTCAGCGTACCCGAACTGCGCCATCTGCTCACCGCGTTGCTATGGCGCGGGTGGCACGGCATTGAGCACCTGCTGCCTTGGTCCGAGTGGCGAAGACGACATCAATTCCGAGCTATGTGCTGCCACTATCGAAAGCGCGGATCGCCTCTGCCCGCATTCTATCTACAACTGTAGTACTAGCGCATGAAAACACAACATATTGCCGTCTGTCGCCAAGTAGCTTTGACGGTTTAGAGAACCGTCGTCCAGAGCCTAGTTGCGGCTACCGGGTATTCGTGTGCGACGACATGGCGTTCCACGGTGAGTACTCGCCAGTGCTCGCCAAGCACTCGAAACATCTCAGCTTCGTGGACGCGATCAACCGAAGCACCAGTGTGTCGCCTGCGGGAAGGTCAATATCTTTTCCATTGTCCTCGTCGGTGATGGTAACCACGGAAGAAGCGCTCTTCTGCGGAGCACCGGGCGATTGCGGCGGTTGCGCGACGAGCATCAAAGAGAAAAGCAGCAAGGCCAAGGCGGCGACGATCGAGACACGAGTCATAGGGCGCTTTCCTTCTGTTATAAAGTTTGGATCGCTGGCGGCCATGAGCGTGCTCGTTCGCGGGGAAATTGTCAATCGGAACCAGAATCGGGTAGTGTCGCAGTTTGGATTGACAGATATTTCGGTAGAGCCGACCGTCAGGGCCTGTCCTACCTTTCCGTATCATGGTGGCAATGGCGCAGGCGCTCTCGCATGGACACATGATGATCGCGTGGACGATCCTCCTGGCGAGCTACTTTGTGTTCGCGGTTGGTCGCCTGCCGGGCACGAAGATCGACCGGCCGGCGATGGCTGTGATTGGCGCGGTGCTGATGTTTGTCTTCCGTGTTCTGGCACCCGCGCAGGCCATCGCCAGCATCGACTTCGCGACCCTGGTGTTGCTGTTCTCCATGATGCTGATCGTGGCCAGCCTGCACCTTGCCGGTTTTTTCCAGTGGGTGTCGCATCTACTCCACCGGCAATTCGGCCCGCACTACCCGAATGTCGATTTGTTGCGCGTTTCCTTGGAAAAAAGAAAGGGAGGCGGCAAAGGCCGTCCTCCCTGCACGAACACTGCGCCGCAGTTGCTACTCGACGTATGGCTTCCAGGCGCCGTTATCTGTTTCCATCAGGACAATGCTGGCCTTGGTCGGTGGTGCGCCATAGAAATCGGCGCCGTAAGTCTTGATAAGAATGGCGCGGTCCCAACTGGTAAAGCTCTTTACCAGGCCGCCGGAGGCGTCAAACTCGGTCCCCAGGCGATTGGGTTCCCACTTCCAGGAATATTCTACCCGAGCCAGATGCGGCTTGATCATGGTGACCGTGGCCACGTCCACCAGTTTGCGTTCAGCCAACGGAACTACATATGTGACTGTCCCGTCAGGATTGCTGGCCTTCTGGACACCTTTAACGGTGCTCAACAACTTCTCGCCCGCGGGCGTCAGGTTGACGATCAACGAACTGTACCCCTTCGGCTTGGTCGCAATGACGCCGGTCTTCGCCAGCAGCTTGTAGTGCGGGTCCTTTGGCTTTTCGTTGACGTTCGAGACCACGGTCCCGGTGCTGAACCGGATGGTCGCTGGGCCCTGCGCGTCCAGTATCCTGGTGACCGTGCTGGTCGCAACCGGTACGGTTAGGACGTCGCGAGCGCCTTTCACGAAGTAGAAAATGGTTCCACCAACGCACAGGATCAATCCGGCAATCAACAACAAAGGGACGAAGCCGGAGGACTTGCCTTCCATCGCGACTTCCGCGGCAAACAGCTCGGGTTCGTTGGAGACGGGTGGAACGAGTTGCGCTTTTGCATCCTCGTTGGTTTTCGGTTCGATGACGGTCGGCATTGCTCACACCTCCGATGCGGACATGCTGCCAGCCGCGAGTACCAGGGCAAGCCGCAGGTGGGAGGCTCGCCAAGGGCCTTCGCAAGCGGCACAGGCTTTTTCCCATGCCGGGCTGTGGGCAGCCATAAACAATTCCAGTATGGACCCTACAAACGAAGACGCAGTGAGCGTCATCACTCCGCAATGTGAGGAGTAACCCTGTTGCGCGGGCGAGTTACTGGAGCACGTGGCACGAGTACGTCTTGACGACCAGCCAAACTCGCGCCCCTGGCTTGAGTTGCAGGGACTCTCGCGCACCCAGCGTCAGATGCACTTCAAAGGCTGGCCCACAAGTCACGACGGCAATCACTTTCATATCGCGCTGTTCGAGCGAGGTGATCGTTCCGTCAACAACATTGCGGGCGCTGAGTCCCTGCGGCTTGGAGGACGCCAGCAGAATGTCTCCCGCGCGAATCCCGACGCGCAGCGGCAACGAAACATTCACACGTACCAACGGCACTTCGAGGTCGAGGGTTGAACCCGCGATGCGGCAGGTCATGGTCCCATACTCAGGATGCGAGCCGGTCATCGAACAATCGAAGATATTCTCGAAGCCGGCAAGCTGGGCTACGGTTTCCGATTGCGGTCTTTGCAGCACTTCGTGCGGCGAGCCCTGCGCAACGATGCGGCCTTCCTCCAGCACAATCGCGCTTTCGCCCAACGCGAAAACTTCTTCGCGGTCGTGTGTGACGTAGAGGATCGGAATCCGATGGCGCCGGTTCCAGGCACGCAGATCGTCCAGAATTCGGGCTTTCGTGACCGCATCCAGCGCGGTGAGCGGTTCGTCCAGCAGCAGCACTCGCGGAAGCGTCACCAGCGCACGAGCTAGCGCAACCCGCTGGCGTTCTCCGGCAGAAATTTCGTTGGGACGCCTCTGAACCAGCGAGGAGATGCGGAACGATTCCAGCACATCGCCGCTACGAGCATCGCGATCCGCCTTGTTAAGAGAGGCCAGGCCGTACTGCACATTCTGCTCGACCGTCATGTGCGGAAATAGCGCCAGCGATTGCAGCAGGTATGCGACCGAGCGGCGGCTGGGCGGTAGATTCACGCGCGATTGAGAGTCAAAAAGGATGGTCTCGCCGATCGCAATCGTTCCCTCGTCTGGCGTTTGCAGCCCGGCAATGCAGTCGAGCAGAGTGGACTTCCCTGCACCGGAGGCCCCGAACAAAATGGTGAAGCCGCCCGCCACCGCAAGCTGGACCTCGAGCGTGAACTGGGAGTCGCTTTCTCCGCGAAAGCGTTTTTGCACGCGGACTGTCAGCTGCTCGCCGGGTGGCGATGTGGCCGCGTCGCTCATCTCCACTCCCACAAATTCCGCCCGCCATGGCGACGCAAGCCGTAGAGAATCGCCAGCATGGTGAAGCAGAGCAGTAGAAGAATGAGCGCGGTGCGGTTCGCGGTCGCGTAGTCGAGCGCTTGCACCTGATCGTAGATCAGTATCGAAACTGTTTGGGTCGCGCCCGGAATGTTTCCGCCGATCATGAGCACCACGCCAAACTCGCCGAGTGTGTGCGCGAAGCTCAGTACCAGCCCCGTCAGCACGCCCGGCAATCCCAGCGGCAGCACGATGCGCCAGAACGTGCGCCACCGGGACGCGCCCAGAAGCGCGGATGCGTCCAGTAATTTTCCGTCGATCGCAGCGAAGGAAGTGGCCATGGGCTGCACCGCAAAGGGCAGGCTGTACAAAACCGATCCCAGCACGAGGCCCTCGAAGGTGAACGCGAGGCTATGGCCGGTGAGCGCCTGATACCAGCGTCCCAATGGAGTGAAGGGACCGACAGCAACCAGAACGTAAAAGCCCAGAACGGTCGGGGGCAGCACGATGGGCAACGAGACAATCGCTTCCACCAGAAACTTCCAGCGCCGGCGCGAAAACGCCAACCAATAGGCCAGCGGAATGCCGATGACGAGCAGGATGGCCGACACCATGATGGCCAATCGCAGCGTAAGCGTGAGTGCCTGGATGATCATTTGCCCGGAGGTACGCGGAAACCGTATTGCTCAAGTACCGTTGCGCCTTCCGCGGAAAGAACGTAATCCAAGAAAGCTTTTGCGGCTGGCTTGTGCTTCGAGGCCGAGAGCACCGCGACTCCTTGTTGTAGCTCAGGATAGGAATCGGCTGGCAACTCCCAGTATCGGCCGGAGTCCTTCATCGCGGGAGACACAGCCAGCGACAGCGCGATAAGACCGGCCTGCGCGTTGCCCGATTGCACAAACTGTGCGGCCTGGCTGATGTTCTCTCCGAAGACCAGTTTGCTGGCCACCTTGTCCTTCAATCCGAAATGCTCGAGCGCAGCCATGGCAGCCCGGCCATATGGCGCATGTTGCGGATTGGCGATGGCGATATGTTGCACGGAAGGCTGGAGAAGCAAATTCATTTCCAGCCGTTGCGGATCGAGGCTGGAACCGTTTGGGACCCAGAGCACCAGATGGCCGATGGCGTAAGTGCGCAGCGAAGAACTCTCGACGAGGCCAGCGACGGCGAGCTTCTGCGGATACGCGACGTCAGCGGAGAAGAACAAATCATAAGGAGCGCCGCCCTGAATCTGCGAGTACAAGTTTCCCGAGGAACCGAACGAAAGAGTTACCTTGCCGCCGGTCTTTTTCTCGAAGCGCGCAGCCAGGTCTTTCAGCGCATAATTCAGGTCGGAGGCAGCCGCAACGGTGATGTCCTGCGTGTGCGCCGCGGAACACAAGACCATCGTGATTAGAAGCAGAAGCAGTATCGTCCGCATACGTTCACTCGAGAGGAATGGATCCCCGGGCAATTCGTTATTAGCTTACATGAAATCGGGAATTGACTGCGATTCTGGACGATTTAAGAAAAGACAGCTTATCTTCTTCGACGTAGGGGGTAGTGCGGACCTTCAGGTCCGCGTGCGGTTCGCACAATTCCTAGCTTAAGCGGGACGTTTGGCCGCGGCCAACGTAGCGCGCTGAACCTGGATTATTCACTTTCTCACTAGGCAAAAAAACAATGGATGCTCTACCAAGGTGTTATGAACACTGGATTTTCGTAGAATCCAGAACCCCTTTTCGGAGCATCCGCCTATGACAGACTGTATTGAACCACAACTGCACTTTTCTTTCTATTCCAAGCAGAAATTGCTGGTACGCTTTGACGGCGGAGAGATGACCTCCGACGCCGGACTGCTGCTGTTGCGCCAGTTCGACCACCCGGAGTGTGCTCCCAAAGCTGGCTTACGGACCCTGCTTGACTTCGTCCCAGCCCCCGCTGAAGCTTTCGCCCTCCGCGCGAGCTTGCGGCGGCAACTTCCACGCGCTTCCCCCACCCTCGCTCCGCCATTTGCTTCGCCACTGCACTATCCTTGGAACGTGGTTTTCACTGGTGTTTCGTACCACTCAAAACTCAAGTCCCTCCACTGCGGATTGCTCTTCTCAATCAGCGCAACCTTTTTCTCCCGCTTCCAATCCTTCAACTGTTTTTCGCGCGCAATAGCCTTAGAAACTTCGCCATAGGTCTCGTAATAGAGCAGCCGGTCAGCGTCATGCTTGGCGGTAAACCCACGGAAGGTGTGCTCTTTGTGCTGTCTTACGCGAAAGAGCAGATTACTGGTGATGCCGACGTACAACGTGCCGCTGAGGCTTCCTAGAACGTAGACCGAGTAGCGATGCTGGTGTTCGCTACGCATGGTTTCTGCCGGCTATAGGGGTCCTTCGGCTGGCACGAATCCGCGCCTGCGGACTCGTGCTGCGCTCAGGATGACAGGACGAGAGATTTCTTGCGGTGACATGTAACTCCAGGGAACATGATCTCGTACATACCTACCCGATCTATCATCAAGAGCGGGAGCCTGCCCCACGCGACGCTCAAAAAGACACGTGAGATGCGGACCCCGGTGCGCAACCTGCGAGCGAGTCTTCTGGTGGTTGTTCCCCCTGCCTTTTCGTTCCCAGTGGCGCGCCTTCCGCGATACACTATGGGGCACGAAACAAGGGGTTCCTGATGCTTATCGTGATGAAGGCGCACGCCTCCGAAGAGCAGGTGCAGCGCGTCTGTAAGAAGGTTGAGTCGCTGGGCCTGCGCGCCCACGCCATTCCCGGCGCCCAGCGCACCGCCATCGGTATAACCGGCAACCAGTTGGAGGTCGAGACCGGCACCTTCGACGAGATGGAAGGGGTGCAGGAGGTCATCCGCGTCAGCAAGCCTTACAAGCTTGTCAGCCGCGATTTGAAGGAAGAAGACACGGTCGTGCGCTTCCCCAATTCTGACGCAACCTTTGGAGGCGAGGAGGTAGCGGTCATCGCCGGACCGTGCGCCATCGAATCCCGCGACCAGGCGTTCGCTACCGCCGAGTGTGTGGCCCGCGCCGGCGCCCGCTTCTTCCGCGGCGGCGCCTACAAACCGCGCACCTCTCCTTACACGTTTCAAGGTCTGGCGGAGGAAGGCCTGAAGATACTGGCGGAAGTCCGCGACCGCTTCGGTCTGCTGATCGTTACCGAGGCCATCGATAACGAATCTCTCGAACTGGTGGAGAAGTACGCTGACGTCATCCAGATTGGCGCGCGCAACATGCAGAACTATTCGTTGCTGAAGCGCGCGGGCAGGGCACATAAGCCTGTACTGCTGAAGCGCGGCATGTCGGCCACTCTGGAAGAATTGCTGATGGCCGCCGAATACATCATGAGCGAGGGCAACTACAACGTGATTCTGTGCGAGCGCGGCGTGCGCACCTTCGCCGACCATACGCGCAACACCCTCGACCTCAGCATTGTCCCGGCCGTGCAGCGTTTGAGCCACTTGCCGATCATCGTCGATCCCAGCCACGGCACCGGCAAGCGCAACAAGGTGACGCCGCTGTCGCGCGCCGCGGTCGCCGTAGGCGCCGACGGTCTGATCATCGAGGTCCACCCCGATCCTGACCACGCCCTCAGCGATGGCAACCAATCGCTCTTCCCTCAGCAGTTTGACGACCTCATGGCTGAGGTTCGCCAGATCGCCAACGTGCTTGGCCGCTCCGTCGCCGAGCCTGTTGCCAATCCGGTAGCGCGCCGTGGCAACGCAACCGCTGGATCGGCCGCCACTCGCTGATGCGCACAGCATGGCCGTGGCTGCGGCAACTTTCCACGCGGCAATGGCAGTCCGCGCTATGCGTGATGGTCCTCGCGCTGAGCTCGACCGCCTGCCATCAACGCCCGACCGTCGAGCCCGGCTACCACGAATACGCCTACGTCACCAACGGCCAGAGCAACTCCGTCAGCGTTCTCGATCTGCTTCAGCTTCGTAACGTCAAGACGATCCCGGTAGGCGCAAGTCCAACCGGCGTCGCCGCCAGTCCCACCCGCAACGAAATCTACGTTGCCAATGCCGACTCCAATAACATCAGCATCATCAGCGCGGAGCGCAATGCAGTCGAAGCGACCATTGGGGTTCATCGCGCTCCCTACTTCGTCTCGGTTTCCTCGGATGGCAAGCGCGCTTACGTGGCCAACTCCGGCTCGGCCAATGTTTCGGTCATCAATCTTGATAAGCGGGCGGTGATCGCGACAATACAAGTGGGTGGTGCGCCGGGTCTCGCCAAAGTCTCGCCCGATGGAAAGCTGGCTGTCGTCAGCAATCGCGCCGACAACACGGTTTCCATCATCGATACGCAGAAGCTTGCGGTGCGCAGCACGGTGCCGGTGTGCCAGCAGCCGCAGGACATCGTCATCTTGCCCGATTCCAGCAAGGCGTTCGTCGCCTGCCCGGGCTCGAATCAGCTCGCCTCTATCGATTTGGCATCGGACCGGATGCTGACCCTGCTCGACGTGGGCAAAATGCCAGTGCAACTCGCGCTGAAGCCCGATGGCGGTGAGCTGTTCGTGAGCAATTTTGGCAGCAACAGTTTTTCCATCGTCGAGACGGCCAACAACGAGGTGGGCGGCAGCTACCTGATCGGGGACCAGCCCACGCGCGGAATCGTCACCTCCGATAACAGCCTGCTCTATGTCAGTAATTTCGGGTCCGACACCGTCAGCGTCTATGCCATCGACGAAGGCCGCGTCATTGGCGCGGTGCAAGTGGGCAGCCATCCCGACACGCTGGCGCTAAGCCCGGACGAAGCGCATTTGCTGGTGGTGAATTCCCGCTCGGGAGATGTCGCTGTGGTGCGCACGGTGAAGACCCGCGACAATTCCAAACTCAGCGCCGACCGCGCGCTGGTCACGCTGATTCCAGTCGGCAATCAGCCCAACGACATCGTGATCAAGGCCTTCCAGGTGGCAGGGGCGAAGATGGGAGGGGCGAAGAAATGAGAAGCGGGAACCCGGCGTCGAATTCCCGTGTCTTCAACCCTATTGAGTATCAATGATAGTGGCACCTTGATAGGCGAAAACAGTGGATCGTGATTTATGAATTGTCATTACGAGCGCCTGGGTTTGGCGCGAGGAATCTGCTTTCTTCTGTTCTCTCGCAAAAGCAGATCCCTCGCTGCGCTCGTGATGACAAACCTCTCGGCAATCTGACTCCCATGTCTCTGTAATTCGCCTAACCATATATATTGGCTTTGCTCTCATGCTGATTTGCGAACACGTTGCGCTCGCTCCCTTAACCACGCTCGGCGTCGGTGGTCCGGCTCGCTATTTCGCCGAGGCGCGTAGTGAAGCCGAGGTCATCGAGGCCGTTGAGTTCGCCCGCTCGCGTCAGTTGCCCTTGTTCGTTCTTGGCGGTGGCAGCAACCTGCTTGTCGCCGATGCAGGCTTCGCCGGCTTGGTGCTCAAAGTCGGGATCGCCGGCTCGTGGAATTTCACAACGCCGCACCAAGACGTGCTTTTCACTGCCTGTGCAGGCGAGGATTGGGACACCCTCGTGGCGCAGACGGTCGAGGCAAACTGCGCGGGGCTGGAGTGCCTCAGCGGTATCCCTGGCACGGTTGGTGGCACGCCAGTGCAGAACGTGGGCGCATATGGTCAGGAAGTCTCGGAGACCATTCGCGAGGTAAGGGTCCTCGACTTGCAGTCTCTGCAAATCCGAACTCTCTCCAACGCGGAGTGCGGTTTCACCTATCGTTCCAGTATCTTCGATACCACCGAGCGCGACCGTTACGTTATCCTGCAGGTATCGTTCGCGTTGCGTCACGGTGGAAGGCCGGGGGTTCGCTACGCCGACTTGCAGAAGTTCTTTGCCCAGACTGCAAGCGGTCCGACACTTGCGGAAGTCAGAGCAGCGGTGCGCGAAATCCGCCATCGGAAGGCCATGCTCATCGTTCCCGGCGATGAGGATGCGCGCAGTGCAGGCTCGTTCTTCAAGAATCCCATAGTGCCGCAGTCTTTTTTCGAAGAGCTATCGGCGCGTGTGGAGTCGCGCGGACTGAAACTGCCCAGCTATCCCGCCGCTGACGGTTTTCGCAAGCTGCCCGCCGCCTGGCTGGTCGAGCAGGCCGGATTTGCCAAGGGCTACACCAAGGGTCCGGCGGGTATCTCGCGGCGGCACGCGCTGGCGATCGTCAATCGCGGGGATGCGACCGCCGCCGACATCATCGCCCTGAAAGACGAAATCCAAGCCCGCGTGCTGAATGAGTTCGGAATTGAGTTGCAACCGGAGCCGGTGTTTGTCGGGTTCTGAGCGGCGCGACCCACTCATAGGAATAAAGGATTCACCACGGAGGCACGGAGATCACGGAGAAAAATCGACAGCAACAAAACTCCGTGCCCTCCGTGTCTCCGTGGTGAAGATTTTCGAGGGCCGGAGGCGGCTTCACTCAGAATGACAGCATAACGACGAGTTCACTCACTCGGCACGCGTTTGTGCCACTTCGTCGCGTGCTCGTAGGCGTGTGCGAGTCGCAGCACCGTCGCGTCGGCTCCGGGCTTACCAGAAATTTGCAATCCCACCGGCAATCCTTCCCGCTGGAATCCGCATGGGACCGAGACGCTGGGCCAAAAGAGCACGCTGAACGGCGATGTGTTTCGCAGCAAGTACTTCGTCTCGAACGGCCGCAGCTCATTGATTCCCAGCGCTTCAAGTTCCGAAATTCGCGGCGCTGCCACCGGGACGGTTGGCGTGACAACTACGTCCACTTGCTTGAAGAGCTCTTCGGCCTTGTTCCTTTCCCCGGCCAGGCTGCGCCAGTCGCGGATGTAATCGGTCGCGCTGATCCCGGCACACCTCAAAACACGAGGCAGCGTGTGTGGCTGGTAAAGCTCCGGCGTTTTGGTCACCATCGCTTCGTGGTACTCGTAAATCTCGGCGTTGAAAATGGTGCGATGTCCACCGGCTTCGAGCTCCACATCTGCAACGTGCGCAACCAGCGTCTCGATGACTGCGAGCGCCTCTTCCACGCAGGCGGCCACCTCGGGCTGGAGGTCGTCATAGAAACCCTTGCGCGGAACTCCCACTCTCAGCTCGGCTACGCTGTCGTCGAGCGCAGCCCAATCGTTGGGAACGCTGGACCCCGTTTCGGCAACCAGCGCTCCGAGCAGAAGCGCCGCATCGCGCACCGTGCGAGTCATCGGCCCCACCGTATCGAACGATGTGGAGAGCGGGACCACTCCCTTGCAGCTCAGCAAACCCGCGCTCGGACGAAGTCCAACGGTCCCGCAAAGCGCTGACGGACACCGAATCGAACCCGCCGTGTCGGTCCCAATCGCCGCAATGCACAGCCCCGCCGCAACCGCCGCCGCCGAACCGGAGGAAGATCCTCCCGTGATGCGTTCCAAACCCCAAGGGTTTTTCACCGGACCAAAAGCACTCACGATGCCGCTGACGCCAAACGCGAACTCGTGCAGGTTCAGCTTGCCAACCAGCACCGCACCCGCCTGTTTCAACTGACGCACTAACTCAGCGTCTTCCGCCGGAACCCGATCGCGAAACTGATTGCTGGCCGCCGTGATGCGAACGCCCGCCGTGTCGAGGAGATCTTTCAGCCCGATGGGAATGCCGTGCAGAGGCCCTCGCCAGTGGTCCGCCATAACTTCCGCTTCACCCTGTCGCGCCTGCTCCAGCGCAGACTCCGCCGTAATGGTGATGAAAGCATTCAGAACAGGATTCAGCCGCTCGATGCGCGCTAGGCATGCGCGCGTGAGTTCCAGCGGAGAAAGTTTGCGCGTGCGAATCTGTTCCGCGGCTTCGGTGAGGGTGAACATGGAATTTGGAAGTCTTAACAAGCGCCGCAGATTCGGCTTCAATTACTCGCAAATCACTGCGGCTTGGTCCAGTCCTCAATCTGCAAACCTCTCACCCGGCGAAAGCCACGGTCGTTTGTAACCAGCACAGCGTGAGCGGTAACAGCTTGAGCGGCAATCATGAGATCGAGGTTGCCCAGCATCGAACCTTGAGTTTCCAAGGTCGCTCGAATTTCAGCATAGCTCCGCGCCGTTTCTGAATCCCAGGGCAGAGCTTCCACTCGAAGCAGAAATTCTTCGACTGCGATCTTCAGCCGAGTCGCCTCGGGCCTGCGGATGACTCCAAAAAGCAGCTCTGCCTCGGTGACGACGGATATCGCCACCTGGGCCATCGGCACCATCGCCAGGCGTTTCCGCACCAGCGGAATATTGCCTTTGATGATGTAGCTGGCCGTATTGGTATCCAGCAAATAGAGATCGGGCATCAGAACAGGTCTCGCTTCTGGGGCGGTGTGTTTTTGCGGTCGGCGAGAAAGTCGTCAGGCACATCGACCGTCTTCATCAACTCGAAAAAATCCTGCCAGGATTCTGGTTTGCGTGACAGGATGACATCCCCCGCGGCCGTGCGGCGGATATATACCTCAGAGCCCTGGAAGCGGTAATCGGCGGGCAGGCGGACTGCCTGACTGCGGCCATTGCGGAAGAGTTTGGCAGTACGGGACATGAAGCGCCTTCCAACTTATCTGATATATACCATGATACATGACAACGCCAGTTTCAGCATGTAGTCCCGTTCACTCAAACTCCTTCAATTCTCCCGGATTACGCTTCAACTGCCAGCGCCAGAACAAATAGAACGGTGCGCCAAGAAAAACGATCGCGATGCCGATCAGCGTTTCCTTGGGACGGGTGACTACGGAGTTGAGCGCCCAGGCTCCCGCCATCAGCACGTAGAGCGCCGGCAAATACGGATATCCGGTGCACCGATACGGTCGCGGCAGGTCGGGGCGGGTGCGCCGAAGCACGAACAATCCCGCCACCGCTACCGTGTACGACAGCACCATCATGAACATCACGTAGGTGTAGAGCTGATCGAAGCTGCCGCTGAGGGCCAGCACCGCCGCCCACACGCTCAGCGAAATCAGGCTGAAGGCCGGTGTGCGGTAACGCGGATGCACGCGTCCCATGGCATGAAAGAAGGCGCCGTCGCGCGCCATGGCAAACGAAACTCGCGCGCTGCTGAGGATGGCGCACGACATCGCTCCGAAGCACGAGAGCGCGATCACTGCGCTGAGCCAGCGCGCAGCACCGCCTCCTAAGAGCACCTCCGCCGCAGCGTGTGCGACGGTTTCTTCCTTGGCTACGGCGGTGATCGGCAGCGCATAAAGATAAACCGCGTTCACCGCCAGATAGATGACGCCGACGACGAGCACGCCCATCACCATGGCACGGGGCAGCACGCGTTGCGGATTCTTGATTTCGCCCGCGACCCACGTGATGTACACCCAGCCATCGAACGCCCAGAAGACGCCGATCAGCGCGACGCCGAATCCAGAGATCATGGCGCCCAGCGACATCGGTTGACTGGCTGGAATACTGACAGCATAGTTCGACCAATGACCGTGGCCAATCGCCAGTCCGAGCACGATGAACAGCCCGATGGCCGCGAACTTCGCCCAGGTCGCCACGTTGATCAGCGCCGAGCCGCGCTTCAGCCCGAGCACGTTGATCGCGGTCAGCAGAACGATGGAACAGATGGAGACAAGGTGCCCCCGCGTCAGCGTCCATCCAAGAATCGTCGCAACGGGAACATGAGCCGTCGCCACGGGCAGCACCGCGCCGAAGTATTCGGCGAAGCCGACGGCGAGCGCGGCAATGGTGCCACTCTGGCCGACGGTGAAGATCATCCATCCGTAGAGAAATGCGGGGAACTCGCCGTAGGCCTCGCGCAAAAAGACATATTGGCCGCCCGCCTCGGGGAACATCGCTCCCATCTCGGCGAAGGCGAAGCACGCCAGCNNGATGCCGCCGGCCAGCAGCATCACGGAATCGGTGAGCGAAAGGCCGCGCACCAGCGAGGGTTCCCGATGGGCCGCGACTGCGGGCTGCGCTATGGTGGGCTGCGCCATGAATCAGCCGATGCCGAGGTCCTCGGGCATTTCGAGCGGCGTGCCGCACACCCGGCAGATTACCGCCGAGCAGTCGCCGCAAGTGAGCGGATCGTCCACCTCGCGCGCGCAGTTGGGACAGTACAGTTCCGGCGAATGCGCCGAGCCGTTGGTGGGTGCTTCGGGAGTTTGAGCCATATGTTCCGGAGACTGTAGCAGATGGCCTACGGAGAAACAATTCGACGGGTTGGTAGCGGCTCAGTTTTCCGGATTGCCGACAGGGCAACTCTTCATTTCCTGGCTTATCTCAAGCCAAGTTCGCCATCGTACTGTTGGATGACCCCGTAGCACTCGCAGGCAGCGTCTTCAAGTTTCTTGCGGTGCACGATCTTCACTGCACCACGGGTGTACTCAATGAGCTTCTTCCTCTGCAAAACACCAGCC
>PLQW01000159.1 GCA_003160215.1 Acidobacteriaceae bacterium
CATGAATAATGCGGGCTAGGGCACGGTGCTACAGTGTGCCATTCGCCTAGGGCTAATGGATATTGATCAGCTGCACGTCGAACACCAGCATGCCAAACGGCGCCTGCTTGCCCTGATACGCCAGCCTCTCAGGAATCCAGAAACGCGTTGTCTCGCCCTCCACCATCAGTTGCACGCCTTCGGTCCACCCAGGAATCACGTGGTCGAGCGGGAAACTCGCCGGCTTGCCCCGCGCAACCGAGCTGTCGAACATCTTCCCATCGGTCGTCCAACCCGTGTAGTGCACCGTGACCTCGTCGACCCTCTTGGGATGGCGCGTGCCCGTGCCGGGCGTGAGCACCTTGTACGCCAGGCCACTCGAAGTTCGCTTCGCGTCGGCCGGAGGCGCTTTCACATCGACTGGCGCACGGGTCGGCATGTCGAGGAGCGTCACATCAAATACCAGTGTTCCCGCAGGTCTCCCTTGCTGGCCCTTGTAGGCCAGCGACTGCGGAATCCACAGGCGGCGCGTTTCGCCGGTCACCATCATCTGAATACCTTCACCGAAGCCGGGGATGACCCGGTTGACCGGCAAGGTCGCCGGCTTGCCGCGCGCAATCGAGCTGTCGAACATCTTGCCGTCGGTGGTCCAGCCGGTGTAATCGACGGTGACCACCTCGTCTTTGGCAGGATGGTTCTTGCCGGCGCCGGGCTTTTCCACCTTGGTTACGAGGCCGGACGGGGTTTTCGTGGCATCAGCCGGCGGCGCGGTCACGTCCGAGGGAGCGGGAATTTGCGCCAGCGGTGTCTGGGCCGAAGATGCCGCCACGGCGAACGCCAACACGGCGACCGAAAGAAGGATACGCATCCGCCTATTGTACGGTGTCATCCCGAGCGGAGCGAAGCCTGGTGCCCCAGGTTCGCGTCCGTATTTTGGACGCTAACATGGGCAGAGGAAGTTTCGGGCCGGACTACCGGACATTTTCAACTCACCACTTTCCGACCTAATCCTTCCGAGTGCCGAGTGTAGCGATCCCAGGTTAGCCCAACAGAAGGGCGAACCTGGGGCACCAGGCTGGGCCGTTGTGAATGAGGGGATATCCCCAGGTGGTGACACGACTTCCTACCTTCGGATCGGTATCCTCTCCGAGTTCCAGCCCTCCAGCTATCGGGTCCGTTGGACGCAAAGCTGCCAGATCGACATCAGGATCCGTCACCAGTTTGCGAAACTTAAGTTCCACCCGTGTCGAAGTCGTGCCTACAATCCGGTCGGCAGCGCAGCCGTCAACTACGTGATCATTGGTCACGACTAACCCGTTCTTTAAGATAAAACCAGTTCCCTTCAGCTTTGTGGTAGGGCAGTACAGCCATACTATCGAGCTTATCTCGATGCGCTGGCTCGCTTCAGCAGCGTTTAGAGTCCACTGTGTCGTGATCGGTATTTCTTTCTGCTGATTTTGTTGCCCTTGAACCGGGTTGAATGGGGTTGCAATAGCGAGAATTGTGACGAGTAGTGGCCGTCGCATTTTGTATCACTTTCCACAGAGACGCTCTTGCGAGCGTGTTGGGCTCCCTTCTATAGCGAGGCGCTCATTATCACGGCTTTTGTAACCGACAATTAACACTTATCTTCGCATCGGGAGACAAAACAATAGTTCGCATACAGTTCACCGAATCAGTCCTCCGAAGCAAGACATCCTTCTGCTTCTCGAAGCCACAAAACGGTACGCTGAGGGTCACATTCGTTTGAAAAGGTTGTTTCTTGCCGTCGATCCAAATCTCCGCACCAATCGGCTCGGATTTTGCATCGAGTATGATCTTCAGCTGCATACAGCCAGCCATCGAAGCGGAAACGCATTCGGTCTGCCCAGTTGGGCCGCCGAATTTCGGCTCGGCAAGACTAATTGTCACCGCCTTCTCGTTATCCTGGTGGGGAAGCACCTTCGGAAGAGGCCAAATTACCTGCAACGCCTGTTCACAATTTGGAGCCTCACTGGTCACATTACCTACGCTGACCATCGACCCAAGAACTGTTAGGGTGAATTTGACTTTGTAGCTATGCGGTGCGTCCACTGCAATTTCATGCCCGCCATCGCTGAACTCGATAAAATCACCAACAAAGCCGACAAATTTGTACTTATCCGTTATAGGTGTCCCTTGTAGACTGGTTCCGTCCGCCACGAAGCGGACTACCGTGGCATCTGCCACCCCAACACATAAAAGAGAAATCGTGATTCCGAAATAAGTCAGCCATACCCGAGACAGTCGCAGAAGACCGCACACAGTATCCTCCTTAAAACACATGAAATTCAGTTTTTCGCTTTCCGCGCCAAAAAAACTGGAAAACATGGAAACCAAAAAGAATAATCGAGCTAAGGCCAAACACATACTGATATCGCCCGAGGAAGCGTACCCTATCATTGCTTACGGGAAACTGGTCAAGCGCTAGGATTGCAGAGCTCTTGTCGATTACTAAGTGACCAAGAAATAAGGAAATCACGGACAGGAGAATGATGCAGAAGGTCAAAATCAAGTCCCGTCCCCGAATCGGTATGTCTTTTTCGACACCCAACTTGAGAAAGAATCCAGCCGCACCAATTACTGCCACTGCCCAATTCATGAGTAACTTCACGAGGTCCAACATCGCAGACAGCGACTGCTTTTGTGCATCACTGAGTCCCCCATCCGTGAGATATAAGCCAGGAGTAACCCCTGAAAGTTTATTTTCAAAAACAAGCATCGCGATAGCCATAACAACAAGCACTACCGAAGCTAGAAAAACCGCCCTGCCATATGACGACATTTTCATAAGTGTAGCGCGAGCTGGAGATGGCAATCAAAGAGGAAATACCATATTCACGCCCTCTGTGAATTACCATTAGAAAAGGACACTTTACCCCTAGTTACCCCTTGCCGCAACCCCGTTCTTCGAATCACTAGAGCTGGTTTCATAAATACCTAAGCGTGATGAGTAAGCAGGCGAAGTGGAACAGGCCGCGATAGACCGTCAGGATGCGGTCTTGGCGCACCAGAAGGCGGCGAAAGTTTTGCAGCCGGGTGCCCCACCCTTGTCGCGCAGCGACAGGGTGGGAACGAGCAAATCAACCACAGATCGTTCGACTCGTTCGCTGCGCGCTCTCCGCTCAGGATGACAAATCAGTTGTCAGTGGCCAGTTGTCGGTTGTCAGTAAAAACAGGACCACCAATTCACTAGCCACTAACCACTAGCCACTAGCCCCAGCCCTAACTGCATCCGCTCGTACTCCCGCAGCTCATGCACCTGTAGCAGCTTCCGTTGCGGGTCATGATGGCGCCGCAGACGGGGCAACTGGGAGAGTCTCCCATGTCAATCAGGTCCTGCAGCGCGTCGGAGGCGTGGACAAATCGGCTGTCAGCCGTCAGCCGTCGGCCGTCAGTAAAAGCAGATCCCTCGCCTTCGGCTCGTGATGACAAATCAGAGGGCGCTCGTGATGACAATTCAGGTGATGACAAGCCGGAAACGGGTACACCGTCACTCGGCATGAGATCGCCAAACGTTTTCTGCCCGTAGCCGTTCTCGTCCGGCACGCCGGGCGGCGGGGCGTTGACGTACTTGGGACGCAGGCCGTCGAACAGCGCCTGCTGCTGGCCGGTCAAGAAGCGCAACTGTAGCCAGCGGAAGATGTAATCCATGATCGACTTGGCGTAGCCGATGTCCTGGTTATGGCTCCAGCCGCTGGGCTCGAAGCGGGTGTGGGAGAATTTTTCGCACATCAGCTTGAGCGGCACGCCGTGCTGCAAGCCCAGCGACGTGGCGCAGGCGAAGCTGTCCATCAGGCCGCTCACGGTCGAGCCTTCCTTGGCCATGGTGATGAACAGCTCACCGGGCATGCCGTCCTTGTAGAGGCCCACGGTGAGATAGCCTTCGTGTCCGCCTACGCTGAACTTGTGGGTGATGGACAGGCGCTCGTCGGGCAGACGGTGACGCATGGCGCGCGGCGGCGCGGCGGCCTCGTCTTCCACTTCGACAGCGGCAGCGAGTGCGTCACCTTTCTTCGATTTGGCGGTGGCCGATCCCATGGAGCTGAGCGGCTGCGCCTTCTTCGATCCGTCGCGATAGACGGCGACCGCCTTCAGCCCCAGCTTCCACGCCTGGATGTAGGCTTCCGTGATGTCGTCCACGGTGGCGTTCTCGGGCATGTTGATGGTCTTGGAAATTGCGCCCGAGATGAACGGCTGGGTAGCGGCCATCATGCGCAGATGTCCGAGATAGTGAATGGTGCGCGTGCCCTTCGACGGCTTGAAGGAGCAGTCGAAGATGGGCAGATGCTCTTCCTTGACCGAGGGCGCGCCTTCGATGGTGCCGGTGGCGTCGATGTAGCTGACGATGGCGTTGGTCTGGTCGGGCGTGTAGCCCAGCTTGAACAGCGCGGCCGGCACGGTGTTGTTCACGATCTTGATCATGCCGCCGCCCACCAGCTTCTTGAACTTCACCAGCGCCAGGTCGGGCTCGATGCNNGCTCGATGCCGGTGGTGTCGCAGTCCATCATGAAGCCGATGGTGCCCGTGGGGGCCAGCACCGTGACTTGCGCGTTGCGATAGCCGAACTTTTCGCCGTGCTTCAGAGCTTCGTCCCAGGTGCTCTTGCTGGCTTCGAAGAGCGCGGGCGGAACGTGGGTCTTGTCGATGTTGTTCACCGAAGCGCGATGCATGCGGATGACATCGAGGAAGGATTCGCGATTGATGTACCAGCCGGGACAGGCGGCACCGACATTTTCGCGGGTATAGGGGTCCTTCGACTCGCTTCGCTCGCTCAGGATGACAGAGGAAACAGCAGGTCCCTCGACGGTGTCGCCGGGCTGAAGCCCGGCTCTCTCATTAAGGTAACCAGTTGGGACGCTGGCCTGAAGGCCAGCTCTACCACCCGTCTGTTCCGTTGCGGGCGTGAGCGGCTGGCAGAGCTCGGCGATCTTCGACGATTGCAGATAGGCTTCGCCGCACATGATCGCAGTGACGCAGGCGGCATAGTCGCGTCCGGCGTCGGAGTCGTAGGGCAGGCCCGCGGCCATCAGCAGCGCGCCGAGGNNTACGGCACGCCCTGGGCCATCAGCAGCGCGCCGAGGTTGGCGTAGCCGAGTCCCAGCGGACGATAGTCGTGCGAGTTCTTGCCGATGGCTTCGGTGGGATAGCCGCTGTTGTCCACCAGAATTTCCTGCGCGGTGATCATGACGGCGCAGGCGTGACGATAGGCCTCGATGTCGAACGTGCCGTTGGGCGCGAATTTCATCAGGTTCAGGCTGGCGAGGTTGCAGGCCGAGTCGTCAAGGAACATGTACTCGCTGCACGGGTTCGACGCGTTGATGCGCGCCGTGTTCTTCGAGGTGTGCCAGCGGTTGACCGTGGTGTCGTACTGCATGCCGGGATCGCCGCAATGCCAGGTCGCGTCGGAAATTTTGCGCAGCAACTCGCGCGCCTTGAAGGTCGCAACCGGATGACCGTCCTTCACCGAGCGCGTGCTGAAGTCGCCATCGCGCAACACGGCGTACATGAAGTCGTCGGTGACGCGCACCGAGTTGTTGGCGTTCTGAAAGAAGATGGACGAGTAGGCCTCGCTGTCGGGACCGCTGCCGTCGTATCCGGCTTCGACCAGCGCCCAGGCCTTGGCTTCTTCCTTCTGCTTGCACTCGATGAATTGAACCACGTCGGGATGATCGATGTTGAGGATGACCATCTTGGCAGCGCGACGCGTCTTGCCGCCGGACTTGATGACGCCGGCAAAGGCGTCGAAGCCCTTCATGAAGCTGAGCGGGCCGCTGGCGGTGCCGCCGCCGGAGAGCGCTTCGGTGGACGAACGCAGCGGCGACAGATTGGTGCCCGTGCCCGATCCCCACTTGAAGAGCATGCCTTCGGTCTTGGCGAGCGTGAGAATGCTGTCGAGTGAATCGTGTACCGAGTTGATGAAGCACGCCGAGCATTGCGGATTTTTGTAGCCGACGGCGCCATATTCCACGCGCTGGGTCTGGGGATTCCAGTGCCAGTTCTGCGCGTCGGAGTTGGGCTCGATGCGATCGCAGCCCACGTTGAACCATACCGGCGAATTGAATGCCGCCTTCTGCTGCAACAGCAGGTGGGCGAGTTCGTCATGGAACGTGGCCGCGTCGTCGTCGCTGCGGAAGTATCCGCCCTTGATGCCCCAGTCGCGAATGGTTTCGGCGACGCGGGTCACGAGCTGGCGCACGCCGGTCTCGCGCTCGGGCGTGTCGAGCGGGCCGTGCAGATATTTGCTGGCGACGATGTTGGTCGCGGTCATCGACCAGTCCTTGGGGACCTCGACGTCCTTCTGCTCGAAGATGATGCCGCCGTGCGAGTCGGTGATCTGCGCCAGACGCAGCTCCCACTCGATCTCGTCGTAAGGCGAGACGCCGGCCTTGGTGAAGAAGCGCTTGAAGGTCAGGCCGGGGGCGCGCTTCTTCGGTATGGGCGTGACGGATGCGGCGGTTGTCGTGGGCTCAGCGGTCGCGATGGACGGCGGGTTCGCGGTAGTTGGGTTGGTGGTGACTTCGGCCATGGGGAATACTCCTGATCGTCGTTTATATTATTGCGTTGTTACGCTAATCTTGCGTTATTGCGCGGGTCTGAAGGCCCGCTTTAATTCAGCCTAGAAGGTTGTGGGGGCCTCTTCGCCTGCCTGCGTATCGTCGACAGGAAAGAAGCCCCCGGTTGATCTTTGTCCGGCGCCACCGCACAACCGCGTGCCGCCAAGGAGCGAACTCCTGTGACGGATCCGGACCGGCAGCTCGGGCGCGCAACCTCGCGCGCTGGAGTGCCGCATTGACTTGGAAAGGAACAACGCTGATGCCATCGTCTTGGCGATGACTTCGTCGGCCCCACTGCCACCCCTTCGCACGCAAAGGTCGCGCGTCGGGGACCCGTCTGAAGCTTCTCTCTCGCAAATCTAGCCGAGAGCCCTACCCCAAATTCACTGCCGCTTGCCGAGACCTGCCCGAACCAAAAGGAGGAATCGTCGAAGAACCTTGGGCCCAATTTCACGCCAGGGTGGTCACCTCTGCCCGCCTTGGCTCTTGGGGAGGAACCCTTCCCAAAAACCCCAAGCTTCGGCGAACAATACTCCCGACATCTTGTGGATGTCAAGTGGATAACACAACATCTTGTATTTTGCACCTTTCAGGCTGAACCGAAAAAGTAAACCGAAAGCCACCGAATCTCGGTTTTCCATGCCGGACAAGCGTCGGGAAAAGTTGCCACCTGTTTCGCGAAACATGTGCCCACAAGCTTTTCGCCCGCCGCCTTTCCGCGTCGAGGCGAGCGCGAGTCTAACGATCCGCAGTTCGCTGTCGCCCGAAACTCGAAGCTCGAACGTTGACCCATTCCTTGGACTCTAGCCCCGCTGTGCGGCCGGTTCAACGCCCATTCTCGGTGCAGCTATGTGGATGCCTGTGGATTGTGAGGAAAAGCGGGACGACACCATTTTCGGGCGTGGTCCGTCAAACCAGAGGGCAGTGATCTTAGTCACAGACGGTTGGGTCGCCAGAAGCGACAATGAGATCGGCATGATTTCGCGGAGCGCAATGAGGAGAAGCTTGTCGTTCGTGCTGTCGCTGGTCATCGTCCTGTGGGCCGACACCGGCTTGGCGATGTTGCCCGCTTCCGGCCATGGTTCGAAGTGTCGTGTCCGGATGGTGCAGATGCACCAGCACGCGGCCCACTCCGCGGCTCAATCTGCAACCCTGGCAACCGCATTGGGCTGTTGCCACCAGCGCACGCACTCCATGCCTTGCTGCCCGCCGCAGCCGGTGCCTGCTCCCACTCCGTGCGGAGACCACTCCGGTTGTTGCGACATGAGCAGCCAGCCTGCAAGGCCGCTGGCTTTCCTGGTCGCCTCTGGCAATTCTCTCTCGCTCCAGTTGAGCGCCAACGGCCAAGCAGGCGCGATCTCGGTGCCTGTACCTCCAGGTTCTGCCTTCCTCTCGATTGACCACTCTCCTCAGTTCGTCCGACCTGTCTTCGAGCTGAAGACGGACCTTCGGATTTAGCGCGCCTCTCAAAATCCTCGCAGCTTCCGGCCCGATGCGCAGCGCCGTTTTATGCGCGCTAGCCACGAAGCCTCCCAGGGCTTTGCAGCCCTGAGACATGGACGATGTTCAACCGAAATTCTGAGGACACTATGAAATCGAAGATGCTCGTAATTCTGAGTACGTTGATCATGGCTCTGGGTCTGATGGCCCAGAACGCGACCCAAACTCCCACTGCCCCATCGGGCGACAACCCCAAGGCGTGTGCCTGCTGCAACCACGACCAGTCTGGCGGCAAGATGTCGTGCTGCGGCAAAGACGGCAAGTGCGGCCAGATGTCCAAGGACGGCAAAGACGCCACGATGTCCCATGACGAGATGATGTCCAAGGACAGCAAGGCAGGGATGAAATGCCCGATGATGGCGAAAAGTAAGGATAAGGACGGCAAGATGTCGTGCTGCGGCAAAGATGGTGGCTGCTGCAAAGACGGCAAGTGCGACATGGCCAAAGGCAGCAAGGGCTGCTGCGGCGGAAAGATGTGCGAACGTCCGGCAGCCGGTGTGTAAGTAACTGTTTACTGCGGAGACACGGAGGGCACGGAATCAATTCCGTCTCTTCGTGTTCTCTGCTGCCAGCCGAAAATCCAGTGCCGTCAGGCGCAGCATAGTCTAGCCCAGCACGCAACCGCAGGCGGAGTGCTGGGTAAAGTGAAAAATAGACCTGAGTCCCTTCAGGGACGGCACAGCCCTCAGCTACTCGCTCCCTAAATTTCCTCTTTCTCCCCGTCGTAGTAATCTAGTGACAACTAGATGCCCTCGGAAAAAGTCTTAATTGTCGACGACGAGAAGCTGGTTCGTTGGTCGCTCCGGCAAAAGTGCGAAGAGTGGGGTTACCACGTACTGGAGGCCGACAACGGCTCGGCCGCGCTGCGCGTGGCCCACAACGAGTCTCCCGACCTGGTGCTGCTTGACGTACGCCTGCCCGATTCCAGCGGCATTGAAATCCTGGAGCAACTGAAGAAATCGAACGACACGCGCGCCATCATCATGATCACCGCCGATCCGCAGCTGGAGGACGTGAAGACGGCGCTCAAGCTGGGAGCCTACGACTTCGTCGGCAAGCCGCTGGACTTCGACGAACTGGCGGTCGCGGTGAAGAACGCGCTCGAGACCACCCGCCTGCGCTCCGAGGTCGAATCGCTGCGCGGCGAGGTCCGCCGTCGCGCCGGCTACCACAACGTGATCGGCGTCTCCCAGAAGATGTCCGAGCTGCTGGGTTTCGTCAGCAAGATCGCCACCAGTGAGGCGACCACGATTTTGGTTCAAGGCGAGAGCGGCACTGGCAAAGATCTAATCGCCAAGGCCATCCATTATCAGAGCCGCCGCCAGGACAAGCCTTTTGTCGCCATCAACTGCTCGGCCATTCCCGAGACCCTGATGGAGGCCGAACTCTTCGGTCACGAGCGCGGCGCCTTCACCGACGCCAAGGCCATGAAGAAGGGCCTGTTCGAGATGGCCGATGGCGGCACGCTCTTTCTCGATGAAATTGGTGAGCTGTCGCCGCTGTTACAGGCGAAATTGCTGCGCGTTCTGGAAGACCAGGTCATTCGCCGCGTGGGTGGCGTGCGCGATATGCAGGTCGATGTGCGCGTTATCGCGGCCTCCAACCGTGACCTGGAGCGGGCGGTGCGGGATAATCAGTTCCGCCAGGACCTGTATTACCGGCTGGCGATCATTTCCATCTTTCTGCCCACCCTGCGCGAACGCAAAGACGACGTTCTGCCGCTGGTGGAATTCTTCATCTCCCGCTACAACCGCAAGTTCCGCAAATCGGTGAAGGGCATCACCGACGAGACTCGCAAGCTGATGCTCAAGTACGACTGGCCGGGCAATGTGCGCGAATTGAAGAATGCCGTGGAACGCGCCATGATTCTGGAAGACAGCGACGAACTGCATCCTGAATACATGCCGTTCGCCGTGGCCCAGCAGCAGTCCGCTTATACCGCCTTTGAGATCTCCTCGGCCAACAACAGCAGCAGCGTTGCCGGCAAGCAGTTGCCGGATGGCCGCAGCCTGCCCAAGCTGGAGATTCCCGAGGGTGGCACTTCGCTGGAAGAGGTGGAACGCGAGTTGGTGGACATGGCCATGGCGCAGGCGAATGGCAACCAGACCCATGCCGCCCGCCTGCTCGACATCAGCCGCGACGCACTGCGTTACAAGCTGAAGAAGTTCGGCCTCATCCACGCCGAAGAAGACGAGCCCACCACCGCCGCCTCGTAGCGTTCAATTGAACGCTGAATGGATCCTGATCCCGCAGGGCCAGCCTCCTGGCTTACAACCTAGGGAATTTGTGGCGGCGGCTGGCGTTGCCCAAGCGAATCGAGAACTGGTCGCTCACGAGCTTGCAGCAGCGGCTGGTGAAAACGGGTGGAAGGTTGGTGAAACATGCCCGTTATTGCTGGCTGCTGTTGGCAGAGAGCCATCTGACGAGACGGTTTTTTGGAAGCATGGTTCGGCGGATCGCCAAGCTGTCGCTTCCAGCGGGATAGCCAAGGCTGTGGAGCCGGGAAATCGATCCAGAGTCAAGAGGGGACGGAGGGGTGTCTGACAAAACCGGAAGGGAAGGCCGCGACCAGCAGTTCGGGGGCTCGGATTGGCATAGTTGGGACTCTGTCCCGAGCCCTGGGCCCGGCCAAAGAAAACATTTATGCGCTGGAGTCCTTAAAAGGAGTACATAGTGTCGGGCTGGCGGCCGCTAAAACGGAAATCCCAACTGTAATCCGCTTCCCATACATCGCAACACTTTTCACTCTCGTAGCAATGTCAGCTGTAAGCTCATGAATGCATTACACAGAGGTTGGCATTTAAATTGCATTTGGGATAAGGGATGATTTCCAGACTCGCTGGGACCAAATTCGAAATCCCGGCTTAGATCCTTGGAGGCTTTGGACGACATGAAACGCATTGCGCTATTGCTACTCATCGGCCTATGCGGCACGGCAGCATACGCCGGAACAGTTTGGGACTACTCGCCCATTAACACCGACGCTGTTTGTTGTTGGGAAAATCAGACGGCGTCGCAGAATTTTGCCGACAATTTCACACTGTCGGTAAACACGACCTTAACCGGTTTCAACCTCTTCACGGGCAATTTCCCACCGGGCGGTACCTATAACGTCCACCTGTATGCCGACAGCGGTGGCGTTCCCGTCGGCCTCCCCCTCGTGTCGCAGGACGTCACCGCCTCGAGCTTCACGTTCTACGGGAACCTCAATGGAAACGCCATTTACGAGGTCACTTTGCCAATTTCAATTGATGTGCTGGGGGGAGTGCAATACTGGATTGGCGCCTCTGGCAACGGCTTCGAGGCGGGACAGGTCAGACTCCTAGGGCCAGGAGACCCAGGCAACGGGCTAATGGCACAGTTTAGCGGCACGACCTACTCGGGTATGACAGGGGTGGGGGACCAGGGCTATCAGCTAATCGGCACCCCCTCGGGCGGCACCACGCCAGAACCTTCGTCGCTCACGCTAATCGGCATCGGGATCGCTGGTTTGTATCGGCCTCTCCGCAGGAGGCTTGGAAGATAGGCAACTCGATACTCTCCAAGTGGCCCGATGAGGGCCACTTTTTTTCGCGCCGAAAACACACATCGGCCTCTAAAAGAGACCTGTCCGCTTAATTGTGAGGCGTGTTGGCTGGTAGATATTGTCAATCTAACGGTAAATGAACCCGAGTCCCTTCAGGACGACACCTCGACTGAGCACAATCCCGACGGCACGGAAGAACGCGATGATGATTCCTGTGCCGTCCTACCGAACTCGTCACATTTGGTAACGTTTAAAGCAGTTTCACATCCGGTGTATAGGCTATGGGTGGAGCACGCCTTTCAGGCGTGCATAGCTGCCGTCAGTTCTTGGATCGCGCTTTAGCGCCTGAGGTAATGTTTCCGTCACCTCAGCGGCTTAAAGCCGTCTCATTTCCGGATCTTAACTGCGCCGCTGAAGCGGTGCTCCACCCTATACACCAAGTGTGAAAATGCTCTAGCCCTTCGGGCTCAGCTCACACTGCTGCCTTCCCAAAAACGAATCCATGCAACGAACCCCCGCCATCCGCCTTCTATCTACAGCAGAAAAAAATCACTACAATTAACGTAGCCTCGCCACTTCGAACCGAGGAGGACCCATGCGAAAGCTTGCAATCGTAATCGGAGTCATCGTCGTTATCGTAGTTGCGCTGGCCTTGGCGCTGCCTCACCTGATCGACGTCAATAAGTACCGCGGCCAAGTCCAGGCCCAGTTGCAGCAGCGACTCAACCGTCCGGTGCAACTGGGACAGATGTCGCTTAGCGTGCTCCCTCTCCGGGTGGAGGTGAATAACGTCACCATCGGGGAAGATCCCAGTTACCGCAGCAACGTGCCTTTCGCCCAGGTCGGCCAACTCAACATCGGCGTGAAACTATTCTCGCTGCTCGCCGGCAACGTTGAGGTAGACAGTCTGGAGATGAAGCACGCGAAGATCGAGTTGATCCGCAACGCGCAGGGCGAGTGGAACTTGTCGACGGCCGGGAACGGCCCGGCGGCCACTCCTTCCGCCACGCAGCCGGCCCAGGGTGCCCCCTCCCAGCAGAACCAGTTCACGCTCGGCGCATTGAAGATTACCGACGGCGAAATCGCGATCACCGACTATCAGAAGAGCCAGTCGCGCGCGGTTTACGACCACATCGACGTGACGCTGAAAGATTACGCTCCGGGCCAGCCCTTCTCCATCGACGCCACGGCCCACCTGCCGGGCAGCGGTGCGCAAACGCTGCGCCTGGCCGGAGACGGAGGCCCCGTCAACAATGCTGACTTCTCCAGTACGCCTTTCAAAGGCACGGTGAAGCTGGATGAAGTCTCGCTGTCGGCCGCGCAGAAGTTCCTGAACGCCGCCGCCCTGGAAAACACGGACGCGGTGATCTCGGGGTCCACCAACCTCGCCAATTCCAATGGAAAGATGACGGCGGATGGTTCGCTGAAATTGGAGAAGGCGGTCATTCATGGAGTGGAGGCCGGCTATCCCATCTCCGCCGACTTCGACGTGACCGACGACCTCACCAACGATGTAATCAAGATCAGGAAGGCGTCCCTCAAGCTGGGTTCGACGCCGCTCGCGCTGAGTGGAACGCTGAACACCCGGCCCAATCCGGCCGCGGTGGACGTGAGCGTGAGCACCTCGAATGCCTCCATTCAAGAGGTGGCAAGGCTGGCGTCGGCGTTCGGCGTGGCCTTCAGTCCCAAGACCAAAATCTCCGGACAACTGACCCTCAACGTGCATGCCCAGGGCCCGACCGATCATTTATCGCTCAACGGCAACATCAATGGACGCAACCTTGAAGCGACCGGCAGCGACATCCCACGGCCCGTGCATGTGCCTGCGATTGACCTGACGATGAATCCGCAGCAGATCCAGTCCAACAATTTCACGGCAACTTCTGGCGGAACCACCCTGGCCGCGCAGATGACGCTGTCGCAGTACACCGGCAATTCGCCCAATGTCGATGCGACCCTTAAAACCGTCAACGGCAAAGTGAATGAGTTACTGGGCATTGCCAAAGCCTATGGAGTTACCGTCGTCGAAGGCTTCACCGGCACCGGCAACATCACCCTCGATGTCCATGCCACCGGTCCCATCAAGAACACCGATGCCATGAACTTCAGCGGCAGCGGCGCTTTACAAAATGCTTCGCTGAAGATGCCGTCGCTCACCCAACCCGTGAATGTTCGCAACGCGAACCTGCAGTTCACGCAGAATTCCGTGAACCTGACCAACCTGGCAGCGTCGCTGGGTTCCACCAATGCAAGCGGCAACCTTAGCGTGGCCAACTTCCAGGCTCCCCGGCTGACGTTTGCACTCGCCGCCGACAAGCTGAATGTCGTCGAACTCCAAAAAATAACCAGCAGTTCCACGCCCAAACCAAAAGCTCCGGCCAAGAAGAAAGCCGAAGCTTCGTGGAGCCTGGTCCCCACCGCGGATGCAGCAGCTGCGCCCACGGCGCAGCCGGGCTTGCTCGCCAATGCGACGGGGACGGGCACCATCGCAGTGGGCACGATTCTCTACCAGCAAATGGAACTCACCAATGTGCACTCCAACGTGACGCTGAACCATGGAGTCATCCAACTCAATCCGCTGACGGCACAGATCGATGGAGGACAGGAGAACGGTAGCATCACCGTGGATACACGGCCAGCGACCATGACCTTCGCCGTGAATGCCAAGTTTACCGGGGTGGATGCAAACCGGCTGCTGACTTCGATCTCGTCGGTAAAGGATACGGTTTACGGCACGCTCGGCGCAAACGCGAACGTCACCTTCTCCACTCCGCAATCGGGTGACGTGGCCCAGACCTTGAACGGCGTGATCGCCATGAACCTGGCCAACGGGAAGATCACCAAGCTCGACCTGGTGAACGAATTGTCGAAGATCGGCAAGTTCGGAGGCGGCGCCGCCAAGGGCTATACCGCTGTCTCCCAGATGAGCGGAACGTTTAACGTGCACAGTGGTGTGGCCCAGACCAATGACCTGAAAGCCGCGCTGGATGTGGGCACCATGGCGGCCAACGGAATCGTAAACCTCGTCAATCAGGACCTGAACATGCACGTGACCGCCGTGCTCAACAAAGGGTTCAGCCAGTCGGTTGGCGGCACCGGAGTGGGAGGATATCTCAACACGGCGCTAGCCAATAAGAACGGCGAGTTGGTCCTGCCGGTCATTATCAGTGGCAACATGAACCACCCGATAGTGTCTCCCGATATCCAACAGATCGCCCAGATGAAGTTGAAAAACCTTTTGCCGACGGCGGGCGGACTGCTGAACGGCAAAGGCGGGAACGACCTCGGCGGCCTTGTAGGTGGTTTGCTGGGCGGTCAGCAGCAACAGGCCAAACCCGGCCAACCCGCCCAGCAACAGAACCAGCAGGCCAACCCTCTAGGCGATGCGTTGAATCAATTGCTGGGCGGCAAGAAGAAGAAGTAATCTCGATACGCAAACCGTGTTTACGCGGGGCACCAGATATTGCCGGCCGTCCTTTGTACGGAGTTCCCCGGAAACAGCCATCTGCATACGTGGATGTTCCAGTTTCTTCCTTAGTGTCAAGTTGCGAAGTTGTTTGTCCCACATTGTGCGACTATCCTCCGCAAAGCAGGGCGGCCTGGACAGAACGGGGCATCTCCCACATTGTAGGACACAGCTTCCTCCCAGCAGGCCTCTGCAAGCCGCTTCCAACTAATCAGCATTCAGCCCAGGGACGGCATAATCATAGCCCTGGGCGTAAGTCCATGTCGCCCTTCGGGCTACGTGAGCGCCGGATGTTGAGCAAGACTCATGTATCGCTGGAATGGTGGACTCGCTTTGCTTGCGTCCGGCCGGGCGTCCTACTCTCTCCCGTGGTGCACGGTTGTTCTTCCGGCGCTGCTGCCTGCGTCAAAGCTTTAGTAGTACGGCTTGTCCCGCGGTGGTTCCGACGCGAAGAAGTCTTGCCGAAAGCGTTGCGCGTAACTGCTAGTCAGTTCTTGCACCCGCCCGGCATCGGGCGATTTCACGATCAGGCCAACATGGTGCTTTTTGTCGTTCAAACGCCAGACGATTTCCGGGTCGCTGTACGCCGAGGTGTCGGGATGCTCCTGCCGCGCCAGCGAAATAAGCAGGCCGGCGTTGTCGTTTCCCGCAACCGGAGACCGGTAAGGGGCCTTTCCACCGGCGATTTCGATCTTGGCCCACTCCGCCCAGAGATTGATTCCCGTAGCCGCTTCCACCAGGTCAGCGATATGCGCGCCTCCAACACGGGCGGAGGTTTCCAGGAAATACAATCTGCCATCGCGGCCCGCGATGAATTCGCTGTGCGAGACGCCCCGTACCAAACCGAAGGCCTGCAAGACTTTTTCGTTGAGCGCCAGCAGAGGACGTTCCTCCGCCGAACCTCGGGGCAGCGTGCGCGTGGTAAAAATGTCGCCCTCGTGCGAAACGTCCATGGGAGGACGGCCATACCGGCTGGCGATGGCAAACAGCAGTTCGTGCTCATAGACAACGGTGTCCACGTGGTAGATGTCACCGGGTACATACTGCTCAAGCAGGTAATACGACTGCTGGTCGCCCAAGCGCTCCAATGCGGCCCAGAGTTCCTCGGTAGTGGCGATTTTCTTGATGCCCATGGAGCCCGCCAGCGATCTCGGCTTCAGCACCCAGGGTGGTTGCACGCGATTCAGGAAGTCGTGCAGATTGGCGTAGTTCAGGATGTGAATAAATTCCGGCACGGCCAGCCCTTCGTCCCGCGCCTTGGTCCGCATGGCGAGCTTGTCGCGAAAGTATCGGGCGGTGCTGTCGCCCATGCCGGGTGTGCGTAGATGCTCGCGTAGCGTGGCCGCGGTTTCCACGTCGAAGTCGTCCAGAGGAACAATGCGATCGATGTTTTCCGAGCGCGCCATGTAACTGACGCCCAGCAGTACGTCTTCGATCTTCCACTTCTTCTCCGCGTCCGGAATGTAGAAAAACGCGTCAATGCTCTCCCGCGGCCATTCTTCGTCGCGCAGGCTGTGGGAGGTGAGTAGCAGCACGCGACAGCCTTGCCGTCGGCACTCCCGAATGAAATCGAGCCCTTTGAAGTAGCTGGCGATGCAGAGGATGGTCAGCGGCTGTTGGGCTGGATCTTTGGCGGACGAGGATGACATGAGGGTCTCCCTAACCACACAAATCGGCTCGAACGAATGTAACCCAAGGAGTCTAGTTCCGACAATTCTACTGGGCCTATCGCAACCTTGCCGGTCACGCCAGTTGTGATTACAGCGGTTCCAGAATTGGTGTGTCTTGCTTTGTACGGGTAGTGCGGGCCTNNGCCTTCAGGCCCGCGTCCAAGAACAGGTAGAAAACCGCTACAGCCACTCTGGAACCGCTTTAGCCCTGCTGATGCTTCTCTTCCTGAACACCGATGGGGCGAAACCGATCGACCACGATGAACACGATCAACACCACGACCGGGAGATACAGCGACCGCAGCTCCCACCTCCGCTTGCTGAAGGTCCCAATCGCCGCTCCCACCAGGTAACAGATCCAAATTGCGGCAAGAAACGCGGCCTCGCGTACATCCTTTTGTTTCGGAGCGAGTCTGACAATGTCAGACATACGTCTCCCGGATTGTGCAGCTTGATCGTAGCTCCAAAACAGGGCGCGGGTAAGCGATTCAGAGAATTTGGTCAGGGTGCCAGTGACGAAGGTGGTGTACACGGTCAGCGCGCCGACGTGAGTCATGGTTGCTGTCTGCACGCCCATGGCGAACGCCAGCAGCGCCACCAGGGAAAAATAGACGGCGGAATGGAGGTCGACGATCTGGCCGAGTTTCATGGCCGGAGTTGCCCGTGCGAACAGCACCAACAGCAGCGCTTCTACCGCCAGAGTGTAGGTGGCGATGCGCTGCACGCTATGGCGGGCAGCCACCGTCATGGCAATCCGTGTGAGCGTCATTCCCGTCACAAAGGCGACAATGGCGCACGCGGGCCGCATCAGGTCGGAGAAATCCAGGTCGCCGAGGGATATCCCGACATGGGCGCTGTTTCCGCTCATGTTGGCGGTGAAAATCTGGAACAGGGCAATATAGCCCACCGCGTCAACGAAGCCGCCAACTGCAGTGAGCGTAAGCGCGGCCGCGACCTTTCCTGCGGCGCCGAGTTCACGAGTATTGGTCACAGTCGCGAGAGCGCCAATCTGGCGGCGTTGTAGCCACACATGCCGTGCACCCCGCCGCCGGGTGGGGTTGAGGAAGAGCAGAGATAGATATCGTTGGCCGAGGTGGCATATTGCCGCCGCGTAGGACGAAACAGGAATTGCCGCAGATTCATGGCTCCGCCGCCGATGTCTCCGCCCACCAGATTAGCGTCCATGCTTTCCAGCGATGCCGGAGTGAGTACCCGCCGCGCCAGGATGCAGTCCCGGAATCCCGGCGCGAAGCGCTCAATCTGTGCCTCCAGGCGGTCAAGCNNCCGTTGGGCACGTGGCAATAAGACCACGCGGTATGTTTCCCTTGCGGGGCGCGCGTAGGGTCGAACAAACTGGGTTGCGCCAGCAAGACGAACGGGCGCTCGGCATGGTGTCCATGCCGCATGGCTTCCTCCGACGCAGCAATCTCTTCCAGTGTGCCTCCCAGATGCACGGTTGCGGCGCGCAAGCATTCGGCGGCCCTCCACGGAATCGGACTCGATAAGGCGTAGTCAACTTTGAAGACGCCGGGGCCGTAACCATACTTCTCCAGTTGACGCCGGTACGCCGGGGACAACCGGTCGCTCGCTATGCGCAGCAACTGGCGCGGAGTCACATCGCACAGGGTGACATCATACTTACCAATCGCGGCGAGGCTCTCAATGCGGGTGGATGGCTGAAGCGTGCCTCCGAGGGCGGCAAGGTGTCCGCACAGCGCGTTGGTGATGGACTGCGCGCCACCGCGCGGGATGGGCCAACCCACAGCATGTGCCGTAGCGCCAAGCATCACGCCAAAGGAAGCACTCAGCGGTTCGTCGAGTGCGAGAACAGAATGGGCCGCCAGTCCGGCGAAGAGTGCCTTGGTCCTGGCGTTGCGAAACCAATGTTCGGCAATCGCGGTTGCCGACGGGAATCCGACCAACCCGAGATGCGCCAGCAGCAAGGGATGCCGGGTAAACAAATGAACCGGCCGCAGCACCTCGGGAGCGAGTTCGGCCCAGTGCTCGGCGAACGGACCCATCAGCCTGCGCCACTGCTTGCCGTCTTCTCCAAGGGCAGCTTCCGTGGCGCCGAGATCGCGCTCCAGCATTACTGCGGTACCGTCGTCGAGCGGATGCGCCAGCGGCGCCGGCGGATGGATCCATTCCAGACCGTGGTCACGCAAGGGCAGCGAAGAGAAGAATGGCGATCCCGCAGCCATGGGGTGCACTGCGGAACCGAAGTCGTGGAGGAAGCCGGGCAGCGTCAGATCCAAGGTGCGCGCAGCGCCGCCGGGTTGCGCCTCTGCCTCGAACACGTCCACTTGCAAGCCTGCCTGGGCGAGCACGATCGCTGCCGCCAGACCGTTGGGGCCTGCGCCGATCACAGCGGCTCGTCGTGGCGTCGCAGGCATAGGGCAATAGTTTAGCCTGCTGCTTCCGCCAATCCAATAAGCGAAATGAAGGACGCAGGGCCCAGTCCATGGCGGTCGAACTATATCGAGGATGCGGAGATGGCGTCTGCATTGTGACCGGGACGGTTTCAGGATTACGGTATCCACTTGCACGGGTAGTGCGGGCCTTCAGGCCCGCGTCCAAGGGCAGGAAGAAAAATCGCTTCAGTCGCTGAGGTCGACGACCTCAGCGGCTGAAGCCAGGAATTGCGCGGCGGTCTAACGCGGGCCTAAAGGCCCGCGCTACCCAAAATACAACTACTCTGGAATTATCCCAGTCACTGCGGCAGCAAGCGCACGCGGCGCAGTGCCAGGCCGAGCATGCGCCTATCGCCACCCACACCCACGCTCTCTGGCGAACCCGCTCCGGTCACGCGAAATCGAATGACCGCGGGAACGGCCTTGTTCAGCGCCTTCTGGCTCAGAACCATCCGGTGTGTCTGATACTCGGGTGCGCCGCTTTTGAATCGGAAGCTCCACTCGCCGGCGGGCGCGTCGTTAACCAACACTTCCACATCAACTGCCGGATTCTTTTCGCTCACAAACACTGCTGCGACGGCTTCCGTCACCAGGTCCGACTTCACTGCTCCGCCAACGTCGATCGTGAGGCCAGCTTGTTCCGTGGTCCATGTCCCCCAAGGCTCCGGCCTCCACCAGCCGCCGGTTTCGAAAGTAATCGCATTGCCGCTATCGCCGAAGTCGATCCATTGACCAAGTTCGTAAGGGCTGGTCTTGGGCAGGGCCGCCAGATAACGGCTGTAATTGATGTGGAAGCGTTCCAGGTGCGGCAACGCCGAAGGAATGTGAGGATCGAAGGGATAGAAGGAAGTACTTGAGGGCAGCAGGATGGCCTGCACCTTGCCTTCATCTGCATGGACAATGCTCAAGGACATCAGCGGCCACTCCGCATGCATCGCGCGCATCGGCTGTCCATCCAGCGTCGGACGCGACAGGAGGCTGTTTTCGAAGGGCACCGGCCCGGTGTGAGTTCGCAGTTCAGAGCGCAGTACCGTCAGCATGTTGGACCACTGCCGGCTGGCGACAAGGCTCCAGGCCGATTGGCAGATACCTAATACCGCGACCATCGCAAAGAGTCGCTGATATTTTTCCGTGTCCACTTGCACAAGGCCGAAATACACGGCGAGAAAAGCTCCCGCCAATGCCAGCGGAACACTGGCGTTCATGGTCCTGGCAACAATGTGTTCGTCGAGACTGGTCAGTTCCGGATGGATGAGGATGAAGGCGGGAATCGCCAACGAGCAAACGATGGCAAGTCCTACCAGGAGATCGAGCGCCTTCTTGTGGACTGCCGGAATCAATACGATCATCGCGCACAGGATCAAAACAATCCATGAGACTCGTGCGCCAATATGCCGATAGTGAAATACGAACAGCAGACCCTTGAAGAAATCTGCGCGCTGCGTAAGATCACGAGGAAAGATTATTGCCAGGAGTGCGAAGATGACCCCCAGGCTGTACCAAGCACCGAAGACTACCGTCAGCCATTTCTCCTGCGGGCTCTTTGCGATCGCACGACGCCGGTAAATGCAGGCCCCGACCAGCACCAGTCCGAACACCGCCATGGTTTCGTAGCAAAGAATGAGCGGGGCCGACACAACGATCATTGCGGCAAGATCGAACCACCCGAATTCGCGCGGATATAGCAGCCCAAACAGCGCTGCCCAGAACAGAGCGCTCATGAGATGGGTCTCGGAAATCAGATAGCCTTCACCGTTCATCGTCCCGGCGAAGAGCGAGAGCAGTGGGAAAAGCACATATCGTTTGTCGCGGGCAAATCGGTAACACAGCAGGATGCTGAGTGGCTTGAACGAAAAGAGCGTTACACCGAAGACGACAGACAGGACGTTTAGGCTATGCACACCCATGCGCGAGGCGAGTAGCGTGGGAAGTTGCTGATAGCTGAAGGACCCTAGCCGTCCAACGAAAAAATCGTTCCAAGTATTGTTGTTTAAATGCGTGATGTGGTTTTCGGCGAGCAGTCTAAGCAACAGCCACGAGCCATCCCCGAACAGGTGCCGTCCAGTCGCAATCGCTATGCAAGCCTGAAACAGATACGCAGCAGCCGCCATCGTTACCAGCACCATCACCGGCGTCCCCATTGAACTCAACCTTACGGGCTGCCGCGCCAGATCGCTGTTCTTCATTGTGCTGTAAATCGGAAGCGGACTTCGCTGCACCGCAATCAGTACGTCATCCAGGTGACTCCACCATCGGCCGTCGCCCAGCGAGTTCCCCTGTCGGAAGCGACGACTCCGTGTTGCGGATCATCGAAGCGAATGGAAACGATGGCGCCAGTCTCAACGTTGGAATTTGCGGCGAGTGGAACTTTGCTCCAATGTTCGCCGCCATCGGACGAGTGGTAGAGCGCACCGCCGTTGCCGCCAGCCCAAACGTCGTTCCCCATGACCGCCACCGCATGAAACGTTGTAGGCTGCTCGTCGAGCACGCGAGTCCATTGGCCCGCAGCCATCGAGCGCTCAAGGTGGCCCTCGGGGCCGATGCGCCACTGCGGTCTGGCCGCGCTCACC
This sequence comes from Acidobacteriaceae bacterium, assembly GCA_003160215.1. GTDB lineage: Bacteria > Acidobacteriota > Terriglobia > Terriglobales > Acidobacteriaceae > Bog-257. Next base: position 21,698 of record PLQW01000159.1, read on the forward strand.
GAATGCATTCCCGCCTGCGTTTTGCCGAACGCCAATGGAGCGGCCCGCTGCACTGCCTGCGCGGCTTCACTTTCCGCGAACGAGCTCTGAGGACGAACCTCAGGAACCAAAGGATTGCCCACGCCGCCAACAGCGCCAGGGGTTGCTTGTGGCCCCGTCGCTCGCGGAGCAACTCCCGTCGCTGGTGCGGCCTGGAATTCATCGGTGTCATTACGGGCGACCGCAGTTGCTGAGGAGACACTTCCAGCGTGCGCAGCCGCCGTCCCGTGCGGCGCAGCTCTTGTGAGTGCCTCGGGAACAGCGGGCTTCACGGAAGCTTCCAACGATTCTGGAGCGGTCGCAGTTTGCTGCGCCTCGGGGCTTGTAGGCGCCGGATGATTGCTGGCAACGGTGAGCGACGTCGCACTGTGCCCGCTGCCGGCGCGAGAGAATTGCAGAACCAGCCCTCCAGACACGAGCAACGCGGCGGCCGCAATCGACAATGCCCACCGCATCCGACTTGTCCATCTGGGGCGAGACGTACTAGCCAGAGCAGGAACTGGGCGTGAGGTAGCCACGTAGGCCGGCATAGGAACCACTCGGCTGGCTGCACGTGCCGCCACCAATTGCCTCTCGTCACGCACCTCATCCGCTGCCGCCTCGCTCGCCAGGAACACGATCTCACGGCATTCCGCGCACTGCGCCAAATGGTGCGTAACCCCTTCGCTCTCCACTGGAGCCAACGTGCGCTCCATGAACGACGTGAGCACGTCAGGCGAAGGATGAACGTCGCCAGCCACTTGCCTGGCCAGCGCGCTCCGCAACGGCTTGGGAATTTCCTGGTTCATCCTTCGTTCCCGCTCTTCTCTTTATAGAACGGTATATCTCCCGTTCCTTGCCTTAAAGTTTCGCTCACCGGCACCCGCAGATCGCGGACATCCACATCCTGCATGGTTTCGTCCGCTTGTCGCGGAGACATTCCCGCCTCGATCATCCGCTTGCGAATGCGCTTGCGCAATTCCAACGTCACGCGCTCCAGCTTGCGGCTGATCGTGGACTCGTGCACGCCTTGCAGTTTGGCAATTTCCGCCAGCGTTCGGCGATCAAGATAGTAGGCGGCCAGCAGGAAACGCTCTTCCGCGGTGAGCGCCGCCAGTTCCTCCGCCGCGGCGGCTTCGGCGCGAGGATCGGCGACGCTAACATCCGGCTCCCCGGCCTCAAACTGTTGCCCCTCGTCCAAGGCGGCGTCCAGACTGGTCTCGCGCCGCGTAGCCCGGTACAGGTTGACATATTCCTGCGCGACTACAGTCCGCAGCCATCCCTGCAGAGAACCTCGCCCGTGATAGGAACGGAGTTTGGAAGTCCGCTGCTGTCCTTTGGCGTCCACACCGTAGAGCGCTGCATACAGCGAGTCCGCCAAACTGCGGGCGGCACTTTCTTCCTTCGCGATCTTGTAGGCCGACTCGTACAACGTCGCTCGATAACGGTTAAGGAACACTTCCCAGGCGCGGTTGTCTCCGTCGGCGCAGGCGCGCGCCAGCACCAACTCCTCCAGACGCAACGCTGCAAGAAAATTGCGTACTGCGGTCTCCGATGCAGCGTTACTCCATTGACACACGACTTCCGCGAGAATACCCGCGAGATCGTCCGGCGACATACCAAACTGTCGCGCCCCAGCATCCTCGTAGTGGCGCGCAGAGAACTCGCCGACTATGGCCAGCACCTGCGGGTCGAGCGGAGCGGAAGCGGGAGCGGAGGCCATTAGGCGAATCGTATCAATTCGGGTGCAAGAAGAACACTGTCCCACGTTCTCTGGTTAGAAGAGACGCCCCAGCGCCTCCGGAGGTCAACCGTGAATTTCAGAATCCTCGCATCGTTCGCTTCGGCCATGCTGGCGGCAACATTCGCTGCTGCCGGAACCAGCGTACATTCAGAACTGCATGTCCTACCACCCGTCACCAAAGGGAACCTCAGTATCTTCCCGGTCGTCGGAGGCGCGGAGAACGACACTGGCCGCCTGCTGACGCTCGACGAAGGAATACGCGCGGGCTCGGTGGTGGTAACCGAAGCGGGATCGCTTCGGGGATTGGTACGACCAGGCACGCCCTTGCCGCCACAATCCGGGGCGGAGGTGAACCGCCTGGTCCTAATCAACAACTCGGAGCATCCTCTGCTTCTGCTCGCGGGAGAGGTAGTGACCGGCGGCAAGCAGGACCGGGTCATCGGCGTGGATCGGATCGTGTCACCGAAATCGGGCCCAATTGATCTGTCGGTGTTCTGCGTTGAGCCAGGGCGCTGGGTAGCCTCGTCAGATCGCTTTGGCTCGATGAAATCGCAGATGGTACAGCCCAGCGTGCGCACTCCCGCGATGGCCGACCGCAATCAGCAGGCGGTTTGGGCACAGGTCGGCTCGGCGCTTGCAGGCATGTCCAGAGCAGTTCCGCAAGCCAGCCCCTCCATGCAGGCGTCCACCTCCTATGCCAAAGCAATGGAGAATCCTGACGTACAGAAGAAAGTTGAATCCGTCGCTGCCGATTACGACGGAATGCTGCGCGAGCTGAAGAAGGAACGCGCGAAAGGCGTGGTGGTCGCCATCAACGGCCGCATCCTGTGGGCCGACGTCTTCGCCAGCACCGAATTGCTGGAGAAGTACTGGCAGAAGCTCATCCGGTCATATGCCGCCGACTCACTGACAACGGCCAGCGAACGTGGTCAAGCGGATCAGCAGTCGGCGCAGGTATTTCTCGACCAGCTCCACGGAAACCGTGAAGTCACGGAGACGGAGCCCGGTCTTTTCCGCCGCACCGAAATCAGCGGAGACGGCTATCGGGTTTTCAGCTTGACGTCGCTGGTCTCGAAGCCGGAATACACCGTCCACCTTGCCAAGATGGTGTACAGCGGCAATGAGCGGCCGGGAGTTTATCCGATTGGATACCGCCGCTAGTGGCGAATCCTCCGTGGCGAGTGTTCCCACTGAACCGAATCTCGCCACGGGTTCCTCCAGCCCCGTACGTCCTCCGTACACAGCGCACACGGGCGGCAGGCCGCGCGGCGGCGAGAGCTACACGATGAAGTGCGCACGATGGTTGAAGCAATGACAGCAACACCGGCCGCAGCCGCTGCTGCAAGCATCTATAATTAATCTGTTAGCTGCTGGGCCGGACGGTCGCTGCCGGCCCGCGGACACTGGTCGTCCGCTTCGGCGGCCCGCCTCGGCGGGAGACCAGGTTGCGCGGGCAGGCAGAGGAAAGTCCGAACTCCACAGAGCGGTGTGCCGGATAACGTCCGGGCGGCGACGTTCAAGCGTCGTTGACGGAAAGTGCCACAGAAAACATACCGCCCCGCCTCAACCAGGGTCCCCGGCGAGCGCCGATTTTGCGCTTGCCGGGGTGGTCAGGGCGAGGTAAGGGTGAAAAGGTGCGGTAAGAGCGCACCGCGCCGTCAGTAATGGCGGTGGCAGGGAAAACCCCACACGGAGCAAGACCAAATAGGGGAGGAGCGCCCGCCTCGGTGGGCGCACGTGCCGGCTCGGTGCGTCACAACTTCCGGGTAGGTCGCTAGAGCCGCCCAGTAATGCGCGGCCCAGAGGAATGACCGTCGTGCCGCTCTTTGTCTTCGCAGCTTCAGGCCCCTGAGGCCGGCGAGGAGAAGGAGCGGCACACAAAATTCGGCTTACAGGCCCGGCAGCTATCTATCGTGTTAGTCAGTCTGTGCTGGTAGCGGAGAAAATTGTCCAGCCTGCGTTTCCCGAGGATGGCCTCGCCCGTCTGAACAAGTGGTAAATCGCCAACAGGACGAAGGCGCCAACGAAGGAGGCGATCCATCCGGCGCTTCGAGTTTCATCGTAGTGGCCCACTGCCCGGACGCAAGAAGCCCAATCTGTCTCGCACCCTGAAGACGATGGAGCACTACGGCCTGGTGAAGGTGTCGCGACGGAACCGACGGCTCATTCCCATGGTGGACTACCAGCGCGTAGCGGTTGTCATGGAGCTTAGCGCTATAGAAAAGCCCCACCCAAGCAAAAGAAGCATGAGTGGGGCACCCGCAAAAGCAGGTTCCTCGACTACGCCGCCAGCACCTGGCGGCTCCGCTCGGGATGACGGCAAAAAGGAACTGACGGCTGAAAGCTTCCTTACTGCAGCAACCCCCGCAGCACGTACTGCAGAATCCCGCCATGCTGGTAGTACTGCACTTCCTGCGGGGTATCGATGCGCACCGTGGCGTCGAACTCCGTCGTCGTGCCGTCGGGCTTGGTGGCACGCACTTTCACGGTCTTGCCGGGCGCGAACTTCTTCAGCACATCGGTCAATCCAACGATGTCGAACGACTCCTCGCCAGTCAGGACGTTGGTTTCGGCGTTTTCGTCGTCGAGATACTGCAGCGGCAAGATGCCCATGCCCACCAGGTTCGAGCGATGGATGCGCTCGAAGCTCTCGGCCAGCACCGCGCGCACTCCGAGCAATCTTGGCCCCTTCGCCGCCCAGTCGCGCGACGAACCTGAACCGTACTCCTTACCTGCCAGCACCATCAGCGGAGTGCCCTCCTCGCGGTACTTCTCGGACGCCTCGAAGATGAACATCTCCTTCCCATCCGGCAGGTGACGGGTGTAAGCGCCCTCGCGATCGGGCGTGAGCTTGTTGCGCAGGCGCACGTTGGCGAACGTGCCGCGCATCATGACTTCGTGATTGCCGCGGCGCGATCCGTAGGAGTTGAAGTCGCCCACCGAGACGCCGTGCGCGATGAGGTACTGTCCCGCCGGGCTGTTGGGCTTGATGGAGCCGGCAGGCGAGATGTGGTCGGTGGTGACGCTATTCCCCAGGAAGCAGAGCACGCGCGCGCCGGAGATGTCGTTCACCGGCACAGGCCTCCTCGGCATGTTGTCGAAGTAGGGAGGATTCTTCACGTAGGTCGAGCTCTCCTGCCACGCGAAAGTCTCTCCCTCTGGCACCTCGAGACCGCGCCAGCGTTCATCGCCCTCGAAAACCTTGCTGTAGGCTTTCTGGAACATGTCGCCGGTGACGTACTTCGCGAGCACATCGTTCACTTCCTTCGACGTCGGCCAGATGTCCTTCAGGTAAACCGGTGTGCGTTTGCCGCTGCCGCTGTAGCCTAACGGCTCGTTGTACATGTCAATGTCAGCGCGGCCGGCGAGCGCGAACGCCACCACCAGCGGCGGCGACATCAAATAGTTGGCGCGCACTTCGGAGTTAATGCGGCCTTCGAAGTTGCGGTTGCCGCTGAGCACCGACGCCACTACGAGGTCTTTCTCCGTGATGACATTCGACACCTCCTGCGGCAGCGGGCCGGAGTTTCCAATGCATGTCGTGCACCCGTAACCAACGAGGTGGAACTTCAGCTTCTCCAGGTACGGCATCAATCCGGACCGCGTGAGATAGTCCGTGACCACCATTGACCCCGGCGCGAGCGAGGTCTTCACCCACGATGGCATCCTGAGGCCCTTCTCGACGGCCTTCTTTGCCAGCAATCCCGCGGCGACCAGCACCGACGGGTTCGAGGTGTTGGTGCAACTGGTGATGGCGGCGATGACGACGCTGCCATGGGTTAGCGCTTTGGTAAAAACAACGTGCTCTTCGACGACGTCTGTCTGCGAGTCCATTCCGGCTGGAAGTCCGCCCTCACCTTCCCAGCGAGCACCCTGCTTGGGGGGGACCTGCTGGCCGGGCTTCAGCAAACTCGGCAAAGCCTCCTCGAATGACTTCGCAGCCGCCGACAGCGCTACGCGGTCCTGCGGACGCTTCGGCCCGGCGATACTCGGCTCGACCGTCGCAAGGTCGAAGTCGAGCACATCGGAGTACTCGGCCTCGGGCGTGTCGGCGGTGTGCAACAGTCCTTGCTCCTTGAAGTAGGCCTCGACGATACGGATGTGTTCTTCCGTACGGCCACTGAGACGGAGGTAGCGCAGCGTCTCTTCGTCGACCGGGAAGATGCCGCAGGTCGCACCGTATTCGGGAGCCATGTTGGCGATGGTGGCGCGGTCGGCCAGCGGCAGGTTGGGCAGACCGGGGCCAAAGAATTCGACGAACTTGCCGACAACACCTTTCTTGCGCAACATCTCGGTCACGGTGAGGACCAGGTCGGTTGCCGTCGAGCCTTCGCGCAATTGGTTCTTCAGGCGCACGCCGACAACCTGCGGGATCAGCATGGAGACCGACTGTCCCAGCATCGCGGCCTCGGCCTCGATCCCTCCCACGCCCCAGCCAAGAACGCCGAGGCCGTTGATCATCGTGGTGTGCGAGTCGGTGCCGACCAGCGTGTCGGGATAAGCCAGCGGCTTGCCGGACTTGCCGTTCGCTCCGAAAAACACGACACGCGCCAGGTATTCAAGATTAATTTGGTGAACGATGCCGGTGTCGGGCGGCACGATGGCGAAGTTCTTGAACGCGGTTTGTCCCCAGCGCAGGAAGGCGTACCGCTCCTTGTTGCGCTGGAATTCCAGTTCGGCGTTGAGCTGAAACGCCTGCGGCGTGCCGTACTCGTCCACCTGCACCGAGTGGTCAATCACCAACTCCGCCGGCTGCAAAGGATTAATCAGCGTCGGATCGCCGCCCAGCGCCTTCATAGCATCGCGCATCGCGGCCAGGTCAACCACCGCGGGCACGCCGGTGAAATCCTGCAGCAGTACGCGGCTGGGCATGAACGCAATCTCCTGCACCGGGACGGTCTTGCCCGTCCACGAAGCGAGCGCGCGCACGTCGTCGGCCTTCACCGCTTTGCCGTCTTCGCGGCGGAGCAGGTTCTCCAGCAGGATGCGAAGCGAGTAAGGCAGGTGGCCGACTGCGCAACCCTGCTTTTCCAGCGCGTCAAGCCGGTAGATTTCGAACTCGCGCTTGCCCACGCGGAGGACGGAACGACTGCTGAAACTGTTCATGGATGAATCCCTTCTATATTGAGAAGATGTAAGAGGGCGCGGATTCCAACAACGCAGTACCGTCTATCTTAAATCGGTCGGGGCGGAATGGGTAGTCAGACGGCAAATGGGCGGTGGGCCGGTTTGATTTCCACAGGGGGTCAAACCAGCCGGATTCCCTTGCAGTGGTTGTGAGAATCTGGACAACGCAACTTGTTGACAACCACAAAGAGACCGGTTGCGACCAGTGCGTCGATAACGCTGTTGACGGCCTGCTTCGTATCAGGGTTTCGGCTGAATTGCCGCAGCCAGTAATCGAGGGACCGTTGCTTAGGATGCTTCGCACGTGCTACAGCGGTCTGTCCCTGAATGATATAGTCGCGCCCGGACGCTCGGATGTGATCTACGAGCTCGTGCTCGTCGAACTGGCCGCCACCACCATAAGGCAAGTCGATCACGAACTGATCTTATCAACTGACCCACTACGAGCAAAGGGTTAGTGCGTCAGTTTGATACCCAGGACGCGGCGGCAAACGGCGGGGTACGGGAGGACGGGGTCATGTCTATGCAGCGATTCACACGGCTGACAAACGCTTTCGGGGAGAGATTCGAGAATCAATGTCACATGGTCGCGGTGCACTTCATGCATTACAATTTCGGCTGAATCCATTAAGACCTTGGGGACCACTCCGCGATGGCCGCCGGCCTATCAGATCACGCTTGGTGGCTGGAGTAAATTGTTCTGTTGACAAAAATGAGAGGAGAAGCAGGAGAAGCGACATGGCGCAGGAGAGATTGAAGTGTTTTTCAGCGCAATATTGTTGATCTTATTGGCGAGTTTCTTTCACTCTTGGTATGCAGGTAACGCAGGAGCGTCAGTATCGCAGGTGGCCTTCGGTTTCATTTGGTACGGGAGCTATGTTCTAGCGTTCAGCATTGTGCTCCTGATAAGCGGTCTTGTACTTTTATTGATCGCCAAAGGCGTTTCTTGGGCGGTCGTAGGAGCAGCCGCTTACTTTTATGTGCTTACACCTCTCGCGTTGCTCCTACTACGTGCTATCAATCTTGTCCCTCGCCGCGATAAAGAATCTTCGTAACACGGAGGCGAGATCCGATCTCCCGCTCTCCCCTTGCCGGGAGTTGGGAGAGAAGCGAGGCAACTAAACCTTAGTTACCCCTTTGTCCGGCGTCGGCAAATCTTCAACAGCGCCCGAATCGTCGTACCCCTGGTCAACCTTCTGCTTGGCAGCAGCTAAAGCGGCTTTGACGGCCTCTTCTTGGGTGCTGTACGTAGTCTCTGAAAAGAACCGCGTGACGGCTCCGTAAGAGCCGTGTTCACGATAGATGTAGAATTCGTACTTCCACCCCTTGCCGTCCGCTCGTTCGTAAGCCTTCGTATCGATGATGTGACCCTTGTAGTGTTCGCCCATAAGCAGACTACCTCCTGTTAGTCAGATGATCTGAACCTGCCAAAAGCAGCACGTTCCGTTAGGTTTGTGAAAGGGGAACTTTCAAACCGAGACACTACCAGCAAAGGGAACGGCCGGAGATTGGTTGCCTGCGAGTGTTTCACTTCGCCTTAAGAAGGAGGACGGGCACGCTGACGCTATGCCGGACCTGAGTGGCCGTGGTGCCGAGAAATAGGTCGGCCAGGAAGCGGTGTCCGTGGGTGCTCATCGCCACCAAGTCGCAATGCTTTCGCTGCACCCATTTGATGATTTCCTTGACTGGCTCGCCGTACGCCAATTCTGCCTCAGCGGGAATGCCGATGGCTTGAAACTCCGCCCGAACTTTCTCCAAGTACGCAGTATCTTCGGCGATTTCCGGGCTGATCGCGTCCGGGCCATAGGTCCGGGCCGCCCATCCGTCGGCCACATGCAGCAACACCAAATGGCTGTGCGCCAGCTTCGCCAGCTGTTTGAGATGTTCGATGATCGCGCGGTCCGTCGGAGTACCGTCCAACGTCACGAGAATGGTGTCGTACATGTTCGTCCCGTTTATCTCGTCGCCGGGTTACGTGCCGACGATGACTTGCCACGCAGCTTTCAGCGATTCGGGCAAGCTGTAAACGTCCATCGCGGTGATCAGGATAGCACTGCCCCAACCCGCCAGCAGTAGAAACCAACCGTTCCTCCAATTCCCCATTCGCTGGCGGGAGCTGGTGAACTGCAGCAGCGGAAACATGGCAAACGGAAGCTGCAACGCCAGCACCACTTGGCTGAGGATCAGCAGATCGGTAACGCTGCTGTCGCCTCGCAGTCCAATTATCAAGACCGCCGGCAGGATGGCCAGCGTGCGGGTGATGAGCCGCCGCACCCACGGTTTGATTCGCCAATGCATGAAGCCTTCCATCACCACTTGCCCGGCGAGCGTGCCCGTGATGGTGCTGCTCTGGCCGCTGGCCAGCAGGGCCACCGCAAACAGCGTGCTCGCAACCGCGGTCCCCAACAACGGCGCCAGGGTCAAATACGCGACCCGAATCCAATCGCTGTCGGGCCTGAACTTGATCAACTGGCCGCCGGTTACGGTCACGCTTTCCTTCCCAAAGAACACCATTGCCGCCAGGACGAGGATCGCCGCGTTGACGAAGAAAGCGATGGTCAGGGCCACCGTTGAGTCAATGGTGTTGAAGCGGACCGCGCGCCGCATAGACAGTTCGTCCTTCTGCAGCTTGCGGCTCTGCACCAGGGCCGAGTGCAAGTACAGGTTGTGGGGCATCACGGTCGCGCCAATCATGCCGACGGCGACGTACAACATCCCCGCTTGGCGAAGGCGCGGCGAAATCAGCGCCCGTCCCATTTCCAGGAAACTGGGCTGGGTCTGCGGCAGAACGAAAATTTCGATGAAGTAGCACACGCCGATGGTGACTATCAGCAAGACGACAATGGCCTCGATGGTGCGCATCCCAAAGTGCTGCATGGCCAGCAGCAGGAGCACGTCCAAGCCGGTGATGATGACCGCCCAAAGCAGCGGGATATGGAACATCAGGTTGAGGGCCACCGCACTTCCCAGCACCTCCGCCAAGTCACAAGCGCCGATGGCGACTTCACTCATCAGCCAATTGGGCCAGCGCGTCCACTTGGGATACCAGTCGCGGCAGCATTGCGCGAGGTCTTTCCCTGTCACCACGCCCAGCCGTGCGGAGATGACCTGCATAAAGATGGCCATCAGGCTGGCCAGACCGACCACCCACAAAAGCCCGTACTTGAACTGAGCGCCGCCTTGCAGGTCCGTCCCCCAATTGCCCGGGTCCATATAGCCGACGCTGACCAGAATCGCCGGCCCGACGAAGGCCCGCCACTGCTGCCAGAAACCGGCCTCATGGTGCGGCACCGCGACGGTACTGTGCATCCCCTCCAACGACACATGGCCGAGGTCGGCGGCCCCGGTTCCATCCGGCCGTATATCCTGCGGGCTGCGCGGTGCCTGGGGTTTCGTGTTCAAAGCTCACCGAAAAAAGGAGACGACGACACGACGTCGCCATGAATTCCACATCCTTAGCCGAAGTATACAGGATTTACTAAACTGTGGTTAATTCTTTTTTGGGGAGGAACTGTCGCTCTTGGCAGGTTTAACCCACACTTTTTCCGCAGCGCTGCGGCCTAGCGACACCTTGCCCGCCGCGGTGACCAGGCTCAGGGTGTCGTCGTAGTTCCGGAGATGGACCGCAATCTCGGCTCCGGGGCGAATACCAAGCTTCTCCAGGAACTCTCCCAGCCTGCGGTCGCGCTCATAAACGCTTTGCACCGCATAACGGCCCCCAGGCTGCGATTCGGAAAGCAGCAGCAGGCCACGCTTACGCTTGATGCGGGGAGGCTCAGGGGTCGGCGAATTGCCATGTGGACAAGGGCCGCCGCGCCCCAATTTGCGCGTGAGCATGGCCTCGAAGTCGCTGGAGACGGCGTGCTCCAGGCGCTCCGCTTCGTCATGCACCTTGTACCACTCCATCCCGAAGATCTCGTGTAGCATGCGTTCGATCAGGTGATGCCGTACGGCCAGTCTCCGGGCGATCTTCCGTCCCTCTGCCGTGAGTTGCACTCGCCCGTCGCTTCGCACGGAAACCAGGCCGTCGCGCTTGAGCCGCCGCAACGCCATGGTGACCGCCGGAGCGGAAACCGAAAGCCATTGCGCCAGGCGGGCCGAGATGACCTGCTCGCCTTCGCCCTCCGCTTCCAGGATGGCCTTGAGGTAATCTTCTTTGGAGACCGTGATCATGGGATTGTTAATGCTTAGTTAACGACAGTTAATAGAGGATTGCAAGGCAATCCCAGATTTGTTGCTGGGCAAGACGGCGACAGAGCGATCCCGCGCTTATAGGGGTCCTTCGGCTCGGTCGCCGCGGCGACCTCGCTCAGGATGACAGATGGAAAAGCAGCTGCACTGCAAGTTTGACAGCGGGCGCATTGCACCCCTACTCTTTTCTTTCGCTTCGCGTCTAATTCTCGCCAGCAGAAAAGTCGTGCGGAACTTGGTCCCATGAAGATCCTGGTCCTCGGTAGCGGTGGTCGCGAACATGCGATCGTATGGAAGCTGCGGCAGTCGCCGCGGGTCAAGAAGCTTTACTGCGCTCCCGGAAACGGCGGCATTGCAGCCGACGCCGAATGTGTCGCCGCGGACCTCAAAAGCCTGGATTCCCTGGTGCAGCTTGCAAGCAGGCTCAATCCCGACGTCACCGTGGTCGGTCCCGAGCTGCCGCTGACGCTCGGCGTGGTGGACGAATTCCAGCGGCGTGGCTGGCCCGTCTTCGGCCCGACGCGGGCCGCCGCGCAATTGGAGTCCAGCAAGAGTTTCGCCAAGGAGTTCATGCAGCGCCACCGCATCCCCACGGCGAAATACTCGGTCTGCACCAATGAAGAAGAAGTTCGTGAGGCCCTTAGGTTGTTTCATGCTCCCGTCGTGGTCAAGGCCGACGGTCTCGCAGCCGGCAAGGGTGTCGTCATCTCGCCGACCAAGGACGAAGCGCAGCGCACCGCCGAAGACATGCTCAGCGGCAAGATGCTGGGCGAGGCCGGATCGCGGGTGGTGCTGGAGGAATGTCTGACGGGCGAAGAGCTATCGTTCCTGGTGATGAGCGATGGCGAGCGGGTAGTTCCGCTGGTGGCGGCGCAAGACCACAAGCGCCTCTTCGACAACGATCAGGGCCCGAACACCGGCGGCATGGGCGCCTATTCGACCGACCAGATGGTCGATGACCGGATGCGCGACTGGCTGGTGACCCACATCGCGCGCCCGGTCATCGCCGGCATGAGGGCCGAGGGCGCGGAGTACAAAGGCATCCTTTATTGCGGCATCATGATGACTGCGCGCGGGCCCATGGTGTTGGAGTTTAACTGCCGCTTCGGCGATCCGGAAACCCAGCCGATCATGATGCGCATGGAGAGCGACCTGCTCGAAGCGATAGAAGCGTCGATCGAAGGACGCGTCAGCGAAGGTGATTTTCGCTGGACAAATGATCCCGCGGTCTGCGTCGTGATGGCATCCGGCGGCTATCCGGGTGGGTACGAGGTCGGCAAGCTCATCAGCGGCATTGACGAAGCGGAGCGGATCTACGGAGTGAAAGTCTTCCACGCCGGCACCCACCTTCGCGATGGCGCGTATTACTCCTCCGGCGGGCGCGTGCTGGGTGTGACCGCGCACGGGAAAGACCTGCCCGATGCGGTGGAGCGAGCCTACGACGCGGTAATGAAAATCCGCTTCGAGGGCATGCACTACCGCAAGGACATCGCGGCACGTGGCCTGAAACATTTGCGGGCGGGCAAATAAAACGATAGTCCCTCTTCGGCAATTAAGTACAAGCGCGACGAATCGAGTGCCGAAGGCACCGAATAACTTAGTCCAGCACGGAGCGAAGCGGAGTGCTGGGTATCGTCCCCAAGTTCCCCGAGTCCCTTCAGGGACGACAGAAAGGCTCGGAATGACAGACCGGTTGCTGATCCGAATTTATCCAGACGACCGCTATGAGAAGCCGCGCAGGATGTACGAACCAGCCCGCGTCAAAATTCTTTTTGTGGCCGAATCCCCTCCTCCTGACCCAGAACGATTCTTCTATTTCGAAAATGTGCCATACCATGATTCGCTCTTTTGGGAGACCATGAAGGTCTTGTATTCGGCTCGAGAGATCGATCGCGGCGGCAAGCGCGAATTTCTCGAACGCTTCAAATGTGACGGCTATCATCTGATAGATGCTGTCGAATCACCTTTGCCGGATGGGGCCGACAAGGAGCGCGCGATCCGAGACTCGCTTGAGAACTTGAAGAGCAAACTAAGAGCGCTCCGCGACGCCAAAGTAATCGACGATGACACCAAAATAATCTTGATTTCCAAGACCGTCTATGACGTTTGTGTCGGAGCTTTGAAAGACGACGGATTTAACGTTGCCAACACGGAGATGATTCCGCTCCCCGTTCAAGGGCACGCGAAACAATTCCGGGAAAAGCTCTCTCGCGTATTGAATATGACGACCACTCCCCTCGTCTCCATCGTCATGGGCAGCGACTCCGACCTCGAGATCATGAATGAGGCCGCGAAGGCGCTCGCCGAGTTCGGCATTCCGTATGAAATCGACATCACTTCGGCGCACCGCTCGCCGGCGCGAACCAGCGAATATTCACGCGGGCTGAAAGCGCGGGGCGTGAAGGTGGTCATCGCCGGCGCGGGTGGAGCCGCGCATCTTGCGGGCGTCATCGCCGCCGAAACTACGCTGCCCGTGATTGCGGTGCCGATCCCTTCGACCGCGCTGCTGGGACTCGACTCGTTGCTGGCGATGGTACAGATGCCGGCGGGAATTCCCGTCGCCACCGTCGCCATCGGAAAACCCGGCGCAACCAACGCAGGCATCCTCGCGGCGCAGATGATCGGCTTGTATGACGACGCCGTGGCGAAGAAACTCGTGGCTTACAAGGAAAAGCTAGTCGAAGGCGTGGAAGCGAAATCGCGCAAGCTGAAGGAGGGCCGGAAATCATGAACGCGACGACCGCCGAATTTTCGTTTGCGGAGATGCTCGATGCCAACGAGCGCGAGACCGGGAAGTGGCAGAGTTGGTTCGAGCGTCAGCCCGCGGAGCTGTTCGACCTGCCATTGAACATCGCGCTGGCGAAGAATGTGCGTGAATTCCTGCTGCACGTCTTTGCCGTCGAGCTGCGCTACGCCGAGCGGCTGGCAGGCTCGGCGATTACCGAGTACGAATCGATACCCACGGGCAGCGTGGCCGAGTTGTTCGCAATTGGAGAGAAAGCGCGCGCACTCTATCGCGATTATCTCGCCCGCGCTACTGACGAGGATCTCGCCATCGTGATGGAATTTCCGATACGCACGCTGGGCGTGTTGCGCGCCAGCAAACGCAAGATGTTCGCCCACGCCATGCTGCACGGCGTGCGGCATTGGGCGCAGCTAGCAACTGCCTTGCGCGAGGCAGGTCACGGCACCGATTGGGGCCACGATTTTTTGTTCAGCGACGTGATGATGTAAAGGCATCCCTCAAGCGATCCAGAGTTTTCCGCGCAGGGCACTTAGATCACGACGGGTTTCCGGTCGTGTGCCGCAGGGCTCGCTCTTCTCAAACGTCGGCGGAGGCGCGGCGGTGAAGCGCCGCACTACCCCTACAGTTCCAGCGTCTTCAGATACTCGCGAAACTCTTTGCCCAGGTCGTCGCGCTTCAGCGCAAACTCCACCGTCGCCTGCAGCATCCCGAACTTGTCGCCGGCGTCGTACCGCTTGCCCTCGAACGTGTAGCCGAAAACCTTCTCTTCCTGCACCAGCGCCTTGATCCCGTCCGTCAGTTGAATCTCGCCGATTGCGCCGGGTTTCGTCTTCTCCAGCAGCTCGAACACGCGCGGCGTCAGCACATATCGCCCGATAATCGCCAGCTTTGACGGTGCATCTTCAAATTTCGGCTTCTCCACCATCCCCG
>PLQW01000072.1 GCA_003160215.1 Acidobacteriaceae bacterium
TTCCTGCGATCCCGCCGACCGTAAGGGCAAGCCCGACGCTCTGTTCGTCCCACCTATAGCCGGCGAGGTAAATCGCGACGAACGGCCCCACCCCCGTCTGCACGTCGGCGAGGAGGAAATTGAGCCAATCGAGGCCACGCAGCGTCCTCCGCGAAGGGGACGTTTTGGTCTCGATGGAGGGGTCAGGCTCGCGCGCGCTCTTCATGAATCGGAACTCACATGTTGGAAGAAAGCGCGGATCTGCGCGCCATCCAGGAACTGCTCGGCCACGAGCGGCTTTCCACTACCCAGCGCTGCACCCAAATCACCACAAAACAGATGCTGGAAGTTTACGACAGGCCCCATCCCCTGGCGCGCTGGGCACGTTTTACTATCGTCTGATCGGGAATTGTTCGCCAGCCAGCGGGCGCAACAGCAGCACCGGGCAGGGCGCGTGATCCAGAACAAAACGCGCAACATGCCCGACTGATCGCGGACCAATATGTGGCGGCTCCCCATATTCCGCACGCGCGCAAATGAGAACCACATCCGCTCTCCAGTCTGCGGCGGCGTTTACGATTTCAAGCTCAGGAAGCCCCTGTCGCAACAATGTCTCCGCCCGCGGTAAGTCACAGAGGGCTGTCTTCAGAATCTCTTCCGAGACCGCTCTTTCCGCATCCTGCATTTCATCTGTAAGGGGCCCGTGGCGCAACGGCGGCCGCCAGAATCGTTCCCGTGTCCGGTCCATGTCCCGGCGCGGGCCGGCATCAATCACCGTCAGCAGACCAATCGTCAGAGGCTCAGCCGTGGAAAACATCTGTGCCGCATGGCTGACCTGCTTGGTATTTGTGCCATCCAGACAACAAAGAATTCGCATCGTTGCCTCCTTCGGCAAACCCGCCTACAAGCACAGCCAGATTGTGAGCGCCCCTGCGAGCAACATCAACGGAGTAACCACAACGCCCACTTTAAAATAGTCGAGCCCGGAAACGTCCACGTCTCGTTGCCGCAGAATGAGTAACCAGAGAATCGTAGCCAAGGACCCGACCGTAGTGAGGTTCGGGCCCAGATCGCAGCCGAACATGGTGGCGGCGACAAAGCCGTTTCGTATAGCCGGAGCGGCGTGCTGAATGCTGCCCAGAGACGAATTCATCACCACCGCCATGGGTACGTTATTGATTAAGTTTGTCCCCAGCGCCGACCCGAACGTGCCCACCATCACCGCTCCAAAGCTCGTGCCGCCAGAGAGATGCAGAAGCAACTTGCCCAGCTTGAGCGTCAGTCCCGTGTCCTCGATGGCACGAACGACGACGAACATTCCAGCGATGAATCCAAAAATCGGCCATGAAATCGCTTTCCCTGCTTCCCGCAGGGTCGTCCGCTTCCAGAACAGCGCACCCAGCAGTAGTAACAACCCGCCCGCGACTGCGACCACGGAAAGCGGAAATTGAAAAGCAGACGCAATCACATAAGACGGCGCAACCAAGGCAAGCACCCACAAGGTATAGCGAAAGTAAGCTTTATGCTTGACCGCCTTCTCTGCAGTGGGCAGGTGATCGATGTCAAAAGTCCCTTTCAGCTGTGAGCGGTAGAGCAAATAAAAAATCCCAAGGTTAATTGCGATTACAACGAGACTGGGAAGAAAGAGCAGCCTTAGAAAGGTCTGGAGATCGAGCGGGAAGCGCGACATGATGATTACGTTGATCGGATTGCTGATGGGCAGCAGGAACGATGCGCTATCCGCAATGAAGGTGCAGGCGAACAGGTACGGCAGAACCGGAAGCCGTAATCTTGTCACGAGCACATAAACGACTGGCGTCAGGATAAGCGCAGTCGCATCGTTGGAAAATATCATCGTGATCAGGGTTCCCAGGAGAAACACATTCAGGAACAATCTGGCCGCACTTTGCCTTGCGAACCGCGCGGCTTCCGCTGCCAGCCAATCGAACAACCCGGCCGTTTCCGCCAGCGCAGAGAGCCCCATCATTCCCAGGAAGAAGAGAAACGTATTCCAATCGCGGAGCAGAGTACGTGCAGCATCCGCAGGCCGGATCAAACCCAGAAGAAGCAGAGCACCCGCGCCGGCCATGGCGATTCGCGCCTCGCTCCAGCGAAAGGGACGAGTCATGATAGCGGCCAGGGTCAGCAAGCCGATGATCGAGGCAAGAAGTGTTCTCCAGAATTCCGATAGGGGGAAGAACAGAAACACAGGCCGCATCCTTTCAAATTGGGGAGCTAAGCTACTTCGGTTCGATGGCCTCCACCTAGACAGTTTTAGTCAGTCGGCAACCCGGAAGTGTGGCCATTTCCGAGCACCTGCTGGCATTGTGCCTCGATGACGGCGTAACCGGAAACTGACCCACGCCCGAGCAGTTCAGGTCAATGCCGCTGCGGGGCTGCACCGCACCGGTGTACTTCCCAGCCCCGGTGCGACTTGATCGCCTGCACCACTCCCCGGCGCTGTCACGCTTGCGAATGCGTGGTGATGGTTTCCAGGCCGTGGGCGTTGGGGCCAGTCTCACGCTGGCGCAACAAAAGCGCGAAGAGCAATGCCAGAAAGCCCAGGATCGAGAAGATCCACATTCCCAGCGCATAGCCGCGGAAATTGGTGGGCCCAGCGTGGCTTATGTCGTTGGCCTTCCCGATAGCGAGATTGAAAATAAAGAAACCGATCTGCTGCAGCAAGCTCATCAGCGCGTAGGCGGTGCCCAGGCGCCTCTCATCCACGATGTAGGCCACCGAGGGCCACATCACCGCCGGAATCAGCGAGAAGGCAATCCCCATCAGCGACACCGGCACCAGCAGGGAGATGCTGCTGTAGGCGATCATCAGGTAAACCGGCATCATCAGAAACGATCCAACAACCATGAGGGTGGCGCGCTTGCCGATGCGATCGGCGAGCAGGCCGAAGAAGGGTGTGGCAATCATGGCGGAAAAAGGAAGCAAACTGTTTAGCCAACCCGCCTGTTGCTGGGCCGAAGCGAAGGCAGCGGTTGAAGTCGCGGCCGCGCCCATCTGGGAGAGGAATTTGCTGGTGAACAGATCGATGGCAAACGTCCGGAACGGAAAGATTCCCGAGTAGAACGTGAAACACAGCGCGACCACGTACCAGTATGAAGGGTTGAATTTCAGTCCTTCGCGGAAACTCAACTTGTCCGGTTCGCCCGACTTTCCGAGGTGGTAGCGCGTCTCGGCGTAGGTTTCGAGCGCCCAGTAAATCAAGGCACCGACTACCGCCGTCGATCCGACAACCACGGCAAGTACCAGGGGACGATGCCAGCTAGGCTGGGCATCGACTCCGTTGGGGAAGAACGCGAACTTGGCCCACGTCGGCGAGTTGTCGGCGGCGATGGAAGCTATTCGGGCGATCGTGAGATTGATGCCGAAAGCGAAGCTGAGTTCCTTGCCCTTGAACCATCGTGCCAGAGCGGTCGTAACGGCCACGATCTGCGATTCAGCGCCCAGTCCAACGACGGCACGGCCAGCGACCATGAGATAGAAGTTACCCTTAAGGGACGTGAGCAGAGCGCCCAGGAGAATGAGGGCCGAGAAGAACAATAGAGACTTCTTGATCCCGAACCGATCGATGAGGATGCCGCCGATCAACAGCGTCGCCACGGCCGCCACGCTGTAGCTGGCATTCAGCCAGCCGAACATGGAAGCGGAGTAATGCAACTGCTGGAGGAAGATTCGCTCCAGCGGGTTGATGCTGTCGTAAATGTAGTAATTGCCGAACATGGCCAGGCTGACGAAGATCAGCACTAACCAGCGATACGACTTGCTCGGCTGCGGACGGGTATCGACCAGCGTTTGAGATGCAGACATTCAAGCGGCCTCGGGTAATGTGAAAAGATACCAGAAGTGGCAATTTGCAACTAGCGATTAGCAGTTAGCATTCAACACTCAACACTCAGCACTCAGCATTCAGCCCGACGTACTTCGGTCCCACTTTCAACTGAATGCTGACCCCTAGCGCCTAGCCCCTAACCCCTAGTTAGCAGCTCCCGTTTACAATTGTTCTTTACTCTGAGGTCGCGATGTCTTTCCTTCGATATCTGATGCTGTTGTCGCTGGTGATCTGGATTGGTGGGCTGATCTTCTTTGCGTTTGTGCTGGCGCCGACGGTCTTTGCCGTCTTGCCCACCCGGCAACTGGCCGGCAATGTGGTCAATCGTAGCTTGGGCATCATGCACTGGATGGCCATCTCCTGCGGCGTAGTGTTTGCCGTGACGTCCATGATCGACTCGCGGATCGTGAATGGCGTCGCCGCTCCTTTTGCGGCCCGCAACCTGTTGATCTACGCGATGATCACCCTCACATTGGTTGGTATGTTTGGCATCGCGTCGCGCATGCTGGTTCTGCGTCAGGAGATGGGCTTGATCGACGACGTGCCGCAGGACGATGCGCGCCGGGTCGAGTTCAATCGCTTGCATGTGTGGTCGACGCGCATCGAGGGATCGGTGCTGGCGCTCGGGCTGGCGCTGCTGTTTCTGACCGCGCGCCGGATGACGTGAAGAAGTTTCGAGTTTCGAGTTTCCAGTTCCTGCGATTGCTGGGGTTGAAGGCTAAGAGCTAAGAGCAAAAAGCGAAAAGCGAAAAGCCTCTCCGCAACCCAACGAAAGGCGAAAAGCGCACACATGAAAACCGGAATCATAGGCCTGCCACAGGTGGGCAAGACGTCGCTGTTCGTGATGTTGACCAAGCAGCAGGTAGGACAGCGCACCGGAAATCCGCGCGAGGCGCATCTCGGGGTGACCAAGGTTCCCGACGACCGCCTGGACCGACTGGCTACCCTCTATAACCCTAAGAAGCTGGTGCATGCCAGCGTCGAGTTTACCGACGTGGCGGCGCTGAGCCAGGAGGCGCTGAACGAAACCGCCTTCGCCGCGAATCTGCGTAATGTGGACGCACTGGCCCACGTGGTTCGCGCCTTCGAAGATGACTCGATCGCTCACGTTGGCCCTATCGATCCGCTGCGCGACATCAAGAACATTGACTTCGACTTGATCGTCAACGATCTCGGACAGGTGGAGAAGCGGCTGGAGCGCGTCGAGAAAGACTTGAAGAAGATGAAGACGGCGGAGCTGGAGCGCGAGCACGATTTGCTGAAACGCGCCAAGGTCCATCTCGAAACCGAGCGCCCACTGCGCGAGATGGAGATGACGCCCGAGGACAAAAAGCGGGTGCGCGGCTTCATGTTCTTGAGCGAGAAGCCAATCCTGTACGTGCTCAACATCGGCGAAAGTCCGACGCTGGGAAAGGACCTGGAAGAAGCGGTTGCAAAATACGGAGTGACGGAAGTGGCCGCGCGTCCCAACACGGGCGCGCTCGCGGTGTGCGCCAAGGTTGAAGCCGAACTTGCCGAAATGAGCGACGAGGATGCCGCCGAATTCCTCTCCAGCTACGAACTGAAAGAGAGTGGATTGGTGCGGCTCATCCGCAAGACCTACGAGTTGCTGGGGCTGATTTCCTTCTTCACCGTAGGCGAGGACGAGTGCCGCGCATGGACCGTGGAGCGCGGATCGAAAGCGGTCCACGCCGCCGGCGCTATTCACACGGACCTGGAACACCATTTCATCCGCGCCGAGACGATCCACTGGGACCAGTTGCTCGATGCGGGCTCGGAGGCCGAAGGACGCGCCCGCGGCACGCTGCGACTGGAAGGCAAGGAGTACATCGTGAAAGACGGGGATGTGATGCACATAAGGCACAGTGGTTAGGGGCTAGGGGTTAGTTTCAAGTTTCGAGTTTCGAGTTTCAAGTTCAAATCTCAAGTTCGGGTTTCAAGTTTTCAGGTTGGCAGCAAGTTGGACGGGGGAACGAACCGAGTCCCGCCACGCGGGACGGAAGATCATAGCCCAGCGCTTCCCGGGGTCCCCAAGCCACGGCGTCTTTGCGTGGATTGGGGTGGTTGAGCGCTGGGTAGGCGGATATTTAGAGTTGAGTCCCTTCAGGGGCGGCACACACGGAGGTGAAGAGACCCCCGCGGGTGCCCCATTTCAAGGTCCTCCTTTGGCCTTGAGTGCGGAGTTTCGCAAATTGACTCATTACCATGAGTCAAATAAACTCATGTCATGGCTAAAAGGCTGCAGGTCATTTTGAAAGATCCGGAATATCGGGAGATCCAGCGCGTTGCGCGCTCGCGCCATATGAGCCTTGCGGAATGGGTCCGCCAGGCGCTGGAAGCCGCACGCCGGGAAGAGCCGGCCGGCAGTCTCACCCGCAAGCTCGAGGCGATCCGTATGGCGGTCCAACACGAATACCCGGCAGGAGACCTGGACACTATGCTGGCTGAGGTCGAAGCGGGTTACCTAAGCGGCCCGCGCTCGTGATTCTCATCGATTCCAATGTCCCGATGTATCTGGTGGGCGCGCCGCACCCGCACAAGACTGACGGACAGCGGTTGCTGGAGAAACTGATACGCGGCCGAGAGCGTCTGGTGACCGACGCCGAAGTCTTGCAGGAGATACTGTACCGCTACGTGGCCATCGATCGGCGCGACGCCATCCAGCCCGCTTTCGATGCACTGCTCGGAGTGGTCGATGAAGTTCTGCCCGTTACTCACGCGGCAGTCGAACGCGCCAAGGAGATTGTTCTGGCTTACCGGCGGCTCTCAGCTCGGGATGCCGTGCACGTGTCCGTGATGGAACAGCATGACATCGCGCAAATCCTGAGCTTCGATGCAGGTTTCGATTCTTTCCCAGGCATCAGCCGGATCTTCTGAACAAACGAATCGCGGCCTGGGGCCAGGTTTGTTGTAACCCAGGTTAGCCCAAAAGAGGGGCGAACCTGGGGCACCAGGCCGAGCCAGCGCCGACATGCGTGTGCGCGCGCTCGAAGCACTGCCGGTCAGGCATTCCCGGGTAGGGCGCGTCATTTTGACGCAGTTGTGCTACTTGCTGTGCCATTTCCCGTGCAGGTTATTGTTAACGAAGACCTTAGTCAACAGGAGATCTTGATGCTAATTTTCGTCGCGATTATCCTGGTTCACTGCTGTCCGGCTAAAAGT